>DASZYY010000111.1:0-7258 GCA_035545175.1 Mycobacteriales bacterium
CAGGTCGGTGATGCGGTCGGCGCCGGCCTGATGACCACGCGCGACATCAGCGGCGCCGCTCTGCCGAGCCCATCGACGGTTGCCGTCGAGGATCACGCCGACGTGGCGGGGTCGCGGCGCGCCGTCCAGGTTCGCCACCAGGCGGCGCTCGTACACGCCGTACACGAGGCTGCGAACCGACACAACCGAAGGTTACGCCGAAACCAAACCGGCGCCTCGTCCGTCTGATCGGCAACAGTCGAGAAGACAAGGACCTCTCATGAGCCGCCTCACCTCACGCGCAGGCATCGTCACCATCGCTTTGCTTTCGATCCTCACCGCGACACTCGCCGTCGCCGTCATCGTCGACTCCGGCGGCGGCCCGGCGCGGGCGACATCAACGTCCGGAAACCACACCATCACCGTCAGCGGCGACGGCACCGGCTACGGCGTGCCCGACACCGTGGTCGCCAGCCTCACCGTGCACAGTCGCCAGGCCTCAGCTCAGGCTGCACTCGACAGTGTCGACACGAACATGAGCCGCGTGCAGTCGACGCTCAAAGGGAAAGGGGTCAGCAAGGACGACATGCAGACCACCGACCTCGAGCTGAACCAGGCCTACGACAACCACAGCAATGTGATCGGGTACGACGCCAGCGAGTCGCTGTCGGTCCGCCTCCCGCTCAAGCGGGGCGGCAACCTACTGGCGGCCGTCACGGGGGTTGCCGGCAACGCGGTGAGCTTCGACGGGATCTCCCTCGACATCTCGGACAAGTCGACTGCGCTCGACGCCGCGCGCACCAACGCGTTCAACCAGGCCAAGGAAGCCGCCCAACGCGACGCCAGTCTTGCCGGGGAAACACTCGGCCAGGTCGTGTCGATCAAGGAATCGACAGAGACGTCCACCCCGCCGCAGCCGTACGCGACCGACGGACTCGCCTTCGCAGCCGCCAAGGCGGTGCCGATTCAGGCCGGCAAACAGGCCGTGACGGTCACGCTCGACATCGTGTGGTCGCTCGCCTGAGCGACCGCCGGCGAGGGACTAGCTGAGCCGCTGTTCGAGTGCGGCCAGCTGGTCCCACAGCGCCTTCGGCGTGTGGCTGCCGAACCGCTCGTAGTGCGGGTGCACGAGTGCGGCTTCTTCCCGCCAGGTCTCGACGTCGACGGTGAGCAGGAGCTCGAGCTGGTCGTCGGTGAGGTCGAGTCCCGTCACATCGAGGGAGTCGCGTGATGGGACTCGGCCGATCGGCGTGTCCACGGCGTCGGCGGTGCCGCCGATGCGGTCGCTGATCCACTTCAGAACGCGACTGTTCTCACCAAAGCCCGGCCAGACGTACTTGCCGTCGGCGTCCTTGCGGAACCAGTTGACGAAGTAGATCCGCGGCAGCTTGTCGGCGTCGGTCTTGGCGCCGATGGCCAGCCAGTGCGCGAAGTAGTCGCCCATGTTGTAACCGCAGAACGGAAGCATCGCGAACGGGTCGCGGCGCAGCTCGCCAACCTTGTTCTCAGCGGCCGCGGTGCCTTCCGAGGCGACGTTCGATGCGAGGAAGACGCCGTGCTCCCAGTCGAATGCCTCGGTCACGAGCGGAACGCTGCTGGCGCGGCGGCCACCGAAGAGGATCGCGTCGATCGGCACACCCGCCGGGTCTTCCCACTCCGGAGCGATCGTCGGGCACTGCGACGCCGGTGCGGTGAACCGGGCGTTCGGGTGCGCCGCCGGCTCCTCGGAGTCCGGGGTCCAGTCGCGGCCCTTCCAGTCGATGAGGTGCGCCGGCGGAGTGTCGGTCAGGCCCTCCCACCACACGTCGCCGTCATCGGTGAGCGCGACGTTGGTGAAGATGCAGTTCGCGTGCAGCGTGTCGATCGCGTTCTTGTTGGTCGACTCACCGGTGCCGGGCGCGACGCCGAAGAAGCCTGCCTCCGGGTTGATCGCGCGCAGCCGGCCGTCCTCGCCGAAGCGCATCCAGCAGATGTCGTCGCCGACGGTCTCGGCCTTCCAGCCGGGGATCGTGGGCTGCAGCATCGCGAGGTTGGTCTTGCCACACGCGCTCGGGAACGCAGCAGCGATGTAGCGCACCGCGCCTTCCGGTGAGGTGAGCTTCAAGATGAGCATGTGCTCGGCGAGCCAACCCTCGTCGCGCGCCATCACACTCGCGATCCGCAGGGCATAGCACTTCTTGCCGAGCAGCGCGTTGCCGCCGTATCCCGAGCCGTATGACCAGATCTCGCGGCTCTCCGGGAAGTGGACGATGTACTTCTCCTCGTTGCACGGCCACGCCACGTCGGCCTGCCCCGGCTCGAGCGGAGCGCCGACGGTGTGCACAGCCGGGACGAAGAAGCCATCGTTGCCGAGCGCGTCCAGTGCGGCCTTGCCCATGCGGGTCATGATTTTCATCGAGATCACGACGTACGGCGAGTCGGTGATCTCGACACCGAGAGCGGAGATCGGTGAGCCGACCGGCCCCATGCAGAACGGGACGACGTACATCGTCCGGCCGCGCATGCAGCCCGCGAACAGGCCGCCGAGCTTCGCGCGCATCTCTGCGGGTGCGACCCAGTTGTTGGTCGGGCCGGCGTCCGCTTCACGCTCGGAGCAGATGAACGTGCGGCTCTCGACGCGCGCAACGTCCTTCGGGTCTGACTTCGCGTAGAAGGAGTTGGGGCGGAGCTTCGGGTTGAGCCGGATCAGCGTGCCGGCGTCGACGAGCTCACGCGTGATGCGGTCCCACTCCTCTTCGGAGCCGTCGCACCACACGACCCGGTCCGGCGTGGTGAGTGCCGCGGTGTCGCGCACCCACTGGATGAGCCCCCCGTGCGTGGTCGGGGCCTCGTCGAGGCCCGGGATCGACGGGGCGATCGTCATGCACGTCTCCTACGGGTTGCCCATTTCCTGTGCCCGGGGAAGGTGCTCGCAAAATTAGCGGCACGGTCACGCAAAGGTGGGAAGACCTAAGCATAACGCGCGTTCTGTATTCCCGCTACGACCGCCCGGGACACATCAGTGGGCTACCCCGCTGCGCTCGCCGGACCCGCCTCCCGGAGGCGTTCGACCTCTCGCAACGCCTCACGCAGCTCCGCCAGCCACTCCTCGGTGTGGTCGCGGACCAGCCGGACACACCAGGCCAAGGCATCGGACCTGGAGCGAGCGACCCCGGCGTCGACGAGTGTGTCGAGGACGGTGCGCTCCGGCTGCCGCAGCCGCGTCATCACCGGCGTCGAGACCGTCGTGAACAGCGCCTTTCGGTCCCCGCACTGGACGCCCCAGCTGACCTTGCGGTCGAAGCGGTGCTCGGCCTCCTGAGCGATCCGGATCCGCTGCTCGCGGGTCTCCTCGCGGAAGCGAGCGATCCGCCCGGCGGTCGCGCTGGCCGCTGCCTGCTCCCCACCCTCGGCCGGCGGCTCCGGTGGCGCGATGGGCAGGACCACCACCACCTCGTCCCGGTCGACCGTGACCACCGGCTTTCCCACCAGCCACTCCGAGGGCAACCGTCCGTCGAACCACGCTGCGATCTCTGTCATGTCGAACCTCCCGCTCGACTTTGATTACATACTTACAACGTAATCCTTGTCGAGCAGCCGGCCTTACGCCGACAGCGAACGGGCCCCCACACGAGCCGCCAGCGCCGCCGGGTCCGCCTCGGGGGCGTCACACACGAACCCGCGGCACACGTACGCCGCGCCGGGCGGCCGATCGGCGAGCAGCGGAGAGTCGCCGCCGGTCACGACCACCGCACCCGGGGACGTCGTAAGGCGCGCGATGCCGGCCAGCTCTGGCGCATCGACCACCGCGATCTCGAGCGGCCCGGCCAGCAGCGCCTCGGCCGTCGCCGCCGACGCGCCGGCGAATCGCGGGAACCGCGACATCAGGTCGGAGGCCAGGTTGATGACCCGCTCCGCGGCTTCGCGGTGGGCCGAGTCGCCGGTGAGCGCGGCGCTGGCGAGCAGCGCCCCGGCCACCGCGGAGGTACCCGACGGCGTGGCTCCATCGGTTGGGTCACGCGGCCGTCGGACCAGCCGCTCGGCGTCGTCTGCAGTGTCGTAGAAGCCGCCGTCGCCGTCGCTGAACCGATCGAGCGCCACGTCGAGCAGCTGCTTCGCGATGTCCAGCCACCGGCGCTCACCCGTGACCTGATGCAGTGCGAGCAGCCCCTCGGCGACGTTGCCGTAGTCCTCGAGCACACCGACCGGCTCCCCCACCTCGCCGTCACGTGAGACCCGTCGCAACCGGCCGTCGACCATGTGACGGCCGACGATCAGCTCAGCGCATCGCTGCGCCGCCCCGATGAAGTCGTCCCGGTCGAGCAGCACGCCGCACTCGGCGAGCGCCGCGATCGCCAAACCGTTCCATGCGGCGACGACCTTGTCGTCGCGGCCCGGCCGGACGCGATGAGACCGCAGCTCGAGCAACCGCACTCGCTCCTCGGCATACGCCGACTCATCCGCCGGATCCGCCAGCAGCTGCAGGACCGAGCGACCGTGCTCGAACGTCCCCGCCGACGTGACCGAGAAGAGCTCGGCGGCGCGCGGCCCGACCTCCTCAGGCGTCCAGACGTAGAACTTGCCTTCCTCACCCTCGCTGTCGGCGTCGAGAGAGGCAGCAAGTCCGCCCGCCGGTGTCCCGAGCTCGGCCAGCATCCAGGCGCAGGTCTCCTCGGCGATCCGGCGCGCGAGCGGTGATCCGGTCTGCCGCCACCAGTGCAGGTAGACCCGGGCGAGCAACGCGTTGTCGTAGAGCATCTTCTCGAAGTGCGGCACCACCCAGGAGGCGTCGACGGAGTACCGCGCGAAGCCGCCCGCGAGCTGGTCGTACATCCCGCCGCGAGCCATCGCCTCACTAGTCGTGGCGACGATCTCGAGGCTCCGCGCGCTGCCGGTTCGAGCGGCGTGGCGCAACAGGAACTCCAGCGCCATCGACGGCGGGAACTTGGGCGCGCCGCCGAAGCCGCCGCGCTGGTCGTCGTGCTCGCCGGAGAGCCGTTCCGCGGCCGCGTCCAGCGCCTCGACGGTGATCGCCTCGCCTCGCAGTGGTGTCGCGTCGCCGCGGCGATTCAGCTCGGCGACGATGCCTGCCGCGGCCTCACGCACCTCGCCCTTCCGGGCCTGCCAGGTGTCCACGATCGAGGCGAGCAGCTGACCGAACGACGGCATGCCGTGGCGGGGTGACGGCGGGAAGTACGTGCCGCAGTAGAACGGCTCGGCGTCGGGGGTGAGGAACGCGGACATCGGCCAGCCGCCCTGGCCGGTCATGGCCTGCGTCGCCTCCATGTAAACGGCGTCGACGTCCGGTCGTTCTTCTCGGTCGACCTTGATAGAGACGAAGTGCTCGTTCAGGTACGCCGCCGTCGGCTCGTCCTCGAACGACTCGTGCGCCATGACATGGCACCAGTGGCAGGCGGCGTAGCCGACGCTGAGGAACACCGGAACGTCGCGGCGACGAGCCTCGCCGAAAGCGTCGTCCCCCCACTCCCACCAGTCGACCGGGTTGTCCTTGTGCTGCAGCAGGTAGGGGCTCGTCGACGACCCGAGGCGGTTGGTCACCGGACCACGCTAGGCGGCTGAATCGGCAGGATCGTGGCGGTGGGCGGCGAATGCCACGACCATGGCTGCCCATCGGTCTCTCGTCCACGCTGCGCTTGGCACGGCCCTCGTCGCCGGGTCGGTGTCGCTCGCCGTACCCGCACTTGGCGCCGGCGCGACCGGCTCGACGCACGTGCTGTCCGACGTGCTGCCGCACCTGTCGAGCTTCACGGACCGCGGCGCCGTTGGCGCCAGGCTTCCGATGCGGATCGGGGTGCAGCTGAGCAACCCGAAGCAGGCGGCGAAGGACACCGCCGAGCAGGCGATGTACACGCCGGGCTCCGCGACGTACCACCGGTTCCTCTCACCGTCGTCGTTCAACGCGAAGTTCGGGATCAGCCCCAGCGTGACCAAGTCAGTGGCATCGGCACTGAGCCGCCACGGCCTGCACGTGTCCTACACCTCTGGCGACGGCAGCTACCTCGTGCTGGCGGGACCCGCGGCCGCGGTCGAGCGGACCTTCGATGTGCACCTGCACTCGTTCGCCCGAACCCACGGCTCGCGGTTCTTCGCCAACGTGGATGAACCCACGGTTCCGGCTGCCGTCGAGACTGTGATCGGGCTGTCCGACTTCGCGACGATGCAGCCGATGAGCAACCAGTGGGGACCCGACCACGACCCCGCGTCGACCACAGATCAGGAAAACCGCTTCTGCGGTCTGCCGGTTCCGAACGCCTGTTACGGCGTCCTGATCCCGCAGGACCTGTGGGGCGTGTACCACGCCCCGAAGTCCAATCTCGGCATGGGCGAGAAGATCGGCATCTACGGCTCGGAGAGCCCGACCGCAGTCTTCTCTGACCTACGGCACTACGAAGCCGATCACGGGCTGCCGCAGGTGCCGGTCCGCGAGATCCTCACAAACGCCGACCTGACAGGCACCGCCACGCCCACCGAGGCCGACCTCGACGTCGCGGCCGCGCAGGGCATGGCACCGGACCTCGCCGAGCTGGACCTGTACTTCGACAGCGGTCTCGCCGCCGACATGGGCACGACCTTCCAGAAGTGGGCGGGCGACGCCGCCGGGCCGCAGATCATGAACATCTCGTATGGGTTGTGCGAGCCGGTCATGCTCGCGCTCGGCTGGCAGGCTGCAATGGAGGCACCGCTCCAGCAGGCCGTGATGGAAGGCCGCACCGCCTTCGCGTCGACGGGGGACACGGGCGGCTCGTGCGCGGCCGGCAACGGCATCGTCAACGACGGCGTGCCGGCTGCGAACTACCCCTCCTCGTCGGCCTTCGTGGTCGCCGTCGGCGGCACCGTCGTGATGACGAAGAACACCGGTACCGCGAGTGCGACGGAGCTGTGGCCCGCGACTCGCAGCACCGAGATCGCGTGGACGCATGGCGGGGGCGGCCACAGCATCATGGAGCCCGAGCCGAAGTACCAGCAGGCGGTTGCGCCGGTGACGACGAATTGCGTCCTGACGCACGACGGCAGCGACGTTGACAGCAACTTGTCTCCGTGCCGGAACGTTCCAGATGTGGCGGCCATGTCTGGCGACCTCTGGAACGGCTACGCGATCTACAGCGGCGGAGCGGAGTCGGAAAGTGGTGGCACCAGCCTGAGCTCGCCGTTGTGGGCGGGCTTCTGGGCACGGGTCGTCGCGGCGCACGACAACAGCACCTGCGCCGCAGTCGGCTCGAAAGTCGCCGGCCCGATCGGCTTCGCCAACCCGACGTTCTACGCGCTCGCCGTCCGCAGC
>DASZYY010000112.1:0-4000 GCA_035545175.1 Mycobacteriales bacterium
TTCGGCAAGCCGCTCGCCTCCAACCAGGCAATCCAGTTCCCGCTCGTCGAGCTGCAGACCCGCGCCGAGATGCTGCGCGCGCTGATCCACAAGACCGCGTGGCGGATGGACACCGAAGGGGTGTTCGCGGCCTCGCGGGAGGTCTCGATGTGCAACTACTACGCCAACCGGCTGTGCTGCGAGGCAGCGGACCAGGCGATGCAGGTGCACGGCGGACTGGGCTACTCGCGGCACAAGCCCTTCGAGCACATCTACCGCCACCACCGGCGCTACCGCATCACCGAAGGATCCGACGAGATCCAGATGCGGCGAATCGCCGGATACATGTTCGGCTTCATGAAGCAGCGCGCCCCGAAAGGCGTCAGTGAATAGGTCGCGTCGGTGAGCGACGACGCGCCCACGGACGGGCGCAAGACGGCGTGGCAGCGCATGGCGCTGCGGCGACTGCGCCGCAAAGCCGGCCGGGGCAAGGGCGAGCCGCTCCAGGCCGAGGACTGGGAGGCGCTCTGGCAGATCACCCATGACACCGGCCGGGTGATCAAGCGGCTGTGGATGACCCTGCCGAGCAGCCCGCGTTGCGGGATCTGCAGCGCGCCGTTCGCCGGCGTCGGCCAGTACGTCGCCCGACCGCTCGGGTACAAGTCGTCGCGCAAGAATCCGAACTTCTGCGCCAGCTGCATCGAGATGTCACCGCCGGGCGGGACCGCGATGGTCGTCGGTGTGCTGTTCGCCGACATCCGTGGGTTCACAACCGCCGCGGAGGACGCCGACCCGATCGAGCTCTCCAAGCTGCTACGGCGCTTCTACGGCTGCGCGGAGTCGGCGCTGTTCCCGGAAGCGATCATCGACAAGCTGATCGGCGACGAGGTCATGGCGCTCTACCTCACCCCGCTGCTGCCGGACAAGGACGTGCCGCAGCTGATGCTCGAGCACGCCCGAAAGCTGCTCACCTCGATCGGGTACGGCGGCAAGGACGGCCCGTTCGTCAACGTCGGCGTCGGCCTCGACTACGGCGAGGCCTTCGTCGGAAACATCGGCGACAGCGCGGTCTACGACTTCACCGCGATCGGCGACGTGGTCAACACGGCGGCCCGCCTGCAGGGCAAGG
The DNA here is from genome assembly GCA_035545175.1 of Mycobacteriales bacterium. GTDB lineage: Bacteria > Actinomycetota > Actinomycetes > JAFAQI01 > JAFAQI01 > DASZTV01. The sequence goes on from DASZYY010000112.1 coordinate 1,109, forward strand.
CCAAGTCGGGCGAAATCGTCGCCTCGACCCGGGTGGTCACCGATCCGAGCGTCGGGAAGCGGGTCAAAGTCGAGCTCAAGGGCAAGAAGGATCCTGAGGTGGCCTACCGGATCGCGGTCTGAGATTCGCAGGTTTGCCCGCGGCGGGGACGGGCAGATGCCTGGCGCGGCCGGATCCTCCGGTCGCGATGGCATGTGGCCGAGCGATCCGACGACCACGGGCGGGCTTCCCGGGATCGGTGGTCAACCTGGATTCGGCGGATCGCTCGGCCAAGCCCATCCCCTCGCCCCTGCCGGTGCGCAGGTCGAGGAGCGCACGTCGGGCACCGGCAGAGCCGTACGCTGCCGCGATGAGCGACTCTGCACAGCCCCCCACTGCAGCCGGCCGGCCCGCGGCCTGGTACGACGGGTATCTCGACGGCCCCGACGCGCCACTGGCCGGCAAGGTCGGCGACGTCGGTGAGCCGCCGTCGTACCGGACGATGACCTACGAGGTCACCGGCCGGATCGCGCGGATCACCTTCAACCGCCCCGAGCAGGGCAACTCGATCACCTACGACACTCCGATCGAGCTCGCCGACGCGGTCGAGCGGGCCGATCTCGACCCGCGCGTGCACGTGATCGTCGTGTCCGGCCGCGGCAAGGGGTTCTGCGGCGGCTACGACCTGGCGGCGTTCGCCGAGCGCATGGACGAGACCGGGCGCTCGCCGTCGGCCAGGCGCGCGGGCACCGTGCTGTCCTCCGGTGTGCAGATGGGCAACCACGACCCGAACGGCACGTGGGACCCGATGATCGACTACGCAATGATGAGCCGCTTCAACCGCGGCTTCGCGTCGTTGCTGCACGCGAACAAGCCGACGGTGGCGAAGCTACACGGCTTCTGCGTCGCGGGCGGGACGGACATCGCGCTGTACGCCGACCAGATCGTCGCCGCCGACAACACGAAGATCGGCTACCCGCCGACCCGGGTGTGGGGCATCCCGGCGGCCGGGATGTGGGCCCATCGACTCGGCGACCAGCGGGCGAAGCGGCTGCTGTTCACCGGCGACACGATCTCGGGCGCCGAGGCGGCAGAGTGGGGCCTGGCGATCGAGGCTCCGGCGCCGGAGCAGCTCGACGAGCGCACCGAGATCCTGCTCGAGCGGATCGCCCGGATGCCGGTCAACCAGCTGATCATGGCGAAGCTCGCGCTCAACAGCGCGCTGCTCGCGCAGGGCGTCGCGACGTCGACGATGGTCTCGACGGTCTTCGACGGGATCGCCCGCCACACCCGCGAGGGCTACGCGTTCCAGCAGCGCGCGGCCGAGGTCGGCTTCCGCCAGGCCGTAGCGGAGCGCGACGACCCGTACGGCGACCGGGGCCCGTCGACCTTCAAGGGCTGACCCCTTGTGAAGCAAAGTGGCTTTACCCACCGCTATTGCGCTCAGCCGGCCCGTTTCGCGGGGGGGTGTCCCTATGACCGCTGTCAAGCGGCGGCGCGCGCGGGCGGGGCGTAGGGGGTCTTGTTCTTGATCATGGCGTAGAGCACGTCGCAGCGGCGGCGGGCGAGGCAGATGAGGGCGGCGTTGTGCTTCTTCCCCTCAGCGCGCTTGCGGTCGTAGTAGGCCCTCGAGGCGGGGTCCTGTAGGGCTGCGAAGGCGGCGAGGAACATCGCGCGCTTGAGTTGCTTGTTGCCTGCCCTGGAGGGGTGCTCGCCGCGGATCGAGGAGCCGGAGCGACGCGTCACTGGGGCCAGCCCGGCGTAGGCGGCTAGGTGTCCGCTGGTGGGGAAGCTAGTGGCGTCGCCGACCTCGAGCAGGATCCGGGCTGCGGTCCTGACCCCGACGCCGGGCATGGAGGTCAGGACCTCGGCAAGAGGGTGTGCATCGAGGACCTTCTCGACCTCGGTGGCGATCGACTTGCGCTGGTCGAGCACGTCGCTTAGAGAGCGCGCCAGGTGTGGCAGCACCTTCTCTGCGGCGGCCGTGCCGGGCACCGTCACGGTCTGCTCGGTCAGGGCCTGCAGCAGGTCCTCGACGATCGCGGCGCCCACCCGGGGCGAGCCCTTGACAGCGGTGTTGGTCAGCTGTCGTTTGCCTGCTGCTCGCAGGCCTTCCGGGCCGCCGAACGTGTTGAGCAGGGCGAGGACCCCGCCTTGCTGAACTCGCGGCCCCAGCACGCGTTCCAGCGCGGGGTGAACCTCGGCCAGCAGACCGCGGATGCGGTTGACCAGCCGCGTCGCCTCGCCGGCCAGGTCGTCATCGAAGCCGACGAGCACGTTGAGCTCGGCCAGGGCTTCCTCGCCGATGTCGACGCGTCGCAGGGTGTGCGGCATCGTGCGGGCGGCCTCGGCGATGATGTACGCGTCGCGGGCGTCGGTCTTGGCCTGTCCCGGGTGCAGATCCGCGATACGACGCATCGCCAGGCCGGGCAGGTAGCCGACGTGACAGTCGACGGCGCGAGCCACCGCGATCGGCAGGGCGCCGATGTTGTTCGGCTGGTCCACCACGACGAGGACCGTGCCGTGGCTCTGCAGCGACGTGAGCAGCGCCCGCAGGGCCTGCTCGTCTTGGGGGAGTTCCTTGTCGTGCAGCCGCTTGCCCCGGGCGTCCAGGGCGACGGCGTGATGGGTGCCCTTCCCTACATCGACGCCGCAGAACACGGCGTACTCGACCTCGACCGACACTGCTGTCCCTTCGCTCAAACGAGGCGGTCACCGATCAGGCGTCAGCTGCCGGCACCCACGTTACGAAGAGACCACCGCAAGCAGTGGCCAGGTCCCTATCAGCGGTCCACCAACGCCACCGAACCCGGTGACAACACCCCCCGGATCATCAACGACAGGGGCATTCAGTCATGCCAGGCTCGGTGACCGCGGCCCCGCTGGTGCAGAGCCGTGAGGAAGGTAACGGGG
>DASZYY010000113.1:0-8372 GCA_035545175.1 Mycobacteriales bacterium
GCGATCGTCGCGAGGGCGGCGAGCCCGATCGAGCCGCCGACCTGGCGTGAGGTGTTGAGGACGCCGGAGGCGAGGCCGGCCTGGGTCCAGTGCACGCCGGTGGTGCCGGCGGTTGCCAGTGGGGTGAAGCACAGCCCGACACCGAAGGAGATCATCAGCGTCCCGCCGAGCAAGCCGCCGACGTATGAGCTCGATGCCGACACCTGGCTGATCCAGGCGAACCCGCCGGCGGTCAGACCCAACCCGACGAACAACAGCGCGCGGGGACCGAACTTGCCGATGATCCGGCCTGCCGTCTGCGCACCGATGATGATCGCCGCGCTCATCGGCAGGAAGAGCAGGCCGGTGCGGATCGGGCTGTGCCCCTTCACGTCCTGCAGGTAGAGCGACAGGAAGTACCACATCGAGAAGAACGCGACGCCGAGCAGCAGCATGGTCACGTTCGCCGCGGAGACGTACCGCGAGCGGAACAGCGACAGCGGCATCAGCGGCGCCTTGACGACCGTCTGGGTCGTGATGAAGAAGGCGAGCAGGACGCCGGCCTCGATCAACAGACCGATCGTGCGCCCGGACCCCCACGGGTGCTTGTCGGTGCCGACGATCGCGTAGACGAGCAGCGCGAGCCCGCCGGTCGCGAGCAGCGAGCCGGTGACGTCGAGCGAGCGTTCGGCGTCGGGCCGGCGGCGTTCGGTCAATACGGCGAGCGCTGCGAACATCGCGCCCAGGCCGATCGGGATGTTGACGAAGAACACCCATCGCCACGACAGCCATGAGGTGAGCACGCCGCCAAGGATCACGCCGAACGCGCCGCCCAGGCCCGCCGTCGAGCTCCATGCGCCGAGTGCTCGATGGCGGGCCTCGCCCTCGGTGAACGTCGTCATGATGATCGTGAGGGTGGCGGGGGAGAGGATCGCGCCGCCGAGCCCCTGTGCGGCGCGCGCCGCGGTCAGCTCGCCGGAGGTCTGCGCGAGGCCGCCGAGCAGGCTTGCGACGGAGAACAGGACCAGGCCCGCGACGAAGATCCGCCGCCGGCCGAACAGGTCGGCGAGCCGGCCGCCGAGCAGCAGGAAGCCCGCGAAGGTGAGGACGTAGGCGTTGACGACCCACTGCAGTCCGGTTGCCGAGTAGCTCAGGTCACGCCCGATGTTGGGCAGTGCGACGTTCACGATCGAGACGTCGAGGATGACCATGAACTGCGCGACGCACGCCACCGCGAGAATGACGGCGTCAGAGGTGTGGTGGTCCTCCGCGACCGCTGTGCCGGCGGTCGCCGCCTCTTGCATCAATGAGAGCGGAGGTGGGTCAGCGGGCGCGGCCGCGTGCCGCGCGATCCTCGCGGAGCTTGGCGAGGGCCTCTTCGAGGAGCACGTCACCTTCAGCCATCGTGCGGCGCATCATCAGGAACTCGAAGGGCGTCTTCGGGGGACCGCCCGCCATGCGCTCGCGAGGCGGCGGCTCGTCCTGGGACGGGCCCGCCGGCTGGCCGCAGACCTGGCAAGCCCAGGTCTGCGGCAGCTCGACGTGGAGTGCGAACGCCGGCCGGCTTTCGTGGCCGGCGTGGCACCAGTACGACACCTGTCGCCGCGGCTCGACAACGCCGCCGCGGTCTACCTCGGAGCCTGGCGCACCGCCCAGCCGGCCGCCACGAATCGTGGAGCGTCGTGAACCCATAGTGCGCCTTGTCTCCTTCTGGTCAGGTTGAGCGCTTAGAGCGCCCGGACGTTCTCCGCCTGCGGGCCCTTCTGGCCCTGAGTGATGTCGAACTCAACGTTCTGACCCTCGTCGAGGGAGCGGTAGCCGGTGCCCTGAATCGCGCTGAAGTGGACGAAGACGTCCGCGCTGCCGTCGCTCGGCGCGATGAAGCCGTAGCCCTTCTCGCCGTTGAACCACTTGACGGTGCCCTGAGCCATTTACTTGTTTCCTTTTACTGATTCGCCCCGAGGTGGGACTAGGTCGACGCGGTGCTCTCGAGTGACAGCCTGACAATCGCGTAATTCCCGCCAAAAACAGACCTTGCGACCCGTGCAAAACGAGAACCTCGACCTCAGCGAAAAAGGCTAACACCCACCCGTTCGCAGCACTAGGAAAACGTCCTAGCCGCCCGACACGAGCGCGTCGGCCTCGGCCGGTGGCGGCGTCGGGTCCATCGCGGACTCCCGCCAGCCGGCTGGAAGGGTCACCCGCCGCGGGCCGTGCGTGTGGCCGCGGGCGATGCGCTCCGACCCGGCTGGCAGCGGCGTGTCGGGCCCGACGCGGTCGAGCATGGCGTCGAGGCCCTCGTCGAGCTCGCCGAGCGATGACGTCTGCGCGAGGTCACGCCGCGAGCGGCCACCGACCGGGTAGCCGGCCAGATACCAGCTCACGTGCTTGCGGAAGTCCCGGACGCCGAGGAACTCGTCACCCATCCACTCCACCAGCAGGCGCACATGCCGCCGCATGACGTCGACGACCCCGGACAGTGGGGGAGCCGGCTGCGTCGGGCGCCCGGCGTGCGCGTCCACCAGGTCGCGGAACAACCACGGCTTGCCGAGGCAGCCGCGACCGACGACGACGCCGTCGCAGCCGGTCTCGCGCATCATCTGCACGCCGTCCTCAGCCACCCAGATGTCGCCGTTGCCGAGCACGGGGACCTCGGTGACGGCCTCCTTCAGCCGCGTGATGGCCGACCAGTCGGCGTGGCCTGAGTACAGCTGCTCGGCAGTGCGCGCGTGCAGCGCGATCGCCGCGACGCCCTCGTCGGCGGCAATCCGGCCGGCATCGAGATAGGTGATGGCGGTGTCGTCGATGCCGATCCGCATCTTCACCGTCACCGGGATGTCGCCGGCGCTGCGGACCGCGGCACGGATCAGGTCGGTGAGCAGGAGGCGATGCATCGGCAGCGCCGCGCCGCCGCCGAGCTTGGTGACCTTGGGCACCGGACAGCCCATGTTGAGGTCGATGTGGTCGACACCGTGATCGAGCAGGATGTCGACCGCTCGCCCGACGACCTCCGGGTCGACGCCGTAGAGCTGGATGCTGCGGACGTCCTCGTCGGGACCGAACGTCAGCATCCGGTGAGTGCGTCCGCTGCCCTCGACAAGCGCCCGCGCCGACACCATCTCGCTCACGTAGAGGCCGGCGCCGAAGGAACGGCACAGCGTGCGGAACGCGGAGTTCGTCACGCCCGCCATGGGCGCGAGCACGACCGGCGGGTCAACCGCCAGCGGTCCGATCTTCAGTCCCATAGCTCGACGATTCCTACCCCGAGCTCGGCGAGTAGCCGGCGTACGACGGGCAGCGAGAGCCCGACCACGTTGCTGTGGTCGCCCTCGATCCGGTCGACGAACGGTGCACCGCGGCCGTCGAGGGTGAAAGCGCCGGCAACCTCGATCGGCTCGCCGGAGGCCACGTAGGCGGAGATCTCCTGGTCGCTCGGCGTACCGAAGAAGACCTCCGTGCTCCCGACTGCCGAAACCGACCTCCCGGTCGCCACCTCGATGACGCAGTGGCCGGTGAGCAGCGTGCCCTGCCGGCCGCGCATCTGCTGCCAGCGCTCGGTCGCCGCCTCGGCAGTGCCCGGCTTGCCGAGTGAGAGGCCGTCGAGGACGAGCGTGGAGTCGGCACCCAGGACGAGGGTTCCGGGCTCGTCGAGCGCCGCGGCGACGGCCTTCGCCTTGAGCTGGGCGAGCGTGAGCACCATCGCGTGGGGGTCAGCGGTGGGCACGGTGTCCTCGTCGACCCCGCTCACCAACACCTTGGGCTCGATTCCGGCGTCGCGGAGCAGCCGGAGGCGGGCAGGCGAGGCCGAGGCGAGAATCAGCGTCCGGTCAGCCACGTTCTAGATGCAAGCACGGACCGATCGGTAATACTTCCGGGTGGAGGTCACCTCATGACACAGCTCGCAGCGCACGGCACGATCGCGATCCCGGAAGCCACCTCGACGCAGAAGGCGACCTCGATCGCCGACTGTGACGCGGCAGTGGCAGACGTCGCCGCTCATTCGAAGAGCTGGTTCGAGGAACCGGCCAAGGACATGATCGGGCTGCTCGAGCGCCTGACCGACTCCGTCCTCACCTTCGCCGACGAGTGGGTCAAGGTCTCGTGCGAGGCGAAGCACTATCCGGTGGACAGCCCGGCAGCCGGCGAGGACTGGGCCAGCGTGATGATCACCGGCCGCTACCTGCGCATGCTGCAGATGGCCATCACCGACATCGCCGCGGGCCGCAAGCCCTCGTTGCCCGGCAAGCCGCACCCGGTCGCGGCCGGCCACACCGCCATCCCGGCCTTCCCCGTCGACGGGTTCGACAAGATCGCGTTCTCGGGCTTCTCGGGTGACATCTGGCTGCGCCGTGGCGTGACCGGCGCCGAGGCCACCGAGCGCCAGGCCCAGGCATGGTTCGGCGGAGGTGCGCCCGGCGTGTCGCTCGTGCTGGGGGCCGGCAACCAGTCCTCGATCCCGATCACCGACGCGCTCGACCGCCTCTTCATCTCGCGGCACCCGGTGATCCTCAAGATGAACCCGGTCAACGACTACGCCGGTCCGATCTTCGAGAAGATCTGCGCCGAGCTGATCGACCGGGGCGTGCTGCGCATTGTGTACGGCGGCGCCGAGGTCGGCACTCACCTCGTGCGGCACGAGGACGTCACCGAGGTGCACGTCACCGGCTCGGACAAGACGTTCGAGGCGATCGTGTTCGGCGGTGGCCCGGAGGGCCTCACCCGCAAGGCCGCCAAGGACCCGCTCGTCACCAAGCCGGTGACCGGCGAGCTGGGCAACGTCTCGCCCGTGATCGTCGTACCTGGGCCGTGGACGGCCAAGGACATCTCCTTCCAGGCTCAGAACATCGCCTCGATGCTGACGAACAACGCCGGCTTCAACTGCATCGCGCTGCGCGCCCTGATCACGTCCAACACCTGGTCGCAGCGCGACGAGTTCCTCGAGGCGATGCGGCAGGTGCTGAAGGACACCGAGGACCGCTACGCCTACTACCCGGGCGCGCGGGCTCGCTGGGATGCATTCACCGGGGCGCATCCGGAGTCGGAGCGGTTCGGTCAGGAGGAGCAGGGCTGTGTGCCGTGGACGATGATCCCCGGCCTGCGCACCGACACCAAGGACGAGATCGCGTTCACGACCGAGGCGTTCAACGGCGTGTTCGGCGAGGTCGGCATCGACGCGACCGACACCGTCGACTTCATCCGCAAGGCCGTCGAGTTCTCCAACGACGGGCTGTGGGGGACGCTCGGCTGCTCGATCGTCGTACACCCGAAGTCCATGAAGGACCCGGCGATCAACGCCGCGGTCGAGCAGGCGATCGCCGACCTCAAGTACGGCACGATCGGCGTCAACATCTGGTCAGCGGTCGGCTTCACGCTGGGCACCACGCCGTGGGGCGCCTATCCGGGTCACACGATCGACGACGTGCAGTCCGGCATCGGCTTCGTGCACAACTCGATCATGCTGGCCGAGGAGGACATCGAGAAGACGGTCGTGCGCGGCCCGTTCCGGATGCCGATCAAGCCGACCTGGTTCGCCTCGAACAAGAACGCACACAAGGCGGGCGAGCTCGCCGCCAAGCTCATGACGCGTCCGTCGTGGGGGAAGGTGCCGGCGCTCGTCACCACCGCGCTGCGGGGGTAGTGGCAGCGGGCGCGCCGCAGCGGACTAGGAAGGAGGTATGACGCTTCCTTCCCGGGTCCTCGGCCGTGACAGCGCGCTGACCGTCTCCATGCAGGGTCTCGGCTGCATGGGCATGTCGCAGTCCTACGGCAAGGCCGACCCAGAGGAGTCGCGGCTGACGATCGAGCGGGCGCTCGACCTGGGCGTCACGTTCCTCGACACCGCGGACATCTACGGCGGCGGGCACAACGAGCACATCGTCGGCAAGGCGATCAAGAGCCGCCGCGACGAGGTCGTGCTCGCGACGAAGTTCTCGCTGTCGCGAGCCGACGACGGCACGATGAAGATCAACGGCCATCCCGACTACGTCCGCAAGTGCATCGACGCGAGTCTCGAGCGGCTGGGTGTCGACCACATCGACCTCTACTACCAGCACCGCGTCGACTCGACCGTTCCGATCGAGGACACGGTCGGTGCGATGGCCGAGCAGGTGGCTGCCGGGAAGGTGCGTCACCTCGGCCTGTCGGAGGCGAGCGCGCAGAGCCTGGAGCGGGCGGTCACGGTGCACCCGATCACCGCGCTGCAGTCGGAATGGTCGCTGTGGACTCGCGACCTCGAAGCCGAGGTGCTGCCGACCGCCCGCCGGCTGGGGATCGGCATCGTGCCGTTCAGCCCGCTCGGCCGCGGCTTCCTCACCGGCGAGATCAAGAGCCCGGACGACTTCGGCGAGGACGACTTCCGGCGCTTCAATCCCCGCTTCATGGGCGAGAACTTCGCGGCGAACCTGCGCCTCGTCGATGCCGTGCGCGCGATGGCGGCCGAGAAGGGCTGCACGGCCGGACAGCTGGCGCTCGCCTGGGTGATGGCGCAGGGCGAGGACGTGGTCCCGATCCCCGGCACCAAGCGACGGGTCTACCTCGAGGAGAACGTCGGGGCGTGCGACGTCGAGCTCACCGAGGCCGACCTCACGCGGCTCGACGACATCGCGCCCGTGGGGGTCGCCGCGGGCGGTCGCTACCTCGCCTCGGCCGGGCTCGCGACGACGTACGGCGACTCTCCGCCGAAGGGCTGAACTTGTCGTAGGCCGGGCCTACGGTCGGCGTCGTGGCCGACCTGGCGTGGCAGCCGTCGCTGCTCGACGGTGGTGAACCGAGCATCGACGTGTCGTACGCCGGCCTGCGCCGGATCGTGCTCGACGAGCGGTCGTGGGTCGACTACTGCCCGGGCTGGCTGTCCGGCTCGGACAGTGTCTTCGAGCTGCTCGCCTCGACGGCTCGCTGGCAGCAGCGCACCGTGACCATGTGGGACAAGGAAGTCCTCGAGCCGCGGCTGACCGCGGGCTGGTCGACTGACGCGAAGCACGTCCCGCCGGTTCTCGCGCAGATGTGCCGGCTGCTGTCACAGCGTTACGCCGTCGAGTTCGACAGCGTCTGGGTCAACCTGTACCGGGACGGTCAGGACAGCGTCGCGTGGCACGGCGACCGCAACCGGCTCGTGATGGAGCGGCCCATGGTGGCGACGGTCTCCCTCGGCGCTCGGCGGCGCTTCCTGCTGCGCGAGCGGGGCAGCAGCCGGATCGCGCACGAGCTCATGCCGGGTGCCGGCGACCTGGTGGTGATGGGCGGCGCATGCCAGGAAGAGTGGGAGCACACGGTGCCGAAGTCGGCCCGCGCCGTCGGACCACGGATGGCGGTGACGATCCGGCACTCACAGCCGGCGGGATAATCGGGTTGTGGTGCTTGACGTGGCCGAGCGGATCCGGCGGATCTGTCTTGGCTTTCCTGAGGTGACCGAGAAGGTCAGCCACGGCTCACCAGCGTTCTTCGTCCGCAAGCAGTTCGCGATGGTGTGGCCGGACGGGCATCACGACAACCAGTTCCCGCACCTGTGGTGTGCCGCGGGTGACGGCGTCCAGCCTGAGCTGATCGCGCGGTCCGACCGGTACTTCCGCCCGCCGTACGTCGGGCACCGCGGATGGGTCGCGCGGCGGCTGGACGGTCGGGTGGACTGGGACGAGGTGGCCGAGCTGCTCGAGGACGCCTACCGGGTCGTTGCGCCACCGCGGTTGGTTGCCCAGCTGGAGCGACGCATAACGTAAGCGGGTGAGTGAGGAGCCCGCACAGGCGGAGTCTGCAGCGAAAGAGTTCCGGCAGTACCGGTATGCGCCGCCCCCCGGTGCGACCGTCGTGACCCTGGTGCGGCACGGCGAGTCATCGCCGGCCACCGAAGGCGTTGTCGGTCCGATGCGCGACGGTCATACGGATCCGCCGCTTGATCCGGTCGGCGAGGAGCAGGCCGAGCTCGTCGGTGAGCGCCTCAAGCACGAGCGCATCGACGCGATCTACGTCACCACGCTGCAGCGCACCCACCAGACCGCAGCGCCGCTCGCCGCGAGGATCGGCGTCGAGCCCCGAATCGAGGCTGACCTGCGGGAGGTCGGGCTCGGTGAGTGGGAGGGCTACAAGTTCCGCAAGTACGTCGCCGAGCGGCACGAGATCGCCGTGAAGATGTTCACCGAGCAGCGGTGGGACGCAATCCCGGGGGCGGAGTCCAACGAGGACTTCGGGACGCGGATCCGCGCCGGCATCGGGCGCATCCATGCCGCGCATCCGGATCAGCGCGTCGTCGCGGTGGTCCACGGCGGCGTCATCGGGATGACGATGTCGATCGCGACGGGGTGCAACGCCTTCGCGTTCATGGGCGCCGACAACGCCTCGATCTCCGAGATCGTGGTGCTCGGCGATCAGTGGGCGGTTCGGCGCTTCAACGACACGAC
>DASZYY010000114.1:0-2340 GCA_035545175.1 Mycobacteriales bacterium
GACTCGGTCCATTCCGACGCAGCCATGCGCACGATCTCCTTGGTCGCCTTGACCGCGAGGGGGCCGTTGGCTGAGACCAGCGCCGCCAGTTCCAGCGCCACGTCGAGCGCCTTGCCGGGCTCGGCGAGCCGGTTGACCATGCCGTAGCTCTTCGCGGTTTCGGCGTCGACCGGCTCGCCGGTGATGGCGAACTCCATCGCCAGGTGGTAGGGGATGCGCTTGGGCAGCCGCAGCAGGCCACCGGCGCCTGCGACCAGACCGCGCTTGACCTCCGGGATGCCGAACTTCGCCTCGCGGCTGGCGACCACCAGGTCGCAGGACAGGACGACCTCGCAGCCCCCGGCGAGCGCCCACCCCTCGACCGCCGCGATCAGCGGCGTGCGTGGCGGTGCCTGCGTGAGGCCGGCGAAGCCGCGGCCCGGGACGGTCGGGTTCTCGCCCTTGAGGAAGCCCTTGAGGTCCATGCCGGAGCAGAACGTCCCGCCGGCGCCGGTGATGATCCCGACGAACAGGCTGTCGTCGCCGTCGAGCTCGTCGATCGCCGCCGCGACGCCCTTGGCCAGGCCCTCGTTGACGGCGTTCTTCGCCTCGGGGCGGTTCAGCGTGATGATCAGCACGTTGTCGCGCCGCTCGGTCAGAACCTCGTCGCTCACGGACCTGTCTCCTTCATGCCGGATGTCTGCGATCACCGTAGTGATCGGCAGGCGACCGACCGATGGCGGGCCTCCCGCTCGCGAAGTAACCTCAGTCCGTACCTGACACGTACGTCAGGGTCAGGGGAGAAGAGCACATGCCGATCGGGATCACCGAGGACCACGAGGCGCTGCGCGAGTCCGCCCGCGACCTGCTCGAGCGCTACTGCCCGCCGAGCGCGCCGCGTGCCGCGATGGAGGCCGAGTCGGAAGCCGAACCGGCCTACTGGCGGGCGGCCGCCGAGCTCGGCTGGTTCGGACTGCACATCGCTGAGGAGCATGGCGGCGCGGGCTACGGCCTGCTCGAGCTGGCGGTGGTCGCTGAGGAGCTCGGCCGGTCGATCGCCCCTGGCGGGTTCATCCCGACCGCACACGCCGCTGCCGTCATCGCGCGCGAAGGAGGCGCGCTTGCCAAGGAGCTGCTACCCGGATTGGTGGACGGCTCGACGCCGGCCAGCGTTGCGATCGGCGCACCGGCGGTGGCGGCGACGGACGGTCCCGCCGGTCTGACGCTGACCGGGGTCTCGCGTCCCGTGGTGGCTGGCACGCACGCCAAGCTTGTCGTGCTGCGCGCCACCGTGGACGACCGCATCGTCTGGTGCGTCGTCGACACGACGGGTCTGATCGTCGCCCCGATCGGCAGCTTCGACGCAACCAGACGGCTCGCCGAGATCGACGTGACGGGTGTCGTCGTACCGGCTGACCGCCAGCTCACGCTGGACAACCACGACGTGTACTCGATCGGCGCCGTGTTGTACGCCGCAGAGGCGTGTGGCATCGCCGGCTGGTGCCTCGACACGGCGTCGTCCTACGCCAAGGAGCGGGTGCAGTTCGGCCGTCCGATCGGCACGTTCCAGGCGATCAAGCACAAGGCCGCGGACATGCTGGTGCAGGTCGAGCTGGCTCGCGCGGCGGTGTGGGATGCCGCCCGCAGCGAGGCGATCGGCAAGGACGGCCGGCTCGCCGTCTCGGCGGCGGCCGCCATCACCTTCGACGCGGCGGTCAAGGCGGCGGAGGACTGCGTCCAGATGTTGGGCGGCATCGGCTTCACCTGGGAGCACGACGCGCACCTCTACCTGAAGCGCGCGATCTCGATCCGTCAGCTGATCGGCCCGACCAAGGCATGGCGGACCGCGGCCGCGCAGCTCGGACTTGACGGCGTGCGTCGCGAGCTCGACGTGGAGCTGCCGGCCGAGGCGGAGACCTACCGGGCCGAGGTGCGGGAGTTCCTCGCCGGACTCGAAGGACTCGACGACGAGGCCCGCAAGGTCGCCATCGCCGACGGCGGCTACCTCGCGCCGCACTGGCCGGCGCCGTGGGGGCGCGACGCCAATGCGGTCCAGCAGGTCGTGATCGACCAGGAGTTCAAGAAGGCGAAGGTTCGGCGTGCCCACCTGTCCATCGCCGCGTGGGCGCTGCCGACGATCATCGAGCACGGCAGCGCCGAGCAGATCGAGAAGTACGTGCCCGCGACTTTCCGTGGCCAGATCAGCTGGTGCCAGCTGTTCAGCGAGCCGGGCGCGGGCTCGGACCTGGCGTCGTTGTCGACTCGTGCCGAGCCGACCGACGGCGGCTACCTGATCAACGGCCAGAAGGTGTGGACGTCACTGGCCAAGCAGGCGACGCACGGCATCCTGCTGGCGCGTAC
>DASZYY010000115.1:0-23510 GCA_035545175.1 Mycobacteriales bacterium
GTGAAGCTCGCGTGGATGCAGTCGTGCTCGATGTTGAGCAGGGCCTGCTGGCGGGAGGACACGACGAGGAAGGCCAGGACCACCACCCACCAGCGCGGCCAGGTTCCGGCCACTGCGAACGCCGCGCCAATGAGCGCCCAGGTGCAACCGAGGTAGGCGAAGTTGCCGATCCGGCCTCGCGGGCTGAGCGTCGCGAGCTCGCGAATCTGCTCAGCCGACAGCAGCCCGGCACCCTGCCGGCCAAGCGCTGGGGAGGTCACGGCCACAGCGAAAGTCTATTCAAGTCAGAGCCGCATCAAGATGATCTTGTGCGGCAGCGCCGCCGGGCCGTAGACGTACTCCTCGCCGTGCACCTCGAAGCCGAGCCGCTCGTAGAACCCGAGCGCCGTGACCCGGGCATTGGCCCACAGCAGCGGGGCGCGGGAGTCACGGACCACGTCAACCGCGCCCAGCAGGACCTGAGCGCCGATCCCGGAGCCCTGCAGGTCCGGGGCCACCGCCATCCCACGCAGCTGCCAGGCTCGCGGCTCGGCGTCGTACGGCGACGGGAACACGCTCGCGCACCCGACGACCGTGCCGCCGGCGAAGGCCGCCACGTGGCGGGTGTCGGGCCGCTCGTCGTAGTCGGCCGGTACGAGCGGCTGGTCCGGCCGCAGCACCGCCATCCGCAGCGGCCGGACCTCGTCCGCGGTGGCGAGCCGGACGAGGACTGCGGGCGCTGCGGTCATGCCGCGAGCCGACGGTGCCAGGCCAACGCGGAGGTGTCGGTGAGCGACGCCACCTGGTCGACGACAACCCGCAGCCGCGCCGCGTCGTCCTCGGCAGCCTCGAAAGCACCCCGCATCGCCGGTTCGAGCGTCTCCGGCGCCCCGGTCGCGATCGCGGCAAGCAGCTCGGTCAGCTGTTGCCGCTGCCGCTCCTGCAGGGCGATCGTCTCCTCGCGGTGCATGACGTACTTGGCGGCGACCGCCTTGAGGACCGCGCACTCCGCGCGCGTCTCGGCAGGCACCTCGAGGCTGCCGCCGTAACGGCGCAACGGGATCCCACCCCACTCGGCGTGCGACGCTCGGGTCGCCGCACCACAGAAGCGGGCGATCAGCTCGCTCGTCATCTGCTTCACGGCGACCATCGCTCGCATCGACCCGTCGTAGCCGCGAACCCAGGAAGGGTGCTCCCGCAGCCGGTCGAGCGCCTCGCTCAGCGCCGCTTCCGGCACGTCGAGGTAGGCCTCGCGCGCGACGGTGACCAGGTCCTGCCGCTCGGTGGCCCCGTCCAGCCATTCGAGCGACAGCAGCCCCGCCTGGATCCCGTCCTCGAGATCGTGCACGGAGTATGCGACGTCGTCGGCCCAGTCCATGATCTGGGACTCGACGCACTTCATCCCGGGCACGGCGCCGAGCCGCAACCAGTCGAAGACCGGACGGTCGTCCTCGTAACAGCCGAACTTCGGCGTCTCCGGCTGCCGCGGCCACGGGTACTTCGTCGCGGCGTCGAGCGTCGCGCGCGTCAGGTTGAGCCCGACGCTGCGCCCCTCGGCGTCGACGACCTTCGCCTCGAGCCGGGTGAGCACCCGAAGGCTCTGCGCGTTGGCCTCGAAGCCGCCGAACTTGTCGGCGAACTCGGCCAGCGCCCGCTCTCCGTTGTGGCCGAACGGCGGGTGGCCGAGGTCATGGGCCAGGCATGCCGTGTCGACCAGATCCGGATCGGCCCCCAGCGCGCCGGCGAGCTCCCGGCCGATCTGGGCGCACTCCAGCGAGTGGGTCAGCCGGGTTCGCGGGAAGTCGCTCTCGCCGACGCCGACGACCTGCGTGCGCGCGGCGAGCCGGCGCAGCGCCGCCGAGTGCATCACCCGCGCCCGGTCCCGCACGAACTCCCCACGGACGGTGCCCTCGGACTTCGCCGGCTCCGCCACGAGCCGGTCGCGCGTGAGCGCGTCGTACTGCCCGGTCAAGCTCAGGCCCCCCGCACTCAGATCACGCCCGCTGAGTGTTCGTTGTCGTCGTGGAAGATCTCGTAGTAGATATATGCCTCGGTCTCCCGGGCTATGTACCTGAACTCCACGCCCTTGCCGTCTGCCGCCGGCCCGCCGCGCTCAGGCGAGGTGTCGGCCTTGATCCCGAGATCCCGTGCCATCGTGCGGGCCCGCAGGCAGTGCCACGGATCGGTGACGAGGACCGCGCTGTGCCAATGGTGCGAGGTGAAGGTGCCCTTTACCGCCCGCATGCTGCTGAGGGTGTCGCGCCCGGTCTGCAGGGCGACCAGCGCATGCTTCGGAACTCCGTGCTGATGGAGGTACGTCACGCCGGAGCCAGCCTCGGTGTAGACGTCGCCGGGCTCCTTGCCACCCACCGTGACGATGTAGTCGGCGACGCCTTCGTCGTACAGGGCGAGGGCATGGTCGAGCCGGGCCGCGAAGACAGGTGACGGCCGGCCGTTGTACTGGCTGGCGCCGAGGACGACGATCGCGTCGGAGTGCGGGTGCTGGTCCTCACGAGCGACCCACCAGATGTGCACCCACACGTACCCGACGTAGGCGATGACAAGAAGGACGAGTGCGAGAACGATCCGGCGGGCCCAACGGAACCACGCCAGCGGCGTCACCGGCTGTCGCTGCCCGCCGCGTCGAGCGAGGCGCGGCCGGCCTCGAGCCGAGCGACGGGCA
This sequence comes from Mycobacteriales bacterium, assembly GCA_035545175.1. Taxonomy (GTDB): domain Bacteria; phylum Actinomycetota; class Actinomycetes; order JAFAQI01; family JAFAQI01; genus DASZTV01. Next base: position 2,663 of record DASZYY010000115.1, read on the forward strand.
CCCGGAACGGCGAGCACGACACGTAGTCCAAGCCGGCGTGATGGAAGAAGTGGACGGACTCCGGGTCTCCGCCGTGCTCCCCGCACACGCCGATCTTCAGCTTGGGACGCGTCGCGCGGCCTTCCTCGACCGCGATCTTCACAAGCCGGCCGACACCCTCGGCGTCGAGCGTCTCGAACGGACTGACACCGAAGACGCCGACGTCGATGTAGCGGGAGAAGAAGGCGCCCTCGACGTCGTCGCGTGAGAAGCCCCAGCCCATCTGGGTGAGGTCGTTGGTACCGAAGGAGAAGAACTCGGCCGCCTCCGCGATCTGGCCGGCGGTCATCGCGGCGCGCGGCACCTCGATCATCGTGCCGATCAACGTGTGGACCTCGACCCCGGTCTCCTTCGCGACGTCAGCGAGGATCTGCTCGGCCTCCTCCCGGACGATCTCGAGCTCTTGAACCGCGCCGACGAGCGGCACCATGATCTCCGGCTTCGGATCCTTGCCCGCCTTCTTAAGCTGCGCGGCAGCTTCGGCGATCGCCCGCACCTGCAGCGCGAACAGGCCCGGGATCACCAGGCCGAGCCGGACACCGCGGAGCCCGAGCATCGGGTTCTGCTCGTGGAGGCGGCGCACCGCCTCGAGCAGGGTTCGGTCCTTGTCACTGACCGTCTCACCCTTGGCTTCGGCCACGGCGATCTTCACGGACAGCTCGGTGAGGTCCGGCAGGAACTCGTGCAACGGCGGGTCGATCAGGCGCACCGTGACCGGCAGGCCGTCCATCGCGTCGAAGATCCCGACGAAGTCCTCGCGCTGCAACGGCAGCAGTGCGTCGAGAGCCGTCTTCTGCTCATCCTCGCCCTCGGCGAGAATCAGCCGCTCGACGAAGGCGCGACGCTCGCCGAGGAACATGTGCTCGGTCCGGCACAGGCCGATGCCCTCACCGCCGAAGCGGCGGGCTCGCGCCGCGTCTTCGTCGGTGTCCGCGTTGGTCCGCACGGCAAGCCGGCGCTTGGTATCGGCGTGCTTGATGATCCGGTCCACGGCGGCGACAAGTGGATCGGCGTCAGCGGCGAGGTTCCCTTCGAAGTACTCGACCACCGGGCTCGGTACGACCGCCACCTCGCCGAGGAACACGGCGCCGGACGTCCCGTCGATCGACACGACGTCGCCTTCCCCGATGGTGGTGCCGTCCTTCAAGGTGACCGTCTTGCCGGCGACGTTGATCTCGAGCTCGTCCGCGCCGGACACGCACGTCTTCCCCATGCCACGAGCGACGACGGCGGCGTGACTGGTCTTGCCACCGCGGCTCGTGAGAATGCCCTTGGCGGCGATCATGCCGGGCAGGTCATCGGGGTTGGTCTCGCGACGAACGAGGATCACGTCCTCGCCGCGGGACGCCCACTCCCCCGCGGTCGCGCTGTCGAAGACGACCTTGCCGACCGCCGCGCCGGGTGAGGCGTTGACGCCCTTGGCGATCTGCTTCTTGTCCGCGCTCTCGTCGAACCGCGGGAACATCAGCTGGGCGAGCTGCGCACCGTTCACCCGCTGCAGCGCCTCGTCCATGTCGATGAGGCCCTCGTCCACGAGCTGCACCGCGATCTTGAACGCGGCCGCCGCCGTCCGCTTGCCGACCCGGGTCTGCAGCATCCAGAGCTTGTTGCGCTCGACCGTGAACTCGATGTCACAGAGGTCGCGGTAGTGGTTCTCGAGCTTGGCCATGATCGCCATCAGCTCGTCGTACGCCGGCTTGTCGATGTCCTCGAGGTCGGCGAGGGAGACGGTGTTGCGGATGCCGGCAACGACGTCCTCGCCCTGCGCGTTCTGCAGGTAGTCGCCGTAGACGCCCTGGTCACCACTGCCCGGATCGCGCGTGAACGCGACGCCGGTGCCGGAGTCCATCCCGATGTTGCCGAACACCATGGCGACGACGTTGACCGCCGTGCCGAGGTCGGCCGGGATGCGCTCCTGGCGGCGGTAGAGCTTCGCCCGGTCGCCGTTCCACGAGTCGAAGACCGCGCGCACCGCGAGGTCGAGCTGCTCGCGCGGGTCGGTCGGGAACGGCCGGCCGGCGTACTTGGCGACGATCTCCTTGTACTGCTCGACGATGCCCCGCAGGTCGCTGTCGTCCAGGTCGAGGTCGTTCTTGGTGCCCTTGGCTTCCTTGGCGGAGTCGAAGACGTGCTCGAAGTGCTCGCCGTCGACCCCCAGCACCGTCTTCCCGAACATCTGGATCAGCCGACGGTAGGAGTCCCAGGCGAACCGCGGGTTGTCGGCCTGCTTGGCAAGCCCTTCGACCGACTGGTCGTTGAGCCCGATGTTGAGGACGGTGTCCATCATTCCGGGCATCGAGAACTTCGCACCGGAGCGGACGCTGACCAGCAGCGGGTCGTCCGCCTGACCGAGCTTCTTGCCCATCGACTTCTCGAGCGCCTCGAGGTGCTCGCCGACCTCCTGCTCGAGCTCCTTCGGCTCGGTACCCGACTCGAGGTAGACCTTGCAGGCCTCGGTGGTGATCACGAAGCCGGGCGGCACCGGAAGACCGAGGTTGGTCATCTCGGCGAGGTTCGCGCCCTTGCCGCCCAGCAGGTCCTTGAGGTCCTTGTTGCCCTCATGGAAGTCGTAGACGTACTTAGGCATTAGAGACTCCTCGACCCAACCTCGGCGACCCCAAAGACCCTACCCAGCCTGGGATTGGGGTGATCATGGCGTTCACCCTCAGATCAAAGTCGGTCCCCGATGTCACATGCGTGTCGTGAAATACCGCCCTCATGTCACATAGGTGTCGCATTTCACTACACCTATGTGACATGCGATCCGCCTTGTCAACAGGGTGGTAGCTGGTCCAGCAAGTAGCGCTCGACCGCGTCGAGACTGATCCGCTCCTGGCTCATGGTGTCCCGGCTACGGACGGTTACCGCGTTGTCATCCAGCGTCTCGAAGTCGACGGTGATGCAGAACGGCGTGCCGATCTCGTCCTGCCGCCGGTAGCGGCGCCCGATGGCGCCGGCGTCGTCGAACTCCACGTTCCATCGGGTGCGCAGGGTCTCCGCGAGCCCTCGGGCCTTCGGCGACAGGTCGGCGTTGCGCGACAGTGGCAGCACCGCCGCCTTCACCGGCGCGAGCCGGGGGTCGAGGCGCATCACCGTGCGCTTCTCCATCTCGCCCTTGGCGTTCGGCGCCTCGTCGGTGGACAGCGCACCGATCAGGAAGGCCAGAACGCAGCGAGTGAGGCCGGCCGCCGGCTCGATGACGTACGGCGTCCAGCGCTCGCCCTTGTCCTGGTCGAAGTACGACAGGTCCTGACCGGAGTGCTCGGAGTGCGTCTTGAGGTCGAAGTCGGTCCGGTTCGCGATGCCTTCCAGCTCGGCCCACTCCGACCCGCCGAACCGGAAGCGGTACTCGATGTCGACCGTGCGCTTCGAGTAGTGCGACAGCTTCTCTTTCGGGTGCTCGTAGAACCGCAGGTCATCGGGATCGATGCCGAGGTCGACGTACCAGTCCCAGCGCGTCCTCAGCCAGGTCTCGTGCCACTCCTCGTCGGTGCCGGGGGCGACGAAGAACTCCATCTCCATCTGCTCGAACTCGCGGGTCCGGAAGATGAAGTTGCCCGGCGTGATCTCGTTGCGGAACGACTTGCCGGTCTGCGCGATCCCGAACGGCGGCTTCTTCCGCGCTGCCGTCATCACGTTGAGGAAGTTCACGAAGATGCCCTGGGCGGTCTCCGGACGCAGGTAGTGCAGCGAGCCTTCGTCCTCGGTCGCGCCGAGATGAGTGCGCAGCAGCCCGTTGAACATCCGGGGCTCGGTCCAGGTGTCCTTGTTGCCACAGTTCGGGCACGGCACGGTCTTGAGGTCCACGGCATCGGGATCGTCGAGCTTCTTGCGCTCGGCGAACTCCTCCTGGAGGTGATCGGCCCGGAAGCGCTTGTGACACGACTGGCACTCGACCAGCGGATCGACGAAGGCGTCGAGGTGACCTGAGGCCTTCCAGACCTCGGGCGCCAAGACGACGGCAGAGTCGAGCCCGACGACGTCGTCGCGGGTCTGCACCATCGCGCGCCACCACTGGCGGCGGATGTTCTCCTTGAGCTCGACGCCGAGCGGGCCATAGTCCCAGGCGGACCGAGTGCCGCCGTAGATCTCCGACGAGGGGAACACGATCCCGCGACGCTTGCAGAGGCTGACGAGGTCTTCGATGCGAGCGGCGTCACGAGACGCGGGGTTGCTGGCCATGGCGGCGGGCTCCATCCGGCTGGCGGTCGGCGAGAAGCAATCAGAGTAGTGCGACCATGTCGACCGTGCCTCGGCGACTCCTGATCATGCTCGGTGCGCTCGCGATTGGCGGGCTGTTCGCCGCGGGCTTGTTCATCCACGGTCGCGTCGGAGGCGGTCTGCTGGTCGTCACCGACGCGGTGCTCATCGGGCTCACCCGGCTCGCGTGGAACGACGTGCACCCGGGACGCCGGCCGATCCGCCTCGTGATCATCGCCGCGATCGCGGTCATCGCCGTGGTGAAGCTCGTCCACGGCTGAGGATCAAGCGAGCTTGCCCGCCCGCTCGAGCAGCTCGATCCGGTTGCCGACCGGGTCACGGGTTGACCCCCGGCGGCCGCCGAACAGATCCGGCTGCTCGCGCCATTCAGCACCCGCCACGGCGATGCGCTCTAGCACTGCGTCGAAGTCGTCGAGCACCAGCCCGAAGTGCATGTCCTCGTGCATGACGGCATCGGCGCGCTCGGAGATGTGCAGCTGGGTGTGCTCGTCGATGTCGAACCAGGCCCCACCCGGGCTGGTTCCGTCCGTCGGCTTCTGGGTGAGGGTCAGGCCCAGCACGCCGGTGTAGAAGTCGAAGACCAACCGCGTCTGACCCGGCTTCACGACGATGTTCACGTGATGCAGCCGCACGGAGCTCACAGCGCGCCACCGTAGCGACGATCGCGCCGCGCGTACTCCTCGATCGCCGCCCACAGGTCGCGCCGGTCGTAGTCCGGCCAGAGCCGGTCCTGGAACACCAGCTCGGCGTACGCCGACTGCCAGAGCAGGAAGTTCGACGTGCGTTGCTCCCCGGACGAGCGCACGAACAGGTCGACGTCAGGCATCTCCGGCTCGTCGAGGTAGCGGGCGAGAACCCGGTCGTTGACCTTGTCGGGATCGAGCCGGCCGGCCGCCACGTCACGAGCCAGTGCCGCGGCGGCATCGCCGATCTCGGCTCGACCGCCGTAGTTGACGCACATCGTGAGAGTGAGGACACGGTTGTTCCGCGTCAGCTCCTCGGCGGTCTCGAGCTCCTGGATCACGGACTTCCACAGCCGGGGCCGCCGTCCGGCCCACCGAACCCGCACCCCCATCGCATGCATGTCGTCGCGACGCCGTCGGATGACATCGCGGTTGAAGCCCATGAGAAACCGGACCTCGTCCGGGGAGCGACGCCAGTTCTCCGTGGAGAACGCGTATGCCGACAGCCACTTCACGCCGATCTCGATCGCGCCCTCGACGACGTCGAACAGCGAGCTCTCCCCCTGTTCGTGACCCGCCGTCCGAGGCAGGCCGCGCTGCTTGGCCCAGCGCCCGTTGCCGTCCATCACCATCGCGACGTGCTTGGGCACGAGCTCGGCCGGAAGCTTCGGCGGCTTCGCACCCGACGGATGAGGCGCGGGAGGCCGCACGGATCGGGCCGCCACTACGACCGCTCGACCAGGCGCAGCGAGCGCAACCCACGCTCGAGATGCCACTGCAGGTACGCCGCCACCAGGCCGCTGGCCTCGCGCTGTGCCTTCGGCTGCGCCGAATCGGCCGTCGTCCAGTCACCCGACAGCAACGACGTCATCAGCTGCAGCGTGTCCGCGGCCACCACTGGCGCGCCCGGAGGTCGATGTTCCGAGCACACCACGCCGCCGGCCGCCACGACGAAGGCGCGATGCGGACCGGCAACGTCGCATCGCGAGCAGGCGTCGAGGACCGGCTCGTACCCGGAGATCGCGAGCGCCCGAAGAATGAACGCGTCGAGCACGAGAGTCGGCACGTGCTCGCCGTCCGCAAGCGAGCGGAGGGCCCCGACTGTCAGCAGGAACAGCCGCAGCGAGGGCTCCCGCTCCTCGGCGGTCAGCCGCTCAGCGGTCTCCAGAACCGCGGTGCCCGCGGTGTACCTGGCGTAGTCACCCGCGATCGCCTCGCCGTACGGCGCCATCGTCTCGGCCTGCGTGACGATGTCCAGCCCGCTGCTGCCCTCGAGACTCGACGTGTGCAGCTGCAGGTCCACGTGCATGAACGGCTCGACCCGCGAACCGAACTTCGATCCGGTACGACGCACGCCCTTGGCCACGGCTCGGACCCGGCCGTGGCGCCGCGTCAGCAAGGTCACGATCCGGTCGGCCTCGCCCAGCTTCTGGGTTCGAAGCACGATCGCCTCGTCGCGGTACAGCGGCACACCGTCGATTGTCCCTGCCCTCGGCAGCGATCGGGCCGATTGCCCCGCGAATCTGCCGGTACGGTGGAAAAGCCCAGGACCGCCGGTCGAGAGCGAGACAATGCGCACTTCCCGACGCTTCTCTCGCGGCGCCGTCGTGGTGAGCGCCGCAGCCGTGCTTGCCGGCCTGCTGAGCGCGTCGCCCGCCACGGCGTCAGGACCGCAGACCGCGGTCACCGTCCTGCTGAAGGCGCCGCATCCGGCGCAGCTCGCCCGCCTCGCCTTCGCCACCGGGCACAACCACGCCAAGCGCGTGACGGACCTGGCGGCCGTGCTGCCGAGCTCTGCCGCCCACCGCAGCGTGCGGGCCGCCCTTCGCGAAGACGGCTTCACGATCGGACACGAGACCGCCTGGACGATCGAGGCGACCGCCCCGAGATCGGTCGTCCAAGCCACTTTCGGCGGGGTGTCCGGGTTCGGGCGGCACGGCTGGGCCAGCGGCGTGCTGCCGGTCATCCCGAGCCGGATCGCCCGGGTCACCGCCGCCGTGCTCACCGACGACACCCCGACCCCGCTGTTCCGCACGCACGCCAGCCTCGACGGCGGCGACTTCCGAAACGCCTACAGCGCACCTCGAAGGTCGCCGTCGGAGGGCGCGGACAAGGCGGGCCCGCTCACGATCGCTTCGCTGCAGTTCACACCCTGGAACGACGTCGACCTGTCCGACTACGCCGCACAGCCGTCGGTCAACATCAAGCCCGACCCGGTGTCGAGCGGCCAGTACAAGCAGTTCGGGGTGGCCGGCAGTACGCCGACCCCGCAGACCAGCCCACCGACCCCCACCCCCGAGCTCGGCCAGGAGGTCGACCTCGACCAGGAGTCTCTGCTGACGGCGGCGCCACACGCGATGCAGCGCGCGTACTTCGACACAAACCGCGCGAACGGCTACGTCCAAGCACTCAGCCAGGTGCTCGCCGACGTGACGCAGGGTCAGGGCAAGTCCGCCGACGGTGGCGACCCGCATATCGCCGCGCTCACGACCTCGTGGGGTGCCTGCGAGGACGAGTTCAACGTCAGCTTCCCCGGTGACACCCAGCAGGCGATCGAGCCGCTGCTGCAGGCACTCAACGCAGCCGGCGTGACGATCTTCGCCGCGTCCGGCGATGACGGCGTCTACGACTGCGGTCACGGCGCGAACTCGACCAAGATCGCCGTCGACTACCCGGCGAGCTCGCCCTCCGTCGTAGGGGTGGGCGGCACGAAGCTGACCTCGATCGGCGGCAGCGCCGCGAACGACGGCACGAACTGGAACGACTCCGCCTGGACGTGCCGCGCCACCGTCGCTTGCGAGTCCGCGAAGGGCACCGGCGGGTCCGGCGGCGGCGAGTCAGCGGACTACCCGATGCCCGCCTACCAGCGCAGCGGTCTCGGCCGGGCGCCGTTCCGCACCGGGACCGGGCACAACGGTGACTTCGCGGCGGAGCCGAACCGGCTGGTGCCCGACATCGCTGTCGACGGCGATCCCGCGACCGGCTTCAAGATCCTCACCACGTACACCTCGAAGCCCTGCACCGTTCCGATCTTCTGCCCGGACACGTTGCCCACCAGCACGGCGGTGGTCGGCGGCACCAGCCTGTCCTCCCCGCTGGCTGCGGCGCTGTTCGTCAACATGCTCTCCACCCACGCGCTCACCAGCGGCGTCGGCGACATTCATGGCGCGCTCTACACGGCGTACGCGACTCACCGCAGCGCCTTCCGCGACGTCACCGTTGGGCGCAACGGCAACCAGGTGGACGTCGACAGCCGCGCCGCGAACGGGAAGGCGGCCGAGCTCCCGGTCAAGGCACAAAGCGGGTTCGACACGGTCTCCGGCCTCGGCGCGCCCCTGTGGCCCCTGCTCGCGTCATCCCTGTTCTCCCCGAAGCTGCCAACTGCTCACGCCGCGATCAAGCTCGCCGCGCCGCACAGCAGCCGGCGCCACAACGAGGTCACTGTCAGGTGGCATCCCGGTAACGGGCCCAACGCCGGCCTTGCCGCTGACGCCGACGTCGTCGTGACTCGCGCGGGCAGGTCGACCCCCGTCTACCATCGCGCGCACGCACCCGCGTCGGGCACCCACACCTTCAACGGCACCGCCGGAGCAAACTACGTCGTCACTGTGACCGAACGCGATCTCTCCGGACGCAAGTCCTCACCGGACGCGAAGCTGCTTGTCGTGCCGATCGACAACACGGCGTTCAAGCTGCGCGGCGAGTGGACCACGTCGCACGGCGGCAAGGACTTCAGCGGTTCCACCGCGCAGACCACGACCAAGGGCGCCACTGCGAAGATCACGGCGCGCGGGCGCCGTTACCTGCTGCTCGTCCGCACCGGGAACACCTACGGGAAGCTCGCCATCTTCCGCGGCAAGACGAAGGTGATGACGGCCGACCTGTTCAGCGCGGCATCGGGACACAAGCTGATCGACTTCTTCGGCTCGGAGACCACACCCCGCAAGGCCCGCACGTTCACGTTCCGCTACACCGGGAAGCACAGCCCGTTCACCGACCGGGCCAAGGTCGACATCGACGGGCTCGACGTCATCTACTGACGGGCTGCGACCGGGGTCAGAAGCCGAGCTTGCGCAGCTGCTTCGGGTCGCGCTGCCAGTCCTTGGCGACCTTCACCCGCAGGTCCAGGTAGACCTTCGCACCGAGGAGCGCTTCGATCTGCCGGCGCGCGACGGTGCCCACCGTCTTCAGCCGTTCGCCACCGGTCCCGATGACGATGCCTTTCTGGCTGTCGCGCTCGACGTACATCACCGCGTGGACATCGACGCGTTCCGCTCCGTACACGAGCTCCTCGACCACCACCGCGATGGAGTGCGGCAGCTCGTCGCGTACGCCGGACAGCGCGGCTTCGCGGACCAGCTCGGCGATCATCACGCTCTCCGGCGAGTCGGTCAGCTCGTCGTCGGGATAGAGCCGGCGGCCCTCGGGAAGCCTGGCCACCAGCAGATCGGCGAGCAGGTCGACCTGGAAGCCGCTGGCGGCGCTGACCGGCACGATCTCCGCCCACTCGCCCAGCTCGGCGACCTCGAGCAGGCGTTCGCCGATCGCATCCTTGGCCGCGATGTCGCACTTCGTCACCGCGGCAATCGCGGGAGTGCGGCCGGCGATCTCGCGAAGCTGCTCGGCGATGAACCGGTCGCCGGGCCCCACCTTGTCAGTGGCCGGCACACACATCACGACGACATCGACCTCCGCGACCGTCGCCTTCACCAGGTCGTTGAGCCGCTCCCCGAGCAGCGTGCGCGGGCGGTGGAAGCCGGGGGTGTCGACCAGAACGAGCTGGGCGTCGGGTCGCGAGACGATGCCGCGAATCGCGTGCCTCGTCGTCTGTGGGCGGTCACTGGTGATCGCCACCTTGGTGCCGACGAGCGCGTTCGTCAGGGTCGACTTTCCGGTGTTGGGCCGGCCCAGCAGGCAGGCGAACCCCGATCTGAACGGGAGATCCGTCATTCGCCACGCAGCTTCGAGTACATGACCATGTCGCGCCATTCACCAGCACGGAAACAGGCACTTCGCAGTACGCCCTCACGGGTGAAGCCGGCCTTCTCCAAGGCCTTCTGCTCGCCGAGGTTGCCGGCTTCGGTGCTCGCTTCGACTCGTTCGTACGTCGTGTGCGCGAACAGGTACTCAGCCAGCAACCGCTGCGCCTCGCTGCCGTGGCCCTTGCCACGGGCCTCAGGCGCAAGCCAGATCCCGATGTTCCAGCAACCCCCGTTGGGCGGCGGGCCGTTGAGGGTCAGCCGCCAGCTCACGTCGCCGACGATCCGGCCGTCGTCATCGGCGACGGTGAGCATGCCGTGCTCGCGACCGATCAGCTCGCCGCTGTGCAACCGGCTTGCGAGGTGCCCGACCACGCGGTACCCGAACCAGTTGTGCTCGCCGGCCGCATCCGGGTCGGACTGCTGACGCTCGAGGAACGGGATGTCATCAGCCGTCGTGAGACGCAGCTGGGTCACGCGGACACCACGTGGACGACCGGTTCGCCGAGACCGGTCAGCACCTTGCGGTCGACGTCGTCCGCAGCGGTCACGATGACCGCGGCTTCGAGCCGCGTCGCACCGCTGGATGCCGCGGCCGCGACGGCCGCCTCCAACGCGGTCAGCGTCAAGGCGGGCAGCGCCACGCTCGCCGCAACATAGGTGCGGCCGATGTCGTCACGCACCGCCGCGCCCTCAGCCGCCGCCATCCGCGCCCGCGCCGAGCGGGCAAGCGTGACGAGCTTCTCGTCCTCCGAATCCACGGGATACAGGTTACGGAGCGGACTTGGTGATGAGGACGGTCCCGACCTGGTTGCGCCGCCCCTTGGCGCGTTCAGCGATGAAGTGCAGGCCGTGCGCGTCGACCGTCGCACCGGCGATCGGCACCCGGCCGAGCTCCGCAGCGAGCAGACCACCGACGGTCTCCACGTCCTCCAGGTCGAACTTCACCCCGAAGCGGTCCTCGAGATCGTCGATCGGCAGCCGGACGCTGACCCGCACCGATCCGTCCGGGAGCTCCTCCAGCCGTGGCGTCTCACGGTCGTACTCGTCGGCGATCTCACCGACGATCTCCTCGAGAATGTCCTCGATCGTCACCAGGCCGGCTGTCCCGCCGTACTCGTCGATGACGATCGCGACGTGCACCTGTTTGGCCTGCATGTCACGCAGCAGCTCGTCGACCGGTTTCGAGTCGGGGATGAGGTACGCAGGTCGCATCGCCTCTTCGACTCGTTCCGCCGTATGACCGTCACCGTCGTACGCACGCCGGGCGAGATCCTTCAGGTAGGTCACGCCGACGATGTCGTCCTCGTTGTCACCGATCACCGGAATCCGCGAGAAGCCGCTGCGCAACGCGAGGGACAGCGCCTGTCGGATCGTCTTGTTGCGCTCGATCCACACCATGTCGGTGCGCGGCACCATGACCTCCCGGGCGAGTGTCTCGCCCAGCTCGAAGACCGAGTGGATCATCTCGCGTTCGCTGCGCTCGATGACCTGACGCTCCTCCGCCAGGTCGACCATGTCCCGCAGCTCCGCCTCTGAGGTGAAGCCGGAGTCGCGTGCCACCTTGCCCGGAACGAGCGCACTCCCGATCCCGATCAGCACCCGCGTGACGGCACCGGTGACCGCGCCGAGCGCGAGAACGATCCCGGACCCGAAAAGCGCGATGCGGTCGGCCTGCTGGCGACCGAGGGTACGCGCGCCGACACCTACGACGACGTAGTGCAGCAATGCCATCCCGACACCGGCGATGAGCACGGCTTCGCCGAGGTGTCCGAGCTGCCGCTGGCACACCACGGCGGCAAGGGTGGTCGCGAGCATCTCGGCGACCGTGCGGGCGAGCAGCAGGACGTTGAGGTTCGTCGCTGCGTCGCTGACTACTGCCTCGAGCCGAGCGGCGCCACGGCGGCCGTCGCGAACCATCTCTTCGACCCGGAGTCGCGAAACATGCGCGATGGCCGTCTCGGCGAGACCGAGGCCCGCCGCGACCAGAAGCAGAACGCCGGCGAGCACGAGGCTCCAGGCATCGGTCGTCACTTCTCGTGCGTGTCCTTCTCGCGCACCCACGCCTCGAGCAGCTGCGCCTGAAGACCGAACATCTCGCGCTCCTCGGCGGCGTCACCGTGGTCGTACCCGAGCAGATGCAGCACGCCGTGCGTGCAGAGCAGCTCGAGCTCGTCGCCCAGCGAGTGCCCGGCCTGTTTCGCCTGCTTCTCCGCGACCACCGGGCACAGCACGACGTCGCCGAGCAACGTCGGCGGGAGGTCGACGTTGTCTAGGTCGTGCCGCTGGTCGTTGAGCTCGTCCATCGGAAACGCAAGCACGTCGGTCGGACCCGGCTCGTTCATGAAGTGGACGTGCAGCGCGGTCATCGCTTCGACCTCGACAAGCCGGATCGACAGCTCGACGAGCGGGTTGACCTTCATCTCGTTGAGCACGAAACGTGCCACCTGCTCGATCGAGTGGACATCGACGTCGACGCCAGACTCGTTGGCAACCTCGATGCTCATGCCGTGACCGCGTCGCGCTCAGTTGCCACGCGACGGCTTGCGCTTCGTCGAGGCCGACTTCGTCGGCGTGGCCGACTTCTCGGCGAGTGCGTCGTAGCGGGCGTAGGCGTCGACGATGTCGCTCACCAGCTTGTGCCGAACGACGTCGTGTGAGGTCAGCCGGCAGAAGTGAACGTCCTCGATTCCGTCGAGGATCTCCTGCACCACTCGAAGTCCGCTTCGCGTACCGGTCGGAAGGTCGACCTGCGTGACGTCACCGGTGACGACCATCTTCGAGCCGAAGCCGAGCCGCGTCAGGAACATCTTCATCTGCTCCGGACTCGTGTTCTGCGCCTCGTCGAGCACGATGAAGGAGTCATTGAGGCTCCGGCCGCGCATGTACGCGAGTGGTGCGACCTCGACGACACCTGACGCCAACAGTCGCGGAATCGACTCGGGATCGACCATGTCGTGCAACGCGTCGTAGAGCGGGCGAAGGTACGGATCGATCTTCTCGCTCAGCGTTCCCGGCAGGAAGCCGAGCCGCTCACCGGCCTCGACGGCAGGCCTCGTGAGGATGATGCGGTTGACCTGCTTGGCCTGGAGCGCCTGCACCGCCTTCGCCATTGCGAGGTAGGTCTTGCCGGTGCCGGCGGGGCCGATTCCGAAGACGATCGTGTGCTTGTCGATTGCGTCGACGTAGCGCTTCTGGTTCAGCGTCTTCGGCCGGATCGTGCGACCGCGGCTCGACAGGATGTTGTGGGTCAGCACCTCGGCCGGATGCTCTTCGGTCTGTTCGCGCAGCATCGCGACGGATCGACGGACCGCGTCGGCGTTCAGCACGTCGCCGTGCTCGAGCAGCGAGATCAGCTCTTCGAAGAGTCTCGCCGCGAGCTCGACCTCGTCGGCGGGCCCACTGAGACTGATCTCGTTGCCGCGGACGTGGATGTCACAGTGCAGCGACGCCTCGATGATGCGCAACAGCTCGTCGCTCGAGCCGAGGAGCGTCACCATGCTGTGCGCCCCGGGCACGACGATGCGTGTCGACGTCGTACTCGCCTGCGGCCTGGTTGCCATGTCTGGACTCAAGATTAAGCCGGGAGACCGGCAAGACGCATCCGTCAGCCCGGCGGCCACCCCATCGGCCTACCGCCGAGCACGTGGACGTGGGCGTGCGGCACGGTCTGGAAGGCATGTGCGCCGGTGTTCGCCACCAACCGGTAGCCGGTCTCGGCAACGCCCTCGATCGCCGCGACCTCCGAAGCGAGGCGGAACAGGTCTGCGACGTCCACGTCGCCGGAGGCGGCGAGCTCGGCGACGTTCTGGCAGTGGTCGCGTGGAATCACCTGCACGTGAACCGGAGCCTGTGGCGCGATGTCACGAAAGGCGATCGCGGTGTCCGACTCGGCCACGACGTCCGCGGGCACATCGCCGGCCACGATCTTGCAGAACAGGCAATCCGGATCGTTCATGGGCAAGACCCTAGGCCCAACGGGTTCGGGCGCAGATCGCCGCGAGCGCAGCCACTCCCGCCGTCGAGCTTCGAAGGACATTGGCACCGAGGCGCACCGGCTGACCCCCCGCAGCAGTCAACGCCTCGAGCTCGTCATCCGCGATGCCGCCTTCGGGACCGATGACGACGAGCACCTCGCCGGCAGCGGCGATGTCCACGGTCGGGATCGCACGGCCCGCCGCCTCACTCAAGACGAGAGCGACGTCGGCCGCCCTGATCCGAGCCGCCACGTCCGCGGTCGAGGCGGGTCCGCTCACTTGGGGCCACCACGACCGGCGCGCCTGCTTGGCCGCGGCATCGACCGTGGACTGCCACTTCGCCGCGGTCCGGTCGGTCCACTTCGCGATGCTGCGTGACGCCGACCACGCCACAACCTCGTCGACACCGATCTCGGTCATCGCCTCGATCGCCGCTTCGTCACGGCCACCCTTCGCCAGGGCCTGTACGGCGACGAGGCGCGGCGAAGCCGCCGGCTCGCTGACGACGTGTTCGACGTCGACGTCGAGCGCGCCCCGACGGACCTCACCGACGGCGCCCTCCCACCTCGTACCGGCGCCGTCGGTCAGCCAGATCGGCTCGCCGACTCTGAGCCGGCGCACGTCAGCCGCGTGACGGCCCTCGGAGCCTTCGAGCGTCACGCGGCCCGAGCGCGGGGCACCTGAAGGCACCCGGAACATCGGCGGCGTCACGCGCTGCCGCTACTTGAAGGCGTCGCGCAGCCGGGAGAACAGCCCGCCGCCGGCCGCAGCCGGGCTGGTGACGGTGATCTCCGGCTGCTCCTCGCCGCGCGCCTTCGCGAGCTCGCGCAGCATCTGCTCCTGCTCGGCGTCGAGCTTGGTCGGCGTGAGGACGTCGTAGTGAATGTGCAGATCGCCTCGACCGACGCTTCGGTTGAGGTGAGGCACCCCTCTGCCCTTCAGAGTCGTCACGCTGCCGGACTGCGTGCCCGGCTTCACGACGAGCCGCTCCTCACCGTCGAGCGTGGTGAGGGCGACCTCTGTGCCGAGCGCCGCGGCGGTCATCGGCACCTGAACCCGGCAGTGCAGGTCGTCGCCCTCACGGACGAACGACGGATGCGGCCGCTCACGAATCTCGACGTACAGATGACCAGCCGGGCCGCCGCCGGGACCGACCTCACCCTCGCCGGCGAGCCGCAGCCGCATGCCGTCCTCGACCCCGGCAGGCACCTTGACCGTGACGGTACGACGAGCCCGCACCCGCCCGTCGCCGGCGCAGTCCGGGCATGGGTTGCGAATCTTGGTTCCGAAGCCGCCGCAGTCCGGACACGGCCGCGACGTGACCAGCTGCCCGAGCAGCGAGCGCTGCACCGACTGCACCTCGCCGCGACCTTTGCAGGTCTGGCAGGTCTCGGGATGGGTGCCGGCCGCGGTGCCGGCGCCATTGCACTTGGTGCATCGCACAGCCGTGTCGAGGGTGATGTCGCGCGTCGTACCGAACGCGGTGTCGGCAAGATCGAGCTCGATGCGGATCAGCGCATCGGCTCCCGGCTGGATCCGCGAGCGCGGCCCGCGGGCGCCCATCCCGGACGCACCCCCGAAGAACGCGTCCATGATGTCTGCGAAGCCACCGAACGGGCCTGCCGCGCCTGCACCGCCGGAGGACAGCGGGTCACCGCCCAGGTCGAACATCTGACGCTTCTGCGGGTCCGAGAGCACCTCGTACGCCGCGGTGACGTCCTTGAACCGCTCCTGCGCCTCTTCACTCGGGTTCACGTCAGGATGCAGCTCACGCGCGAGCTTGCGGTAGGCCTTCTTGATCTCGTCGGGTGTCGCGGTCTGCGGGACGCCGAGGATCGCGTAGTAGTCGCGGTTCGCCATCAGCTTCCTTCGGCGAGGATCTGGCCGACGTAGCGCGCGACCGCGCGCACTGCGCCCATCGCACCGGGGTAGTCCATGCGGGTCGGGCCGACGATGCCCAGCGACGCGTACGACGTCCCCTCGGTTCCGTAGGCCGTCGAGACGACCGACGCGACGTGCAGCCCCTCGTGCGGGTTCTCGCCACCGATGCTGACGTGCAGGTCGCGGTCCCCGGCCTCACCGAAGAGCCGGAGCAGGACGACGTGCTCCTCGAGCGCCTCGAGCACCGGACGGATCGAGCCCGGGAAGTCCAACGCGGTGCCGCGAGCAAGGTTTGCGGTACCCGCCATCACGACGCGCTCGTCCACGTGCTCGACGAGCGTCTCGAGCACCGTCGCGAGGATGGCGGTGAGGTTGGCGCGGGCGTCCGGGGCGACCGCGTCCGGAAGGTCGGCGAGCAGCGTCGGTGCCTCGGAGAGCAGGTGACCGGAGATCCGGGAGTTGAACCGGCTCCGCAGATCACCCAGGTCGTCCTCACTGAGAGTCCCCGGCAGCTCGACGACGCGCTGCTCCACCCGTCCCGAGTCCGTGATCAGCACGACCATCACCCGGGTATCGGACAGCCCCACGAGCTCGAGGTGGCGAACTGCCGATCGCGACAGCGACGGGTACTGCACCACGGCCACCTGACGAGTGAGCTGGGCGAGCAGCCGCACCGTGCGGTTCACGACGTCATCGAGCCCGACCGCGCCGCCGAGGAAACCCTCGATCGCCTTGCGCTCGGGCGCGCTCAACGGCTTGACCGTCGACAGCTTGTCGACGAACAGGCGGTAACCCTTGTCCGTCGGCACCCGGCCCGCACTGGTGTGCGGCTGGGTGATGTAGCCCTCCTCCTCCAGCGCCGCCATGTCGTTTCGAATGGTGGCGGGCGAGACGCCGAGCCGGTGGCGCTCGACAAGGGCCTTCGAACCGACCGGTTCGTTCGTCGAGACGTAGTCCTCGACGATCGCACGCAGCACGTCAAGCTTGCGGTCCTCGATCAACGCTGCGCACCTCCTCGACGATCAGGGCTCGCCCTGGCACTCGGGGCCGTTGAGTGCCAAGTCTACCGGCGGCGGTGCCGGAACGCTCGGCTGTGACCTCGCAGATACGCCGTCGTAACGCGCGCCCGGAAGCATGGAGCGCGACGGAAGGAGCAGCAACCGTGAGCATGCAGCTGCGAGTCAGCCTGCCGGACCAACCGGGATCGCTGTCGCGGGTCACCCACGCCATCGCGCGAGCCGGCGCAGACGTGTTGTGGGTGTCGGTCCTGGAATCCGAGGGCGGACGTGCAATCGACGAGTTCGGAGTGCGGTGGCCGGACAACGTCGACCACCGGCCGCTCCTGGACGCCGTGGCTCGTGAGCGCGGCCTCGAGATCATCAGCTGCCGGCGCTCGCGCCGCCTGCTGG
This sequence comes from Mycobacteriales bacterium, assembly GCA_035545175.1. GTDB lineage: Bacteria > Actinomycetota > Actinomycetes > JAFAQI01 > JAFAQI01 > DASZTV01. The sequence continues at coordinate 19,852 of DASZYY010000115.1, forward strand.
AGGACCGCGCCGACCTGGACCTCCTCACCTACGTGCTGGCCGTGCCGCAGCGGGGGGTGGAGATCCTCGTCGACATGCTTCCCGCGGCAGTCGACGCCGACTGGGCCGAGCTGCGCCCGCCCGGCCGAGGCCTGCCGGCGCGGTATGCCTCGGGGACGCCGCACGACGACCTCGCCCCCGACGACCTGCCGGTCAGGGCGCTCGCCGGTCGAACCGGTCAGGCCACCTGGATCCGCTTCCCGGTCGCGACGCTCGCCTCGGTCCTGGTCATCGGGCGAGACCGTGGTCCCGACTTCCTGCGCGCCGAGGTCCGCCACACCGAGAACGTGATCGCACTTGCGCTGAAGACCCTCGGCGCGGCGCTGCGCGACGGCGCCGGGGCGAGCGAGCTGACCGCTTCTCTGCTGGAGGCTCCGGCAGATCTGCGGAGCGCCTAGCCGGCGGCAGGTACCCGGCCGTCGGAGCGCGAACGCTGCGACGTGCGGACACGATGGCTGGCGCCGCTCGCCGTCATGACGGTGGGGCTCCTGCCTGCGTCGCACGCGGCAGCGCACGACCACACGCGGCGGGCGGGCTCGACCACGACATCGTGTGAGGCGCTGCGCCCGCCGCGCTACGCCGCCGCAACCGGAACGACCTCGCCGAGCGGCGATCTCCGGGTGGTTGGCATCCAGTACGACCAGCAGGTGCGCAACGTCGTCAGCTATGCGACGTTCCGCCGGGCGATGACGTGCCTGGTCAGGGAGTTCGTCGTGCCACACGAGCATCGTGGTGAGCCGACCGTCGCGGTGTTCAACGAGGACATCGGTTTGATGACGCTGGCGACCGGATCACGCGGCGCGACGGTCCGCGCCCAGGCCGGCAGCGCGCTTCGCGCACCGGCTGGCGACGCCGAACCACTCAGCGCCGCGGCAGCACTCGGCGAGCTGAACACCGAGTACGCGCCGCAGGTTGCGGCGTACCAGGCGATGTTCGGCCCGATCGACCCGCGCAAGGAGGTTCTGGTTGCCGCGACCGACACGTTCGTCCGTGCATTCGACCTGACGTTCTCAAGGCTTGCCGACCGGTTCGGCATCTATGTCGTCGCGTCGAACAACGAGCCGCGGTACCGCGAGACACACAATCCGCTGCAGGTGAGGACCTTCGGCGATCCATCGATTCCGAACCTTCACACGGCGTATGTCGCCACCAGCGCGAAGGTCTACAACACGACCTTCCTGTGGGGACCGCGCGACGTGCACCCGCACGCACCCGACGGCGCTCGCAACCTGCTGTTCCGCAACACGAAGGTTCCGCTGACCGACCTCGAGTCGACGATCCTCGATCTCGACCAGGGGCCGTCCACGGGCGCCGCCGCCCGTCGCAACGCCGCGGGGTACGTCGTCGCGGGTCATCGGCTCGGCTTCGCGACGAGCCTGCCGGCCTTCACCTACGGCTACCCGTTCGGCCGGCGGCCCGCGCAGTTCCATCCATGCCGCGATCTCGCGGTCTCGTACATGCCGTGCATGAGCAAGCTCGGTGTCGACACCGTCATCCAGGCGGAGGCGAACCCTGGGCGCTGGGCCGGCGACGGCGGTGCCGGCGACTGGCAGCCGCTGGACTGGATGGGTTCGGCGTGGCGGGCAGTGGCCGACCCGACCGTGCGCTTCCGATATGCCGTCAACCCGATGATGGTGGGCAACCTGCTGGACCTCGACTTCGACGGGCAGTCGGCGATCCTCGCCCGCGGTTACCGCGGCGGGCTGCGCCACTACGTCGGCAACGCACGGCTCGATGCTGCCGACCGCGACCCAGCCGGCGCAGCGGTGTACGCCGGCGGCAAGCCGCAGTTCCTCGCTCTCGCGCCATGGGTGCGCGCGGCGGGCACCCGCGCCGGGTTGCGCGCGGAGGGTGCCAGACTCGCCGCGGGGTCCGGCTCCCCACAGGAGAACGACTATCTCGAGACAGCGGTGTACGCCGACCTCACCGCGACGAAGGGCCGCCACTCATGACCAACGTCAGCCGTCGAGACCTGCTCGCCGGCGGCGCTCTGGGTGCCGCCGCGGCGCTGCTGCCCTGGTCGAGCGACGACGCCGTTGCGGCGACCCCCGCACGTGGCCGGTCGCAAGCCGAGGTGGTGGTGGTCGGTGCCGGGTTCGCCGGGATCAGCGCTGCCCGCCACCTGCATGCACACGGAATCGATGTCGTCGTCCTCGAAGCCCGTGACCGCGTCGGCGGCCGAACCCTCAACCACAAGATCGACTCCCACCACATCGTCGAGGTCGGCGGGCAGTGGCTGGGTCCTGACAAGAACCTGCCCGCCCGCGGGCTGTCCGACCCGGCCGACTACCCCACCGACGACGCGGTCACCGCCCAGAGCCACATCTGGGAACTCGCCAAGCAGGTCGGCGTCGACCGCTACCCGACGTACAACGCGGGCTTGTACGTCGACTATCGCAACGGTGCCGCGTCGACGTACAGCGGACGGATCCCCACCGATACGCCGACCGGTGCCGCCGAGGCGGGCGAGGCGATTCTGGCGATCGACAAACGATGCCTGACGGTGCCACTGGATGCGCCGTGGCGGGCACCGAACGCCGCCGAGTGGGATGCGATGACCGTCCAGTCGTGGATGGACCACGGCGACTCGTTCACCGGTCAGCCGTTCGCCGGGCTCGTGACCAAGGACGGCCGGCAGCTCGTCGAGCTCGCCGTCGAGGCCGTCTTCTCGGCCGAGCCACGCGACATCTCGATGCTGCATGCGCTGTTCTACACGCACGCCGCAGGGAGCTTCGGCTCGCTCGTGAACACCAAGGACGGCGCCCAGATGTACCGGCTGCACGGTGGCTCGCAGCTGATCGCGATCCGCGCGGCGAAGACGCTCGGCGACCGGGTCCGGCTGTCCTCGCCGGTGCGCCGGATCGAGCAGACCGGGCATGGCGTCGCGGTCAGCGGCGACGGCTTCGAGGTGAAGGCTCGACGGGCCATCGTCGCGATCCCGCCGACCCTGGCAGGCCGGATCGACTACCACCCGGCGATGCCGGGCCTGCGCGACCAGCTGACCCAGCGGATGCCGATGGGCACCGTCATCAAGGTTCAGTGCGTCTACGACGAGCCGTTCTGGCGGGCCGACGGCCTTGCCGGACAGGCGACGTCGGACACCGGACCGGTGAGGGTCACGTTCGACAACTCGCCCCCTGACGCGACCGCGCATCGCGGTCCGGGCGTGCTCATGGGGTTCATCGAAGGCACCGAGGGCCGACGCGCGCTCTCGGCCAGCCACGACGAACGCCGCGAGGGGGTCGTCTCGAGCTTCGCCCGCTACTACGGCCCCAGAGCCCGCAACATCGTGAAGTACGTCGAGAAGTCATGGGCCGACGAGCAATGGACGCGTGGTTGCTACGCGGGGTACTTCGGGCCAGGGGGCTGGTCGGACTACGGACACGCGCTGCGCGAGCCGGTCGGGCGAATCCACTGGGCCGGCACCGAGACCGCCACGGTGTGGACCGGATACATGGATGGCGCGGTCCGCTCCGGGGAACGCGCCGCCGACGAAGTCCGGCGCGCGCTGCGCTAGCGGTGGTAGTGGTCGGCCCGGAACTGCCAGGGCGCCGGTGAGAGCTCCGGCTGGGCACTACGGCCGAGCAGCCAGCTGAGCGCGCGACGACGGTCGGCCCCGT
>DASZYY010000116.1:0-8442 GCA_035545175.1 Mycobacteriales bacterium
GCAGATCCTCGATCAGTGGGGCACCGACGGCTGGGAGCTCGTCCAGGTCGTGCCCGCGCCAGGTGGCGGTGAGCAGCTTGTCGCCTACCTCAAGCGGCCGCTGCTGGAGGCTGGACAGTAGATGGGTGCGGTCGAGGATCGACTGGCCGACCTCGGGTTGACCTTGCCGGCGGTCGCCGCGCCGCTCGCCGCCTACGTCCCGACCGTCGAGTCGGACGGGCTCGTCTGGATGTCGGGTCAGCTTCCGCTGGTCGACGGCAAGCTGCCGAAGACCGGCAAGGTCGGAGCCCAGGTCTCGGTCGACGACGCGAACGCCCTTGCGCGGATTTGTGCCCTGAATGCGATCGCGGCGCTCAAGGCACAGCTCGGCGACCTCGACCGCGTCGAGCGGATCGTGAAGGTCGTCGGATTCGTCGCGAGTGCGCCTGACTTCACCGGCCAGCCTGCTGTGGTCAACGGTGCCAGCGAGCTGTTCGCCGAGGTCTTCGGCGACGCCGGCCGGCACGCCCGCAGCTCGGTGGGGGTCGCGGTGCTGCCGCTCGACGCGCCCGTCGAGGTCGAGCTGGTCGCGAAGGTGCGGGGGTAGACCGTGGCTGATGCGTCGGAGATGTTCGCGGGTCTGGTCGACACGCTTCGCAAGCTGAATGCCGGCGAGGTGGAGCCGGTCGAACCGAGGCACGCCGCGACGGTGATCATGCTGCGCGATGGGGCCGGCGGTCCGGAGGTCTACCTGCTACGCCGGGCGGCCTCGATGGCGTTCGCCGCGGGCGCTTTCGTCTTTCCCGGCGGCTCGGTGGACCCGCGTGACGAGGACCTCGCCGACGACGCGTGGGTAGGCCGCTCGCCTGCCGAGTGGGCCAACGACCTGTCGTGTGACGAACGACTCGCCCGCGCGCTGGTGTGCGCTGCCGTGCGCGAGACGTTCGAGGAGTCCGGCGTGCTTCTCGCCGGGCCAGACGGTACGACGGTCGTCGCCGATACGAGTGGCGACGACTGGGAGGCCGACCGCCTTGCCCTGATCGACCGCTCGCTCTCGCTCGCCGACTTGATGGGGCGTCGTGGTCTGGTGGTGCGCGCCGATCTCCTGCAACCCTGGACGCACTGGCTGACCCCCGAGGTCGAGTCGCGGCGCTTCGACACGAGGTTCTTCGTCACGGCGTTGCCGGCCGGCCAGCGCACCCGCGACGTGGGTGGCGAGGCGGACCACGTCGCGTGGATGCGACCGCCCGCCGCCCTCGAAGGCAACGAGCGCGGCGAGATGATGTTGATGCCGCCGACGCTTGCCTCACTGCGGGACCTCTCGTCGTTCGGTGCGGTCGACGACGTGCTCGAGGCAGCCGCGAGCCGCAAGGTCACGCGGATCCTGCCGAAGCTGCTCTTCGACGAGAACGACAACTTGAAGTTCCTGCTGCCGCACGAGCCGGGCTATCCGCACGGTGACTGAGCTGGAGGCCGTGACGCCCCGCGCGTCGCGACTGCTTGCGCCCAACCCCGGGCCGATGACGCTCGACGGCACGAACACCTGGGTGCTGCGCGCGCCCGGAAGCGCCGAGGCCGTCGTCGTCGATCCGGGACCGATCGAGAACGGACACATCGACAAGCTCGAGGCGATCGGGCCGATCGCGGCCATCGTCCTGACCCATGGCCACTTCGACCACGGTGAGTGTGCGCCCGAGCTGCACGAGCGCACCGGCGCTCCGGTGGTCGCTCGTGACCCCGACCTGTGTCTCGGAACCGACCCGATCCCCGACCGGCCTGGTCGCACCGCGCTCGCCGGGCTCGACTGGCTCACGGTGCTGACGCCTGGTCACTCGAGTGACTCAGTGAGCTTCATCCTCGAGTCGGACCGCGCGCTGCTCACCGGTGACACGGTTCTCGGGCGAGGGACCGCCGTGGTCGCGCATCCCGACGGGATCTTGGGGGACTACCTCGACTCGTTGCAACGGCTTCGCGACATCGCGGCCGGTGAGATCGATGTGATCCTTCCCGGTCACGGACCGGTGGTGGAGCGACCGCTCGAGGTCATGGAGTACTACCTCGCGCATCGGGCCGAGCGCCTTGACCAGGTGCGGGCTGCCCTCGCCGCGGGCGACGAGGACGAGGACGCCGTCGTACGGCGGGTGTACGCGGACGTCGATGAGTCGCTGTGGCCGCACGCCCTGCTGTCGGTGCGCGCGCAGCTCGACTACCTCCGCGAGCGCGGTTAGGGCTCATACATGACCGCTCCGCTCACCTGCCCGGTCTGCGGGACGCCGACCGTTCCCTCGGCGCGCTTCTGTTACGCCTGCGGCGCGTTGCTCGACACCTCCGAGCTTGCGGCCGAGACCACCGCAGAGCGCCGCATCGTCACCGTGCTGTTCGGGGACCTCTCGGATTTCACGGCATGGGCCGAAGGGGTCGACCCGGAACGCGTCGGCGTCGTGACCGACCACGTGCTCGCCGTACTCGGCCGGTCGGTCACCGACCACGGCGGCACGATCGACAAGCTGACGGGCGACGGGATCATGGCCGTGTTCGGTGCACCCACCGCGCACGAGGACGACACCGAGCGCGCGGTCCGTGCGGCCGCGCAGATGCAAGCTGCGGTCCGCCGGGTGATGGAGGAGGAGTCCGGCGGTGGCCGGCGGATGGGCCTTCGGGTCGGGCTGAACACCGGTGAGGTGCTCGCCGGGGTGCAGGCGTCGCTGTCGTACACCGTGGTCGGGGACACCGTGAACACGGCGTCGCGGCTCTCCGACGCGGCCGGCGTCGGCGCGGTGTACGCGGGTCGACCGACCGCGCTCGCGACCATGTCGATCGCGTCATGGCGTTCGCTGCCGCCGCTTCGCCTCAAGGGCAAGCGCGAGCCGGTCCCGGCGTACGAGCTGGTCGGGCTCCGGCCGCCGGGGGCCGCACGCATCGGACTGGGCGAAGAGGCGCCGTTCATCGGCCGCGACGCGGAGTACGGCCGGCTGGTCGGGCGCGTGCTCGATGTCGTCGAGCGCGGACGTCCTGGGTCGGTCGTCGTGACCGGCGAGGCGGGCGTCGGCAAGACCCGGCTTGCGATGGAGCTGGCCGAGTTCGCCGGCGAGCTGCCAGGGGTGCGCGTGCTTTGGGGGAGATGCGCGCCATACGGCGAGAGTCGCGAGCTGTCGCCGCTCGCCGACTGGATGCGGACGGCGTTCGGCATCACCGAGGACGACGACTTGGAATCCGCGATCGCCCGGGTGCGAAGGACCGTCTCTCGCCTGTCCGCCGCCGGCCGGCCGATCAGCGCGCCCACCACCGACCGGTTGCTCGCTCTGCTCGGTCTCGTCGAGTGGGCGCCGATCGGTCCGCGTGACGCTGCCGCACCCGGCGCCGTCGAGCTGTCACGTGACCCGATGGTCGAGTCGGTTGCTGCGGTGCTGGCTGCGCTCGTCGCCGAGGGTCCGTTGGTGCTCGTCGTCGATGACGCGCAGTGGGCCACGGCGGATCTGCTCGGCGCGCTGGCCCGGTTGTCGACCGACGTCGGCGGCCCGGTCATGTTCCTGTCCGTCGGGCGACCCGATCTCGTGTCGACGACGTGGTGGGAGACCATGCCGGACATCGAGCTGCTACCGCTCTCGCCACTCGACGAGGCGGCGAGCGAGCGGCTGCTGCGGGCTTATCTCGACGGTGCGGAGCTGGATCAGGAAACCCGCGACCTGCTGCTCGGTCGCGCGCAAGGCAACCCGTTCTTCCTCGCCGAGCTGCTGCACCTGCTCGTGGACCGCGGGCTGTTGCGGCGCGATGGCGACGGGTGGCACCTCGCCGGCGATCTGCCTCGCGTGGTGCTGCCGGCCGGTGTGCAGGCGGTGCTCGCCGCGCGCATCGACGGCTTGTCACCGACTGCCCGGGCGTTGGCGCGTGACGCGTCCGTGCTCGGCAACCGCTTCTCCTTCGAGATGTTGCGGTCGCTGTCACCGATCGGCGATGCCGTCGCCGAGCAGCTCGAGAGCGCGCTCGACGAGCTCGTGTCACGCGGCATCGTTCGTCCGACCGGCGACGGCGCGGAGTCGGTGCCGCACTACGTCTTCACACATGCGCTCGCCCGGGACGTCGCCTACGCCGGTATCCCCAAGGGTGAGCGCGCCCGCCGTCACGCGACGGTCGCACGCTGGGCGATCGACGGCTTGCAGTGGTCGCCCGCCGACACCGACGCCTTCGTGGCCGCGCAGTCGGAGCAGGCCGTGCTGCTCGCCACCGAGATGAACCTGCCGGCAAGCGATCCGGCCTGGGCGGCGCGCGAGATCGGGTTCGGCGCGCTGGACCGCCTCGGCGAGTCAGCCCTCGCCCGGGATGACAACGCCCGGGCGGAGACCCTGCTCACCCGGGGCCTCGACCTCGCCGACGGCAAGCTGCCCGCTGCGGTGGTGGCACGTGCGCTGGTACGTCGGGCGGCTGCCCGCGTCGCCCTGCATCGCCTCGAAGACGCCGAGGCGGATCTTGCCCAGCCACTGGGCTCCGCTGACCTGCGGACCCGTGCCTCGGCCCTCGTCGTGCATGGTGACCTGCTGCGCCGTCGCGGCGAAGAAACGCTCGCGCGGCAGGCACTGGTCACCGCGCTCGCGGCAGCGAGCGACTCCGGTCACGACCGCGTCACCGGTGAGGCACTGCGCCAGCTCGGCATGATCGACTTCCTGGGCGGCCGGCTGGCCAATGCCGAGGAGCGCTTCGAGCAGGCGCTCGCGCTTGCGGAGCGGGTCGGTGATCGTCGCGGTGCCGGGTGGGCGTTGCAGCACCTGGCGTGGAACGCGACGACGCGTGGCGACTACGGGCAGGCCGAGGTACGCCTGGCAGCCGCCGCCGACGTCTTCACCGGGCTCGACGACGAAGACGGGCTGTCCTGGTGTGCCGGCACCGAGGCGTTCGTCCGGCTGCTGCAAGGCCGGCTGACCGAAGCGCGGGACCTGGCGCAGAGCTTGCTGCCGAGGGGCCGGGCGCTCGGCGACACGTGGGGCACCGCGGCCTGCATGATCATCGACGGCTTCGCGGCGGCGGAGCTCGGATACATCACGACCGCGCTGGAGGAGGCGTCCGCGGCGTACGACGACTTCGAGAAGATCAACGACACCTGGGGCCAGTGCATGGCCTCCCTCGCGTCGGCGGCCGCGCTGCGCGGCCAGGGCCGGCAGCGCAAGGCGATCCGGCGCCTGGAGCACGCGATCGAGCTGGCCGTGAAGGCGCGTCACCCGCTGCCGGCGGCGCTCGCCACAGTGAACATCGGCTACTGCCGCCTAGACCTCGGTGACGCGAGTGCCGCCGAGGCCGCCGCGCGCGAGGCGCTGTCGCGCGCCGAAGGGCTCGACCTGCGACCGGGCGCACTGGTCAGCCTGCGGGTGTTGCTCGCCCAGGCGTTGCGGGCCCGAGGCGAGACGAAGGAAGCGGTCGAGCTGCTGCGCGAAGCGCAGGTCGTCAGCGACGCGTCGCTGGCATTCCCGCGACGCCAGGCACTCGCGCACCTTGCCGGCGGCCTGCTCGAGCTGGGCGAGACCGCGGAGGCGTTGCGGGTCGCGCACGAGGCGCTGGCTCAGCCGGCGCAGGACGTGCGGTCACGCGTCGTCGCGCTTCGGGTGCTGAGCAACTGTCTGCTCGCGGTCGGTGACCTGCCGGCCGCGCGGTTCGCCGTACGGCAGGCCATCGCGCTGTCCGGCGCGACCGAGATGCGCGGGGAACTGTCCGCGTCGCAGAAGGCGCTCGCTGCCCTTCCTTCGAAGTAAGCGCTCAGCGGGCGCGGCGGGCGAGCCGTTCGGAGTCGAGCAGCAGGACGCTGCGGCCCTCGATGCGCAGCCAGCCGCGGTGCGCGAACTCCGACAGCGCCTTGTTCACCGTCTCGCGGCTCGCGCCGACGAGCTGCGCGAGTTCTTCCTGCGTGAGGTCGTGACGAACCCGGGTGCCCTCTGCTTCGACCACGCCGAACTTCGCCGCCAGGTCGAGCAGCGCCTTCGCGACCCGGCCGGGGACGTCGGTGAAGACCAGGTCGGCCATCGCGTCGTTGGTGCGACGCAGCCGCTGGGCGAGCGCCCGCAGCAGCTCGACGCCGACACCGGGTCGTTCCAGCAGGAGCGGCCGCAGGTCGTCGTGGTCGAGCGAGGCCAGCGTCGCGTCGGTGACCGCCGAGACACTCGCGGTACGCGGCCCCGGGTCGAACAGCGACAGCTCGCCGAACATCTCACCGGCGCCCAGTACGGCGATGAGGTTCTCGCGGCCGTCGGCAGCCGCCCGGGTGATCTTCACCTTGCCCTCGATGACGATGAACAGCCGATCGCCGGCGTCGCCTTCTTTGAACACGATGTGCCCGCGGCTGACGGTGCGAGAGGTGAGGACCTTCTCGAGGGTGTCGGCGGAGTCGGCGTCGAGCGCGGCGAACAGCGGTGCCGATGCCAGTACGCCGTCCACCCGGAGCCTCCCGCCGTCTGATTGGGCTGACGCCCGAGTCTGCCTCAGAAGTTAAGGCAGCGTCAGACGGAAATGCTCCCGGCGCCCCGCGGGGACGGCAGGGCGGACAGGCACAGGTCCGGCTGCTCGCGGTAACGGGCGATCAGCTCGGCCGTGGCAGCGGCGAGCTGGCGGTGCACGGCCGTCCGGTAGGCCGACAGTTGGGTCTCGGCCTTGGACAGCTCGTGGATCAGCGCCGCCGTGACGTTGGGATCGTCCGGGTCGGGCTCGCGCGACCACAGCTTGCCGAGGTCGGGCAGCGGCGGCATGTCATCGGCGGGCATGACCGAGAGGGCGGCCGTGCGGTGGGCGCCGCCGCGACGCTCGGCGAAGACGTTGCGAAGGTCGTCGACGCCGGTGCTGCCGCCACGGACGTTGTTGCTGACGATGTCGAGTCGGGCCTGGATGATCCGACGCCAGTACGACACCCGGCTCTCTTCGTGAGTCAGGGCGCTGCGGTACTCCCGGAGTCCGTCCAACGAAAGATGGGCGAACTGCGGGTCCCGCTCAGGAGGCGTCTGGCGGTCCGCCGTGGGCCGATTCGGCATTTCCTCACTCTCCGACTGTCTAAGGCGGCATCGGCGTGATCTTGAGGGTGCTTAAGGGTGCCGAAGCTCACGTCACTCCTACGGCGTAAGCCCGGCAGGTCACGGCGTAACGAGGCTCGTCCGAACGGCCCTAATACGGCGCGTCTACGCTCAGTCACGTGGCAGCGCCGGAAACCCGAACCGGACTGGTCCGGCGGGCCCGGCGGATGGACCGGATCCTGCAGCAGACCTATCCGGACGCGCACTGCGAGCTGAACTTCGACTCGCCCCTCCAGCTGCTCGTCGCGACGGTGCTGTCGGCGCAGTGCACCGACAAAATGGTCAACTCGGTCACCCCGGCACTTTTCCGGAAGTACCCGACCGCGGCCGACTACGCCGCGGCGGACCGGGCCGAGATGGAGACCATGATCAAGTCCACGGGGTTCTTCCGGGCCAAGACCGACAGCCTGATGAAGCTGGGCGCCGCCCTGGACGAGCGCTACGACGGCGAGGTGCCCGGCAAGCTCAAGGACCTCGTCACCCTCCCCGGCGTCGGCCGCAAGACCGCGAACGTTGTGCTCGGCAACGCCTTCGGCGTACCGGGGATCACCGTCGACACCCACTTCGGCCGGCTCTCGCGCCGCTTCGGCTGGACCACTGAGGACGACCCGGTGAAGGTGGAGCACGAGGTCGGCTCCCTGTTCGAGAAGCGCGACTGGACCGGGCTGTCGCACCGGATGATCTGGCATGGCCGCCGCGCCTGCCATGCGCGTCGGCCGGCATGCGGTGCCTGCCCGCTTGCCAAGCTCTGCCCGTCGTACGGCCAAGGTCCGACCGACCCGGCCGTCGCCGAGAAGCTGCTTCGGCCCGCGTCGCAGATGGCGGCGTCTGCGTGAGCAGTGCGCCGCTTCGGATCGTTCTGGCCGTCGTGGCGATGGCCGTTACGGCGAGTTGCTCGTCCAGCGGGTCCGCCGGGCCCGCGCACAACGCGGAGCGCCTTCGCCTGATCAAGAAGGCGCATCTCGATCCGTGCCCCGGCTCCTCGGCGACCGCGGTGAAAGGCGGCCTTCCGCAGGTCACGCTCAGCTGCCTCGGGAACGGCCCGGCGGTGAATCTTGCCGGCCTCACGGGTACGCCGACCGTCGTCAACGTGTGGGGGTCGTGGTGCGTCCCGTGTCAGGCGGAGGCAACGGTCTTGTCCTCGGTGTATGACGAGATGCACGCGAAGGTTCGCTTTCTCGGAGTCGACACGGAGGACTCCGTCGACAGCGCGCTCGACTTCGGTGCGCACGTGACGCCGCCGGTGCGCTACCCCTCCGTGGTCGATCCCGACAAGAAGGTGCTGCTCGGTCTGGCCAAGTCGCCGGGACCACCGGTGACGGCGTTCGTCAACGCGGCCGGCGTCGTGGTCCACGTCGCGACGGGGCCTTACGCGGATGTCGCGGCACTGCGGGCCGACATCGCGACGTACCTTCAC
>DASZYY010000117.1:0-14130 GCA_035545175.1 Mycobacteriales bacterium
TCGATGATGCTGCCCTCGCGGCTGATGCCTTCGCCGTAGATGATGTCGAACTCGGCCTGCTTGAACGGCGGCGAGACCTTGTTCTTCACGACCTTGACGCGAGTCCGGTTGCCGACCGCGTCCTGACCGTCCTTCAGCGTCTCGATCCGGCGGACGTCGAGTCGCACCGAGGCGTAGAACTTCAGCGCCTTGCCACCGGTGGTGGTCTCGGGCGAGCCGAAGAAGACGCCGATCTTCTCGCGCAGCTGGTTGATGAAGATCGCCGTCGTGCCGCTCGTCGCGAGCGCACCGGTGATCTTGCGCAGCGCCTGGCTCATCAGCCGAGCCTGCAGACCGACGTGCGAGTCACCCATCTCGCCTTCGATCTCGGCCTTCGGTACGAGCGCGGCGACGGAGTCGATGACGAGGATGTCGATCGCGCCGGAGCGGATCAGCATGTCGGCGATCTCGAGCGCCTGCTCACCGGTGTCGGGCTGGGAGACCAGCAGCTCGTCGATGTCGACGCCCAGCGCCTTCGCGTACTCGGGGTCGAGCGCGTGCTCGGCGTCGATGAACGCGGCGATGCCGCCGGCGCGCTGCGCATTGGCGACCGCATGCAACGCGACGGTGGTCTTTCCGGAGGACTCCGGTCCGTAGATCTCGACGATCCGGCCACGCGGAAGCCCGCCGATGCCGAGTGCCACGTCGAGGGAGATGGCGCCGGTCGGGATGACCTCGATCGGCGCGCGCGTCTCGTCGCCGAGTCGCATGACGGCGCCCTTGCCGTGCTGCTTCTCGATCTGGCCGAGCGCTGCCTCCAGCGCCTTGTCACGGTCGAAGCCCGCCATGTCCACCCTCTCGTTGATGTGCCTGCGGAGGACCGTACGAAGGGGCTACGACGATTTCGCCGGAGCCGCCGTCGCTGTGGACGACCGCGTGACGAGAACCATGATGCGAACAAGTGTTCGATAAATCCAGTCCGACACGCCGAGGGGCTTGGCCCGCACCCATGTCACATTGGTGTCGCGACTTCGTGGCGGGAGTGACGGGTGTCCGGTTTGGACAACACGTATGTCACATAGGTGCGGAGCCAAGCCTCTAGTGGCGGATGCTCACCGGGAGCTCGAAGTGCTCGCAGACCGCCAGCCAGACCTGCTTCGGGTCGATCCCGGCCTCCAGCGCCTCGTGCGGGCTGCGGCCACCGAGGGAGCTGATCACCTGGTCGCGGGAGACGGCGTCGGCGTAGGCCGGGCCGAACTGCTCCCGCATCCGCGCCCAGAACTCCGTCACCCGCACGGTTGTCACAGTAGGAGACAACAATGACGTGGTGAGCCCGAAGACCTCCCCCGTGAGCCGCTTCGGTCCGGCCACCCGGGAGTGGTTCACGTCTTCGTTCGCCGCGGCGACGCCGGCCCAGCTCGGCGCCTGGGAGGCGATCGCGTCCGGCGCCCACTCGCTGGTCATCGCGCCGACCGGCTCCGGCAAGACCCTCGCCGCGTTCCTGTCCGCCCTCGACCGGCTCACCACCTCGGAGCGCACCAGCGATCCGGGACAGCGCTGCCGGGTGGTCTATGTCAGCCCGCTGAAGGCACTCGCCGTCGACGTGGAGCGCAACCTGCGCGCTCCCCTTGCCGGCATCCGGCACGCGGCGCGGCGCATCGAGGTGGCGCTGCCCGCCGATGCCGACCTCACGATCGCGATGCGGACCGGTGACACGACTCCCGAAGCGCGGCGCGCCTTCCAGAAGAGCTCCGCCGACATCCTCATCACCACGCCCGAGTCGCTCTACCTCCTGCTGACCAGCAAGGCACGTGAGTCCCTCGGCGGCGTCGACACCGTCATCGTCGATGAGATCCACGCCCTTGCCGGCACGAAGCGCGGCGCACACCTCGCGCTCACCCTCGAGCGCCTCGACGCGCAGCTGGCGAAGCCGGCGCAACGGATCGGGCTGTCCGCGACGGTGCGACCGGTCGACGAGGTGGCCACGTTCCTCGCCGGCGGCCGGCCAGTCACCGTCGTACAACCGCCGGCCGAGAAGACGGTCGGCGTCGAGGTCGTGGTGCCGGTCGAGGACATGACCGAGCCCGGCACGGACACCGCCAGCATCTGGCCACTCGTCGACGACCGGATCGCGTCGCTCATCGACACTCACCGCTCGACGATCGTGTTCGCGAACTCACGCCGCCTGGCCGAGCGACTTACGACGCGGCTCAACGATCTCGCCTCGGAGCGGGCCGGCGAGCCGACCGTGGTCGCCCGCGCCCACCACGGCAGCGTCAGCCACGAGCAGCGCGCGATCACCGAAGAGGCCCTCAAACGCGGCGAGCTCCCCTGCGTCGTCGCGACCTCGAGTCTCGAGCTCGGCATCGACATGGGCGCCGTCGACCTCGTCGTACAGATCGAGTCACCGCCATCCGTCGCGAGCGGCTTGCAGCGGATCGGGCGGGCCGGTCACCAGGTCGGCGCGCGCAGCGACGGCGTGATGTTCCCGAAGCATCGCGGCGACCTGCTCGCCAGTGCCGTCACCGCGCAACGCATCCAGGCCGGGCAGATCGAAGCGATCGCAATGCCGCGCAACCCGCTCGACGTGCTCGCCCAGCAGATCGTGGCGATGCTGGCGATGGACGACTTGACGGTCGATGAGATCGGAAGCCTCGTACGCCGCGCCGCGCCGTACGCCTCGCTGCCCGACTCGGCGTTGCACGCGACCCTCGACATGCTCGCCGGTCGCTACCCGAGCGATGAGTTCGCGGAGCTTCGACCTCGCGTCGTGTGGGACCGCACCACAGACCGCGTCTCGGGGCGACCCGGCGCGCAGCGCCTCGCGGTGACGAGCGGCGGGACCATTCCCGACCGCGGGCTGTTCGGTGTCTACCTCGCCAGCTCCAACAGCCGCGTCGGCGAGCTCGACGAGGAGATGGTCTACGAGTCTCGGGTCGGCGAGGTCTTCACCCTCGGCTCCTCGACGTGGCGCATCGACGACATCACCCACGACCGGGTCATCGTGTCCCCCGCCCCCGGTCAGCCCGGGAAGATGCCGTTCTGGCACGGCGACTCGATCGGCCGCCCGATCGAGCTCGGCCGGGCGATGGGCGAGTTCGCCCGCGAGCTCGGCCGGATCGGCGCGACCGCCGCCCGGGAACGACTCACCGACATCGGCTTCGACGAGTGGGCCGCCGACAACACGTTGCGTTACCTCGACGAGCAGCGTGCCGCCACCGGCCATCTGCCGGACGATCGCACGATCGTCGTCGAGCGGTTCCGCGACGAGCTCGGTGACTGGCGCGTCGTCGTGCACTCGCCGTTCGGCGCGCGGGTGCACGCGCCGTGGGGCCTGGCGCTCGGTTGCGTGCTGCGCGAGCGCACCGGGCTCGACGTCCAGGTCATGCACGCCGACGACGGGATCGTCATTCGGCTGCCGGAGACCGACGAGCCGCCGCCGGCCGACATCGCGGTGCTCGACCCCGACGACATCGAGTCCATCGTCACCCGCGAGCTCGGCAGCTCCGCGCTGTTCGCATCGCGCTTCCGGGAGTGCGCCGCCCGGGCTTTGTTGTTGCCGACGCGCTCCCCCGGCAAGCGGACTCCGTTGTGGCAGCAGCGGCAGCGCTCAGCGCAGCTGCTGTCGGTCGCATCGCGGTACGGCGAGTTCCCGGTCGTTCTGGAGACTGTGCGCGAGTGCCTCCAAGATGTGTTCGACCTTCCGGGCCTCGTCGCGTTGATGCGCGACGTCGCCGGACGTGCGGTGCGGGTCGTCGACGTCGAGACTCAGCTGCCCTCGCCGTACGCGCGATCGCTGTTGTTCGACTACGTCGGCGCGTTCATGTACGAGGGCGACCAGCCGCTTGCCGAACGTCGAGCGGCCGCGCTCGCCCTCGACTCGCGGCTGCTCGCCGAGCTGCTCGGCACCGCAGAGCTTCGCGAGCTGCTCGACCCCGACGCCGTCGCCGAGGTCGAGGCCGAGCTCGCCTGGCTGACGCCCGAGCGACGGCTCGCCGACGCCGAAGCGGTGGCCGACGCGTTGCGGGTGCTCGGCGACCTCACGACCGAGGAGCTCCTCGCCCGCGGCGCGACGCCGAGTCACCTGGCCGATCTCGAGGAGCAGCGGCGCGCGATCCGGGTGCGGATCGCCGCCGAGGAACGCTGGCTCGCGGTCGAGGACAGCGCCCGGGTGCGCGACGCGCTCGGCGTGCCGCTTCCGGTCGGGGTACCGCAGGCCTTCCTCGAGCCGGTGGCCGAGCCGCTCACCGACCTGCTGTCACGGTTCGCCCGGCGCCGCGGACCGTTTCACACCACCGACGCCGCGAGTCGCTTCGGTCTCGGTACGGCCGTCGTCGAGGCCGAACTCTCACGGCTGTTCGCCACTGGTCGGCTCGTCCGCGGCGAGTTCCGGCCCGGTGGCGCCGGCACCGAGTGGTGCGATCCCGAGGTCCTGCGATCGCTGCGCCGGCGCTCGATGGCCAAGCTGCGGGGCGAGATCGAGCCCGTGTCCCAGTCTGCGTTCGCCCGGTTCCTGCCCGCGTGGCAAGGAGTGGGCGCGCACTCGAGTCGTGGCATCGACGCGTTGCTTCGTGCCATCGAACAGCTCGGCGGCGTCGCGGTACCGGCCTCGGCGCTCGAGTCGTTGATCCTGCCGAGCCGGGTGACCGACTACCGACCGGAGCTGCTCGACGAGCTGACCACCAGCGGCGAGGTGGTGTGGGCCGGCCAGGGCGCACTACCCGGCGGCGACGGTTGGGTGACGCTCGCCGTCGCCGACGCCGCCGCGACCTTGCTCGCCGCGGCCGACGCCGAGGCGCTGGGCGCCGAGGCGAGGCTGATCCACGAGACGCTGCAAGACAGCGGCGCGGTGTTCTTCCGCGACATCGCGACGCGACTGCCCGAGATCGACGACCGCACGTTGACCACCGCGCTGTGGGATCTGGTCTGGGCCGGCGTCGCAACCAACGACACGCTCGCCCCGCTCCGCATCCGCCTCGCCGGCCCGGCCCGCGCCCGGCCCATCGCGAGAAGAAGCACGCCGTCACTTGCCCGCGGCAGCGCGGCTCGCCGCGCCGCGGCCCGAGTGAGCCCTCCGGCGACCGGCGGACGGTGGTCGCTCCTGGCACCACGCGAGAGCGATCCGACGAAGCGCGCGCACGCGTTCGCCGAGTCGTTGCTCGACCGGCACGGGATCGTCACCCGCGGCGCCGTCGTCGGCGAACGGGCCGGCGGCGGGTTCGCCGCGGCGTACCCGGTGCTCAAGGCCTTCGAGGAGACCGGACGCTGCCGGCGCGGCTACTTCGTCGACGGCCTCGGCGGCGCCCAGTTCGCGATCCCGGCCGCGGTGGACCGGATGCGAGGTCTGCCGGCGCAGGGCGCCGTGGTGCTGGCCGCCACCGATCCCGCCAACGCCTACGGCGCCGCCCTGCGCTGGCCGGAGCACGGCGCGAGCCACCGGCCGGGCCGCAAGGCGGGTGCGGTCGTGGTGCTGGTCGACGGTGAGCTGTGCCTGTACGTGGAGCGAGGGGGCAAGTCGTTGCTCTCGTGGTCCGACGAGCCCGACACGATCCAGCCTGCGGTCGATGCGCTGGCACTCGCGGTCCGCGACGGTGTGCTCGGCAAGCTCGCCGTCGAGCGCGCCGACGGCGAGTCCGTGCTCGACTCACCACTCGCCGAAGCGCTGCAGGCGGCCGGCTTCCGCCCCACGCCGCGCGGGCTGAGACTGCGTGCCTGAAGGGGACACCGTGTGGCTGTCGGCCAAGCGGATGCACGGTGCGCTGGCGGGCAAGATCCTGACGAGCAGCGACTTCAGGGTCCCGCGCTACGCCACGCGCGACCTGTCCGGTCAGCGGGTCGTCGAGGTGGTCCCTCGCGGCAAGCACATGCTGACCCGGCTCGACAGTGGGCTGACGCTGCACACCCACTTCGAGATGGAGGGCACCTGGCGGATCTTCCCGACCGGCCAGAAGTGGGCCGGCGGTCCCGCCCACGAAATCCGCATCGTGCTGCGCACCGACGAGCGAAGCGCCGTCGGCTACCGGATCCCGGTCATCGACCTGCTCGAGACCAAGGACGAAGCCGCCTTCGTCGGCCATCTGGGGCCCGACCTGCTCAGCGAGGAGTTCGACGCAGCCGAGGCGAAGCGCCGGCTGCTGACGGCCCCCGGCGAAGCAGTCGCCGAAGCGCTGCTCGACCAGCGAAACCTCGCCGGGATCGGCAACCTCTACAAGGCCGAGGTGTTGTTCCTCACCGGCACCGACCCGTGGACGCCGGTCGGTGATGTCGCCGGCATCGACAAGGTCATCGACCTGAGCCGGCGGTTGCTGATGGCCAACCGTGATCGCGACGAGCAGATCACCACCGGGAACCGGCGACGCGGTGAGCAGACCTGGGTCTATGGCCGCGCCGGCAAGCCGTGCCGCCGCTGCGGGACACCGATCCGCAAGGCCGACCAGGGCCGGCCGGGCAACGAGCGGGTGACGTTCTGGTGTGCGGGCTGTCAGACCGGGCCGGCGGAGATTCCCGCCGCGATCAGACCGGCCTGAGCCGTCGCGTCGGCCGCGGGCGCCGCGATGAAGCTGACCAGCCATCGCAGCACCGTGTCGATGCCCGCCGTACTGGTTGCCGCACCCGAGGCGATCAGCACGTCACGCACTGCCGAGCGGGCAAGCCCCCAGACCGGCGCGTCGCCGGGGGTGACCAACGCGGCGAGCGTCGCCGGTTCGTCCGCGGCGATCCGACGCAGGGCCGGGTTGCCGCTGATCCGCTCGGCGGCAAGTGCGAGAGCCTCCGCGAGGTTGTCGCGGGCAGCCGCACAGCACTCCGCCGAAAGGCTGCGGATGCCGGCATCGAGCGCCGCGGCGTACACCGCTTCCTTCGCGCGGAAGTGGTTGTAGAGCGTCCCCTTCGCAATGCCCGCGAGCGAGGCGATGTCGGCCATCGTCGCCTTGCGAGCGCCGTGCTTCTCCACCGCGCGCGATGCGCCGTCGAGCACTGCCGCGCGGGTACGCGCCATCGCGTTGCCGGCACGGCTGTGCACACCGCTCTCGCGAACCGGAGCGGCCGACGCGTAGTACGGCGAGGGGGCTGTCACGCGGCAACGACCGCGCCGAACGGCGCGGGAGCCGACATGGACGCAACCGGACTCACGGGCTGAGGCTGGGGCAGCGGCCGTGCAGGGTGAAGCGGGGGGATGCCGGCAACCGGCCGTACCGGCACCGACATCGGCACGCGTGGCGCGGCGGTCGCGGCGAAGCCGACTGGGGCGAGCCGGACCCGGCGCTCCTCACGAGCGAGGTCGTCACTCACCTCGCGCAGCACATCTGACAGCGACACGTCGAGGGCGCCACAGATTGCGGCGAGCAGCTCGCTCGAAGCCTCCTTGCGGCCTCTCTCCACCTCGGAGAGATAACCGAGGGACACACCCGCAGTGCTGCTGACGTCTCTCAGGGTGCGGGACTGGCGGACCCGGTGGCGGCGAAGAACATCGCCGAGCAGGCGACGCAGGAGAACCATGCATCAAAGTTACTCGCCTGCGGCAAGCCTGTCGTAAAGGGCGTGCAACGCATCCCGGCAAGCCGCTATCCGGATCTCGTTTCGGCTGCCGGGGAACAACCGCTCGACGGTCGTTGTTCGCCCCGGTCCGCTGACCGCCACGTACACGGTCCCGACGTCCTTCCCGCCTTGGCGCTCCGGGCCGGCAACCCCGGTGAGGGCGACCCCCCAGTCGGCGCGAAGCCGGTCGCGCACCGCGGATGCCATGGCGGCGGCGACGTCTGCGTCGACCGGCCCGCGTTCCTCGAGCAGCTCCTCGGGCACACCGAGCAGGTCGGACTTGAGGTCCGTGGCATAGACGACGACACCGCCCCGGTACGTCGCCGAGGCACCCTGCACGTTCGTGAGGATCGCGCCCAGCAGACCGCCCGTCAGCGACTCCGCGGTGGCCAGCGATGCGCCGCGAGACTGCAGCATGCCGTGCACTCTCGCGGCATCGGGCGTCAGCTCTTCCGGAGTCGCTTCCATGCCGCCCTCGCGCTGGTACGGCGAAGCCGCACCGCCTTCGACACGTAGTCCGCACCGGTTGCCACGGTCAGCACCAGCGCCACGCCCATCACCCAGAACCGCGCCGATGCCCAGCCGCCGGAGAGCGGCAGGACGTAGCAGCCGATCGCGATGTTCTGCACCAACGTCTTCGCCTTGCCACCACGACTCGCGGGAATCACACCGTGGCGAATCACGAAGACCCGCAACGCCGTGATGCCGAGCTCACGCGCCAGCACGACGATGGCTACCCACCACGGCAGGTCCCCAAGCGCGGCGAGGCCGAGCAACGCGGCTCCGGTCAGTGCCTTGTCGGCGATCGGGTCGGCGATCTTCCCGACGTCGGTGACGAGGTTGCGGCGTCTGGCCAGGTCGCCGTCGATCAGGTCAGTGACGCAGGCGGCGGCGAACGCGACGAACGCCCACTGGCGCCAACCCGACGAGTGTCCGCCGTGGGTGACGAGGAACACGACGAACACCGGCACCAGCAACAGCCGCAGGAGGGTCAGCCCGTTGGCGATGTTGACGGTGGGGGCTCCGCTGACCGGGTCGCCCATCTGGTCGGGCTTGGGCTGCGGGGGATGCAATGGAAGCCGGGACAACCCCGGCGGGCCTGCGCTACTCATCAACCCGGGCTGCTCACTCGGCAACCAGGTCCGCACCGTCGGCGGCGACCACGACAGCCGTGACGAGGTCGCCGACCGCGACCGAGTCGCGCGCCCGCAACAAGACGCTGCCGTCAACCTCCGGCGCCTGGTGCGCTGCGCGCCCGACGCAACCGTCGTCGAGCGAGTCGACGAGCACCGTCACGGTCTCACCGATCCGGTCCTCGGCGCGCTGGGCGATCAGCTCCTCGGCGAGTGCGGTCACTCGCTCCACTCGCGCCGCGATCTCAGGCTCGGCGACCTTGTCGGGCAGGCCGACCGCCTCGGTCCCCTCCTCGTCGGAGTAACCGAAGACCCCCACCGCGTCGAGCCGGGCCGCCGCCAGAAAGCGCTCGAGCTCCTCGACGTCGGCTTGGGTCTCGCCCGGGAAGCCGACGATGAAGTTGCTCCGGATCCCGGCCGTCGGCACCCGCTCGCGGATGGCGCCGATCAGGTCGAGGAACCGGTCGGTGCCGCCGAAGCGCCGCATCCGCCGCAACAGCGGCTCGGCGGCGTGCTGGAAGGACACGTCGAAGTAGGCGGCGACGCCCGGCGTCCCGGCGATCGCGTCGAGCAGGGTCGGACGCACCTCTGCGGGCTGCAGGTAGGACACCCGGACGCGGACGATCCCCGGCACGGCCGCCAGCCTCGGCAGCAGGCGCTCGAGGGCCTGCAGGTCACCGAGATCCTTGCCGTAGGACGTGGAGTTCTCACTGACCAGGACCAGCTCGCGAACGCCGTGATCGGCAAGCCAGCCGGCCTCGGCGACGATGTCGTCGGGTTGGCGTGACACGAACGCCCCCCGGAACGACGGGATCGCGCAGAACGCGCACCGCCGGTCACAGCCTGATGCGAGCTTCAGTGGCGCCACCGGGTCACCGGACAGCCGCCGCCGCAGCACGGCGTGCGGGCCACCGGCGTGCCCCGGGATCCCGATGTCGACGGTGCTGGGGGGCCGCTCGACCGGGGTGAGCGGCAGCAGCTCGCGCCGGTCCCGTGGCTGATGTGCCACGTGGCCGCGGCCGGCGACGATGTCGTCCAGCCGCTCACCGATGCTGGCGTAGTCGTCGAAGCCCAGCACCGCGACCTCGGGCAGCTCTTTGGCGAGCCCTTCGCCGTACCGCTCGGCGAGGCAGCCCACGGCCACCACGTGCTGCCCGCCGTCAGCAGCGTCGAGCAGCGTGTCGATGCTGTCCCGCTTGGCGGCCTCGATGAAGCCGCAGGTGTTCACGAGGACCGCATCGGCAGACTCGGCGTCGTCGGTCAGCGTCCAGCCGCCAGCTTCGAGCCGGGCGGCGAGCTCTTCGGAGTCAACCTCGTTGCGACCGCACCCGAGAGTGACGAGCGCAACGGAACGGGACACCGCCCAAGCCTAGACGGGCGGCCTAGGCCGGCTCGATCGCGTCCGATCCCGGTGACACGCTGCCGCGCGCGACATTGCCCTGGGACTGCGGAGTGCCGAGGTCGTGGCCGTTGACGACGACGTCGACGGCCGGAGCGTTGCCGATGATGAAGCTCAGCCCGCTCTTGGCGGAGAACAGCTTGCTCTGGCCGCTGTACATCAGGCTGGAGAAGACCACCTGGCCGTTGTGGCGGGTGACCTGCAGCCACGTCGTACCGCGCACGGCGCGGATCAGCATGGTGACCTTCGAGACCGGCACCTCGGCGACGCTGGTCGGCGGCGGTGAGGAGGTTGGCTGCGTCTGGGTGACTGCGCCCGCGCCCTTCGCGCTCGTGTGCGGATGGCCCTTGCCGCCCTTGTTGCTGATGACCAGGCCGATGAGAGCGAATACGCAGATGGCCGCGAGGGTCACCGCCATCGCCGCGGTCCAGTTGGGCCGGTGGTGGTCGGTTCGGGCGAGCAGGTCCGGGTCGGTCGCCTGCGGGGCGACCGCCGCCGCAACCGGCGGGAGCTCGACCTGGTGGGCGGCGTCGAACTCCGCGATCAGCGGCTCGGCGTCGATGCCGAGCACCCGGGCGATGCTGCGGATGTGCCCGCGGGCGTAGACCGCGCCACCGCAGAGCGTGAAGTCGTCGTTCTCGATCGACGCGATGACAGAGGCACGGATCCGGGTGTCAGCGCTGACATCGTCCAGTGACAGGCCCAGGCTGCGTCGGGCGCTGGAGAGAGTTTCGCCGACGGACACCAGTGACCGGCCTTCGCTGAAAGAGACGAACGTGGTCGAAGTCTAGAACCGTTGCAAACACGAAGCAAAGTGCGAGTTGTGGCGCCCGCCTACGCTTCGCCTCGCAGGGTCGTGATGATGCCGTCGAGCTCCTCCGGCCGCACGAGCACGTCGCGCGCCTTGGAGCCTTCGCTCGGCCCGACAATCCCCCGGCTCTCCATCAGGTCCATCAGGCGACCAGCCTTCGCGAACCCGACCCGGAGCTTGCGCTGCAGCATCGACGTCGAGCCGAACTGGGTCGTGACCACCAGCTCGATCGCCTGGCACAGCAGGTCGAGGTCGTCGCCGATCTCGTCGTCGACCTCGCGCTTGGCCGCCGCGCCTGCCGTGATGTCCTCCCGGTACGCCGGCTCGAGCTGCTTCTTGCAGTGCTCGACGACGCTTTCGATCTCGGAGTCCGACACGTAGGCGCCCTGCAGCCGCATCGGCTTGCTCTCCCCCATGGGCAGGAACAGCGCGTCGCCGCCGCCGACCAGCTTCTCGGCTCCGGGCTGGTCGAGGATGACCCGGGAGTCGGCGAGGCTGGCGGTGGCGAACGCCAGCCGGCTCGGAACGTTGGCCTTGATCAGGCCGGTGACCACGTCGACGCTCGGGCGCTGCGTCGCCAGCACGAGGTGAATGCCGGCCGCGCGGGCCAGCTGGGTGATCCGGACGACGGCGTCCTCGACGTCGCGCGGCGCGACCATCATCAGGTCGGCGAGCTCGTCGACGATCACCAGGAGGTACGGGTACGCCGAGAACGTGCGGTCGCTGCCGGGCGGCGGGGTCAGCTTGCCGCTGCGGATCTTGGCGTTGAAGTCGTCGATGTGACGGACTCCGGCCGCCTCCATGTCGTCGTAGCGAAGCTCCATCTCCCGCACCACCCACGACAGCGCCTCGGCGGCCTTCTTCGGGTTGGTGATGATCGGGGTGATCAGGTGCGGGATGCCCTGGTAGTGCGTGAGCTCCACGCGCTTCGGGTCGATCAACACGAGGCGGACCTCATCTGGCGTGGAGCGCGCCAGGATCGAGGTGATCAGTGAGTTGATGCAGGTGCTCTTGCCGGCGCCGGTCGCACCGGCGATGAGCATGTGCGGCATCTTCGCGAGGTTGGCGGCGATGAACCTGCCCTCGACGTCCTTGCCGAGCGCGACGACGAGCGGATGGTGGTCGCGGGTGACGATCGGCGAACGCAGCACGTCACCGAGGCTGACTGTCTCGCGGTCGGTGTTCGGGATCTCGATGCCGATCGCCGACTTGCCGGGGATGACGTCGATGATGCGGACGTCCGGACTCTTCACGGCGTACGCGATGTTTCGGAGCAGCGCCTTGATCCGCTCGACCTTCACGGCAGGTCCGAGCTCGACCTCGTAGCGCGTGACGGTCGGGCCGCGGCTGAACCCGGCGACCGTCGCGTCGACCTCGAACTCGGCAAACACCTGGGTGAGCGCCTCGATGACCGCGTCGTTGACCTTGCTGCGGGTCTGCGGCGCCGTTCCCTCGCGAAGCAGCGTCGTGTCGGGCAGCTGGTAGGTGCCGTCACCGAGTTTCAGCTGCGAGGCCTTGACCGGCTTCGACGGCGTCGGGATCTCCAACGCAGTCGTCGCGATGGACGCCATGTCGGCGACGTCAGGGGAAGCGACGTCGGGAATCGTGATCGTCTTCGGCTCGTCCGGCTTCGCCTCGGCGATGACCGGTGAGGCGTCGAACGGCTTGTCCTCATCGGTGTTGGCCACGGACGCGTGGCGCTTTCGGGCTCGCTTGAGCGGCTCCGTCACCTGATCGTCGTCAGCGACCGGCTCCGTGGGAGCCGGAGCCCGAAGCGAGCGCAGCCGGTCCGGCACCGCGTGCAGCGGCGTGCCGGTGATCACGAGCAGGCCGAACACGCCGACCATCACGAGGACCGGCACCGCGAGGTACGGCGTCAGCGCGCCTCCCAGCGGAGAGCCGGCCAGCACGCCGATCAGGCCGCCGGCACCGCGCCGAGCCGCACCATGAGACGGGTCGCCGTGGGCCAGGTCGAGGATGCCGAGCAAGCCGACCGTGACGGCGATCCAGCCGATGACGACCCGACCTCGGGGAGTGTCCGGCGGCGCCGGCCGGCGCAGCAGCCGCCACGAGGCCACCGCGAGGGCGAGCGGAAGAACCATGACGCCGGAACCGATCAGGGTCCGCAGCGCAATCGTGAGGTCATGACCGAACGGGCCGGCCGAGTCCGCCCAGGCGCCGACCGCGACGATGAGGGCGGCCGCGAGCGCACCGAGGCCCGCGCCGTCGCGGCGGTGCGCCGGATCCATCTCGCGGGCGCCGCTACCGACGCTGCGCGCGGTCCCGCCGACACCGCGCGCGATCAGCATCCACAGCGCGGCGAACAGCCGTCCCAGAGCCCGGAACAACCGGACGGTCAGCCCCGGCCCACGGGAGGTCGAGGCCCGGCGCGACGCCGGACGCCGGGCGCGCTGACGACGAGTGGCTGACGTCGAGCGAGTGCGCGAGGCGGTCGAGCGAGACGCGGATGAGCGCGCCGGCGCGGACCGCGAAGCGGTCGAACGCGGGCGCGCTGGCGCCTTGGTGGCCATCGGACGACCATAACCCGCCTGTCACACGCGTCACATGAGCCACGCTGAGCGAGTTGTCCCGTTCCGACGTCCGATTACACCTCCAGAACCACCGGGATGATCATCGGGCGGCGCCGGTAGGTGTCGCTGACCCACTTGCCGACGACGCGGCGGACCTGCTGCTGGAGCTCGTGGCGGTCCGTGGCGCCCTCCCGGCCGGCCGCGGCCAACGCCTCCTCGACCAGCGGCAGGACATCTTCGAAGACGGCGGCGTCCTCGGAGAAGCCGCGAGCGAAGATCTCCGGCCGCGCCGCGACCTTGCCGCTCACCGAGTCGATCACCGCGACGATCGTGACGAACCCGTCACCGCCGAGAATGAGCCGATCGCGCAGCGACTGCTCCCCCACGTCGCCGACCCCGCGCCCGTCGACGTACACGTAGCCCGCGGGGACCGCACCGACGATCGAGGCTCGGCCGTCGACCAGGTCGACCACGACGCCGTCGTCGGCAAGGACGACATTCGGTCGCGGCACGCCGCTGGCGACCGCCAGCTCGGCGTGCGCGCGCAGGTGCCGCCACTCGCCGTGGATCGGCATGAAGTTCGACGGTCGCGCCATGTTCAGGACATAGAGCAGCTCGCCGGCCGGCGCATGACCGGAGACGTGCACGAGGGCCGTCTCCTTGTGCACCACGTTGGCACCGAGCCGGTTGAGCCCGTTGATCACCCGGAACACGGCGCTCTCGTTTCCGGGTACGAGCGAA
>DASZYY010000118.1:0-17754 GCA_035545175.1 Mycobacteriales bacterium
CGGATGTACGAGGACCTCGGGCTCCTCACGGTCGATCCCATCGTCGGCGCCGACGTCGCGGACTTGTTCAACCACCTGTCCGGCTACACGAAGCACCGCGACTACCGCACGTTGCTCGTCGCCCCGGACACGCTGCGCACCGGGCTGATGCGGCTGATCGCAGAAGAGACCGAGCACGCCGCCGCGGGCCGCCCGTCCGGCATCACCCTGAAGCTGAACAGCCTCGTCGACGAACAGGTGATCGACGCGTTGTACGACGCCTCGATCGCAGGGGTGCCGGTCGACATCATCGTCCGCGGCATGTGTGCGCTTCGCCCGGGCGCGAAAGGGCTGTCCGAGACCATCAAGGTGCGCAGCATCCTCGGCCGCTTCCTCGAGCACTCGCGAGTGTTCCGCTTCGCCGCGGGCGGCGACGAGCGCTACTTCATCGGCAGCGCCGACGTGATGCACCGCAACCTCGACCGGCGGGTCGAGGCTCTCGCCGAGATCCGGGACGGCAACGTGAGAGACGCGCTCGGCCGGCTGCTCGCGTTCGCAATGGATCCGGCGACGTCGGCGTGGGTCCTCGGCTCCGATGGCTTGTGGAACCGGGAGGTCACCGGGCCTGACGGCAGCCCGCTGCGCGACTACCAGCAGGTCCTGCTCCGCGCCGCCGCCAAGCGAGCCGGCGAGAGCGCTGCAGGGCCGCACGCATGACGACGGCCGAGTCCAGCCAAGAGGTCGAAGCCAAGTTCCGCGTCCACCCGCCCTTCGAGATCCCCGACCTGCTCGACAGCCGTACCGGCGCAGCCAGCACTGACGAGCCGGTCAACCAGGAGCTTCGAGCGATCTACTGGGACACGAGCGACCTCCGGCTCGCCCGCGAAGGCATCACGCTGCGGCATCGCTCCGGCGAGGGCGAAGCGCACGACGGCTGGCACCTGAAGCTCCCGAGCACCACCGCACGAACCGTCCCCGACGCGAGTGCGGTGGTTCGCGAAGAGGTCCGCGTGCCTGGTGGCGGCGACGCGATCCCTCACGAGCTTCGCCAGCTCGTGCTCCCCTGGTCGCGCACGGCAGTTCTCGGCCCGGTCGCCACGCTGGTGACCCAACGCACTGCGTACCTGCTTCGGGATGCCGCCGGCACTCCGATCGTCGAGCTCACGGATGACCTCGTGTCCGTGGTCAACTCCGGCCACGTCGCCGGAAGGTTTCGCGAAATCGAGGTCGAGGACCGCGGCGGCGGCGTCACCGCGATCGAGGCCGTCGGCGGTCTGTTGCGATCGAGTGGGGCGGTGGGCGGGGAGTTCGTCCCGAAGGTGATCCGCGCCCTCGGCCCGCAGGCCAGCGCAGACCCCGACCCGCCGCTGCCCGGCAAGGTCGGGCTCGACGAGCCGGCGCGTTGCGCCGTCCGGGACATGCTCCGGCGCGATGTGCGTCGGCTGATCGCCCTGGACACCGGCGTGCGACGCAACCAGGAGGACGCGGTTCACCAGATGCGGGTGACCGCGCGGCGGTTGCGCAGCGTCCTGAAGACCTTCAAACCGTTGCTCGACCCGCAGTGGGCCAACTCGCTACGCCGAGAGCTGTCGTGGCTCGCCGACTCGCTCGGCACGACGCGGGACAACGAGGTGCTACTGGCGCGACTCACCCGCGACCTCGACGAGCTTCCCGCCGAGCTGGTCGTGGGACCGGTTCGCAGCCGGCTCGAGCAGATCCTGCGAGGAAACCTCGAGACCGGGCGCGACAGCGTCGACTCGACGCTGTCGAGTGAGCGATACGTCGTGCTGCTCGAGCGGTTGGTTGACGCAGGATGGGAGCCGTTCACGACGCCGGCCGGGGAACGGCCGACCGGGAAGGCCATCCCGAAGCTGGTGCAGGCGGCATGGACGGAGCTCGTGCACGGCGTCAAGCAGCTCGATCAACCCGAGCACGTCGCCGAACACTGGCACCGGGTCCGCATCGAAGTGAAGCGGCTGCGTTACTCCTGCGAGGCGACCGCCCCGATCTTCGGCAGGCCGGCGCAGCGACTCGCGAAGATCGCGGCAGCCCTGCAGGACTCCCTCGGGGAGAACCAGGACGCGGTCATCGCCGCCGGCTTCCTGCGGACCACCGCGACGCAACGGGGTGGCAGCGCGATCGCCTTCACGCTCGGCCTGTTGCACGCAAAGCAGGACGAGGCCGGGGCCGTCGCGCGCGCCGAGTTCCAACGGCAGTGGAAGGCCGCGGCGCAGTCGAAGTCACTGGACTGGCTCCACTCCTGACACCCTGGGTCGTCTCCTAGGGCAAGATGGTGTTCTCATGGCGCCCGAGAAAGTGATCGAGGCCGCTGGCGGCGTGTTGTGGCGACCCGCGACCGGAGGCGCCCAGATCGAAGTCGCGCTGGTACATCGGCCGAAGTACGACGACTGGTCGATTCCAAAGGGCAAGCTGACGACCGGCGAGCACGTCGTGCTCGGCGCGCTGCGCGAGGTCGAAGAGGAGACCGGACACACCGCTGAGCCCGGGCGGCCACTCGGCGAGATCCACTACCTGAAGGAAGGTCTGCCGAAGCGGGTCCGCTACTGGGCGATGCGGCTCACCGGCGGAGAGTTCGCAGCCAACGCCGAGGTCGACCAGATCATGTGGCTGCCACCGCGAGAGGCGCAGCGTCACCTGTTGCCGGACCGCGACCAGGCGATCCTCGCCGACCTCGATCTCGAGTCCGTGTCCACGCGGCCGTGCATCATCGTGCGACATGCGAGCGCCGGCGAGCGATCGACTTGGGCGGGTGACGACCGCGAGCGACCCCTCGACCCGCTCGGCGAGGAGCAAGCCGAGGCGCTGATCCCGCTGCTCGCGGCGTACCGCATCCAGCGAGTCCTGTCGGCGGACGTGCTGCGGTGCCTCGAAACGATCGGACCGTACGCCGGGGAGGCACGGCTCACCGTCGAGAGCGAGCCCCTGCTGTCCGAGGCCGGCTACGCGCAGCAGCCAGAGCTCGCGGTCGACCGGCTGCTCGAGCTGCTCGGCTCCCATGTGCCGTCGGTCGTGTGCAGCCAGGGCAAGACCATCCCTGGTCTGGTCACCTCAGCGTGCGCGAGTCTCGGCGCGAAGCCGCCGGACGACGCAAGTGTCCGAAAGGCCGGATTGTTCGTGCTGCACCTGCATGCCGACGACCCGTTGCGCATCAATGTGCTCGAGCGGTTCGATCCGATCTTGTAGCAGGATGCGCAGATGCCTCGGCGCACCTCCGCGACCTGCCTTCCGCTCGTCCTCACGCTCGGACTGGTCATGTCGGTGGGCGCCACCGCCGTGCCCGCGGCGGCCACCACGAACGAGACTGGCGTCACCGTCTACCTGAAGGCGCCCAACCTCCGCGCGCTCCGCGAGCTCGCTGCGACACACGGCCTCTCGCACGCCCAGCGGATGGCGAGGCTTCGCAAGCTGCTCCCCACCCCTGCCCAGCACAGGTCCGCTGAGGCCGCACTGCGTCGCGCCGGACTGACTGTCACCGACGAGACGGCTTGGTCGGTGACAGCGACCGGGCCGGACGCCGGCGTCCGTGGCGCGTTCGGATCCCACCCGCAGACGCGGGCCCGCGCCAGCGCAGCCCAGCGGCGCGCGGCGAACGGACCGTACCCCTCGATGCCGGCGTCGCTGCGGGGCGTCGCGACCGCCGCCTACCCCACCGCCGGGAGCCCGCGGATGTTCCACCACAACGTCAGTGGTGGCCTCCTGATCGGGTCCGACTTCCGCAACGCCAACGCTTCGCCGGCGCGCACCGCGACCGGACAAGCGCCGTACAGCGGGTCCGACCCAGCGGCAACTCTGACCATCGCCACCCTCCAGTTCGCCGGCTGGAACGCCGGCGACCTCACCACGTGGGCGAACACCTCCGACATCGGCGTCCCGGGTTTCAACGCCGCCACCGGTCTCACCACCGTGCCGATCGGCCCGCTGACGTCGCTGCCGGCTCCGGATCCGAAGGACGACGGCGACATCGAGGTGGACCTCGACCAAGAAGCTCTGTTGTCGACAGACCCGTACGCACACCAACGCGCCTACTTCGCCAACAACGACGCGGACGGCTACCTGAACGCGGTGGCGCAGGTGCTCGACGACGTGACCGGCGACAGCTTTGCCTACCAGGGCGGGGATCGGCACATCGTCGCGCTCTCGACCTCGTGGGGGCTTTGCGAGTTCGACAGCGGGTCGACGTTCATCAACGACCTCGAGCCCATCCTCGCCGGGCTGCAAGCGGCGGGGGTCACGATCTTCGCGTCGTCCGGCGACGATGGAATCTACGACGGATGCAGTGCGTCCGGGGCAAACGTCGACTACCCCGCATCTTCACCGGAGGTCGTCGCCGTCGGCGGTACGAAGCTCGCACCGGTCGGCAGCAGCGCGCCCAACGACGGGAGCAACTGGACCGAGACCGCGTGGAGCTGCAGCAGCGTCAGCGACTGCGGCGACCTCAACACGGGCGGTGGATCAGGCGGCGGCGTCTCCGCGGGCTTCTCCCGTCCCGACTACCAGGGTGTGGTCAGCGGCGGGACGTTCGGCTCGACCACGATGCGCATGGTGCCTGACATCGCGGCGGACGCCGACACCGACACGGGCTTCCCCGGCTACTCGAGCGACCCGTCGGACGGCGCCGGTTACTACGTCTTCGGCGGCACCAGCCTTGCGGCTCCGGTCTCGGCTGCGCTGTTCACCAATGCCCTCGCCGCGCACGCGGTGACCTCGGGGGTCGGCGAGATCCACAGCGCGCTCTACAGCGCCTATGCCGGCAGCGACAGCTCCTTCCGGGACGTCACAAGCGGCACGAACGGTGCCGCCGCCGACGCGGGCAGCGATCCATCGGTCAGCGCGGCGATCGGCTACGACACCGTCACCGGCCTGGGCGCTCCGATGTGGGCGGACATCGTCGACCGCGTCCTGAACCCGCTCGTCGCACCGAAGGCGACGGCTTCGTTGTCCTTCGCCCATCTGCACAGCTCGTCGCCGTACCAGATCTCCGCGAGGTGGACGGGCACCGCCGCGACCGGCGGCCTGGCCGTTGACAACGCCACCGTCCGCATCACCCGCGCCGGTCACTCGGGGAGCGTCTACAGCGCCCAGAACGCCCCCGCCAGCGGCTCGCACAGCTTCACCGCACAGCCGGGCTCCACGTACACGCTGTCGGTGACGGCGCGCGACCTCGCCGGCACGACCTCGTCGACCAGAACCACGAAGATCGTGGTGCCGATCGACGACAAGGACTTCAGCGTGTTCGGCGGGTGGAAGGACCGCAAGAGCGCCGGCTCCGTCGGAGGCTCGATCACGCAGACCGCCCACCGCGGCGCCAGCGCCATCGCCAGGGGCAAGGGCAAGACCTACTCACTTGCAGTGCGCACCGGACCGTCGTACGGAAAGCTCGTCGTCACCGAAGCCGGGCGCAAGCTCAAGACGATCGACCTCTACGCCCGGCACGCCGCAACGAAGCGAGTGACCCTCTTGCAGGCTGCGTCGGCAACGAGCCGCACCTTCGACTTCGTGTGCATCGGGAAGAAGTCGAAAGCGTCATCGTCCACCGCCGTCGATGTCGACGCGATGTACGTCGCGTACTAGCGCGGGCTAGGCGGCGGCAGCGGCCGCAATGACCTTGAGCAGCTGCGGAACCTGGAACGGCTTCTGCATGATCGCGAACGCGTTGTGCGCCCGCGCCTCGTCGAGCTGCTCCTCGAGGGCGAACCCCGTCATGAGGACGACCTGGGGCGGCGGCGACTGCAACGAGGCGAGGACCTCGACACCGGTCAGGACCGGCATCCGGATGTCCATGACGATGACGTCGTACGGGTGACTGCTCGCCATCTCCAGCGCCACGCCACCGTCTTCGGCAGGGGTTACCTCGTAGCCGGCGGCTTCGAGGATGTCCACCAGCGTCTCGCGCATTCCCATCTCGTCGTCGACGACCAGCACCGAGGCGCTCATCGCAACAAACCTCCCACTTCGGCCGCCGGGAACTCCACGGTGAAGGTCGTCCCCTTACCCACCTCACTGTCGATGCGTATAACGCCGCCGTGGCTGTCAACGATGCGGCGCGTCACCGCGAGCCCGAGCCCGGTGCCACGCGTCTTCCGCGAGAAGAAGGGCTCGAACACCTGCGCCCGAGTTTCGTCGTCCATCCCGATACCTGTATCGGCAACGGCGAGGCTGATCTTGCCGTCCACGGATGCCGTTCGGACGCTTACCGTTCCCCCATTTGGCCCCGTCTGCGCCTGGGCCACGACGGCCTCGTAGGCGTTCGAGAGGAGGTTGAGCAGCACCTGCCGGAGCTGGTCGCGGTCCGCCTGCACGGGCGGGAGGTTCGGCTCGTCGTGGCGGGTGAAGGTCACCTCAGGCGGCGGCGGCAGGATCGACTGGATCTCGCTGATCAGGTCCCCGACGTCGACCGGGGACGTCACCGGCTCGCGGGCGCGCGCGTAGTCGAGCAGGTCCCCAACGATCAGCGTGGCAGCACCTACCTCACGCTCCGCAGTGTTGAGATGGCGCGCCGCATCAGGATCGATCTCGGTGCGCTGCAACACGGTCCGCAGCAGGTAATGGGCGTTGGTGATCACCCCGAGCGGATTGCGAAGCTCGTGACCCACGACGGAGGCAAGCTCACCGATCGCGGCAAGCCGCTCGCTGCGGACCAGCTGCTCCTGTGCCCGCTCCAGCTCGGTCATCGAGTCCTCGAGCGCCTCCGTACGTTCCGCGACCAGAGCCATCGCGTAGTCGCGCCGACGCAGCACCGTTACGACGATGAAGCCGACGAGAACCGTCAAGACGGCTCCCACGAGAAGTACGACGAGATAGCCGTTGTGCGCGAACGCACCGGTCAACGGGGAGGTGGCTTGCACGACGACCAGCCAGGTGTCCGCGCCGAACGGTGCCCGCGCCGTCGCGATCGATCCGCCATGTGGCGCGGAGCGGCTCGTCGTGAGCAGCAACCGCCTCGGGTCCTGCGTGGGCCCGGCGTAGAGAGCTACCCGAAGCTCGCGGAACTGCTTGCTCTGCGCGAAGCCCTTGCCGGCAGCGGACAGGTCGAGCGGCAGCTGCTCGAAGATGGCCAGGTCGTTGTGGCCGACTATCTGAGCAAGGGCGAGCGAGCGTTTCGCGCCCTCGGTGAGAACCGCCGAGGTCACGCCCTGCGAGGAGACGCTCAGCGCCCGGTTCACCAGATCCGCCACTGTCGGCGCGGGCGTCTTCGGCAGCGAACCGGTCGTGGTCAGGAAGCGAATGTCGCCGGTCGCGGGATCGCGCCGCGCCAACCCGGTCTTGAAGCCCCCGCTGGGCGGCGCCAGAGCGTTGGATGCCGACCGAAAGGCGTGCGGGGTGGCGCCGTTCAGGGCAGTCTCGGCAGCCATCGTGGACAGCTGCGTCTGCAGGGAGCCGAAGCTGTCGGTGAGGATCAGGCTGACCTCGGCGGCCCGCTCACGCAACAGCCGTCGTTCCTGCACCCGGTTGGTTCGGTGAACGGTGAGCGAGGAGCCGACGGTGATGCCCAGCAGGACGAACACGACGGCAAAGGCGGGCCATCGCAGGCGCGACGCACCCGGATCCGCCATCGTCACCCTCCCTGCGCGCGCTCCGACCGCCGAGTCGGTGGCACCGAAGCACGTTGACCAGTCATTATTTCTAGCGTGGACGTCGAGGGAGGGGTGCCGCCGAATGCCAATGGCGAGCGGACCATCCAGGTTCTCGTCGTCGACGACGACCCCGCGATGGCCGGCACGCTCGTCGAGATCTTCACGAGCCGCGGCCTCGCCGCCGTAGGCGTCACCAGCGCAGGCGCCGCGATCGTCCGCGAGCGCGAGCTCCACCCCGCTGTCGTGGTCTGCGACCAGCGGCTGCCCGACATGACCGGGCTCGACCTCTGCGCCACCCTCCGGACGATGGACCCGGACGTCTCGCTGATCCTGCTCACCGGTTACGCGTCACTGGACTCCGCCATCGCGGCCGTCGGCCAGATCGACCAGTACCTGACCAAGCCGGTGCCGGTGGACGACCTGGTCGAGTCGGTCGAGGCCGGCGTCGCTCGAAGCGAGCAGCGGGTACGCGAACGCATCGCCGCCGAGGAGCTACGCCTCAAGCTGGAATCGGAGCTACGGCGCCAGGCCTCTCACGACAGCCTGACCGGTCTCGCCAACCGTGCCCTGTTCAGCGACCGAGCAGAGCACGCCCTCGAACGGCGCGGGCTCAGTGAGCTCATCGTCTGCTTCTTCGACATCGACGACTTCAAGGACGTCAACGACAGCTACGGGCACGGCGCGGGCGATGAGCTGTTGCGCGTGATCGGCCACCGGTTGAAGCAATGCGTGCGGCCGGCCGACACCGTCGCACGCTTCGGCGGCGACGAGTTCGCCGTGCTGCTCGAGGACACGCAGCTGCCAGGGGCACTCGACGTCATCGACCGGCTCTACGCAACCATGAGCACCCCGGTCCGGCTCGGCGACGACGAGGAGGTCGTCGTACACCTCAGTGTCGGGATGACGATGGTCGCCGGACGCGACGTGAGTGCCGAGGAGCTGCTCGCCGAGGCGGACGCCGCGATGTACGCCGCAAAGGCGCGCGGCAAGAACCGCTACGAGATCTTCGATCCGTCGATGCGCTCGGCGAGCGAGCTTCGGTCGCGACTTCGCGTCGAGCTCGGCGACGCATTGGTGCGAGAAGACTTCCGGCTGTACTTCCAGCCACTCATCGACATGGTCGACGGCGACTGGCGCGGCGTCGAGGCCCTCGCCCGCTGGCCGCATCCGCAACATGGCCTGCTCGAGCCCGCGGACTTCGTCGACATCGCGGAGACCAAGGGCCTGATCGTCGAGCTCGACCGCTGGGCGATCGCGGCGGCTTGTCGTGCCGCCGCCACCGTCGAGGGCCTCACCATGACGATGAACATCTCCGGCCGGACGTTGCGGCACTCGAACCTGGAGGAGATCGTCTCCTCGGCGTTGATCACCAGCAGCCTGCCGGGGTCGCGCCTCGTGCTCGACGTCTCAGACCTGTCGGCGGACCCCGAGCGCGTCGTCGAGCCGGTGAAGACGCTCAACAAGCTCGGCGTATCCGTCGCCATCGACGAGTTCGCAGGTGACATTCCGGCACTTCGGCGGCTGCGCGGCCTCGACATCGGCTACCTGAAGATCCACCACTCGCTGATCGCCGACCTTGGCAGCGGTCTGGCTGCCACGACGATCGCCGGCGCCATCATCGACATCGCACACGACCTGGGAATGAAGACGATCGCGACCGGGATCGAGACTCGCAAGCAGTGCGACATTCTCGCGGGCCTCGGCTGCGACCTGGGTCAGGGCTACCTGTGGGCGCGACCGGCGCCGATCGAGGAGTTCGGCGAGGCCGTCGCGCACCAGCGCGAAGCCGATAAGCAGCCCTAGACGTCCGCCTCGTCGCGTGAGGCCGGCAGCAGGCCTTCCCGGACTCGCGCCGCGAGGTCGGCGCGGCTCAACATACCGACGAGGTGGTCGCCATCGACGACGGGCACCCGCGGCGTGCGGTAGTCCCGCATCGTCTCGATCACCTTCTCGATGGTGTCGTCCGCGCGCACCGACACGACCTCGCCGCGTACGAGGTCGATCAACCTGGTCTCGCTCGACAGCTTGCCGGCGGCAGCGACCTCGACCACGAGGTCGCGGTCGCTGACAAGTCCCCGAAGCCGGCCCTGGCTGTCACAGACCGGAATCGAGTCGTAGGTCGACGCGGCAAGCCGGCGTGCGGCTTCGGCGACGGTGGCGTCGTCGCTGATCGGCTCGACCCGCGTCATCAGCTCCCGGGCAAGAGTCATGCCGGTCTTCTGCCCGCTTGCGGGTCGCTCGACACCCAGCCGCTACGTACGGCGTGGGCTCGCGTGCTTCTCCGGGTCAAGGCGGTCACTCGGCGTGATGCGGCCGGCGCGCACCATCAGCCCGTAACGGGCCATGAACTCCACCAGCTCGACCCGCTCGCCCGTCGGCGTACCGACGTACTCCACCGCGTCATGCGCCTGCACGAGCTCAGCGATGATGTCGTCCTCGCCGAACTCCGGGAAGTCCGTCGCAAGGCGGTCGCGCAGCACCTCGAAGTCGCTGCGCAGGGTGGATTGCGTGGCACCGGTTGTCACGAAGGGCGTAATACCCGAGGGCTGCGAGGAAAAAACGGTTTCGTCTACCGTCGGAACAGTGATGCCGCCGCAGGTAGCGCCGATGCTGGCGACGGCAGGCGCACTTCCGGCGGCGGACGACGGCTGGGCGTTCGAGCCGAAGTGGGACGGGATCCGGGCCATCACCCGCCTCGACGGCGACGGCGGCATCGATGCCCGAAGCCGCAACGGGCAGGATCTGACCGCGATGTTTCCAGAGCTCTCCGCACTCGTCGGGTCCTGCCCGGGCACCCCGCTCACCCTCGACGGCGAGCTGGTCGCGCTTGATGAAGCGGGCATCCCGAGATTCGGCCTGCTCCAACAGCGGCTCAACCTCACCACCGCCGCAACGATCGCGAGGCGCGCCGACGAGGTACCCGCGTCCTACATCGTCTTCGACGTTCTGTTCCAAGGGGACCGGCCGACGACCGGCGAGACCTACGACGAGCGACGGGCTCGCCTCGAACAGCTCACGATCGACACCGACGGGATCGTGACGAGCCAGGCTTATCGCGACGTACCCGGCGCGGATGTGTTCCAGGCCGCGAGCAGTCGCGGCCTCGAAGGCGTCGTCGCGAAGCGCCGCCTCTCGACGTATCGGCCGGGCGCGCGCAGCACCGACTGGATCAAGGTCAAGGCGATGCGCACCCAGGAGGTCGTGATCGGCGGGTGGCTGCCGGGTCAGGGCCGCCTGTGCGAGACGTTCGGCGCGCTGCTGCTCGGCGTGCCCGACCACGACGAGCTCGTCTACGCCGGGAAGGTGGGCACCGGCTTCGACGAGCGAACGCGGGCGCGGCTGTTCGCCTTGCTGAAGAAGCTCGCCACGGACTCGTCTCCGTTCGCCACCCCGATCGATGCGAAGGACCGCCGAGACGCGCAGTACGTCGAGCCTGAGATCGTCGGTGAGGTGCAGTTCGGAGAGTGGACCGGCGACGGCAGGCTGCGACATCCGAGCTGGCGCGGCGTCCGGCCGGACAAGTCACCCAGGGACGTGCGCCGTGAGTAGTCAGAAGGTGGCGGCGGAGATCGACGGCCGAACGCTGATGCTGTCCAACCTCGACAAGGTGCTGTATCCCGAGGCCGACTTCACGAAGGCCAACATCCTCGACTACTACGCGAAGGTCGCGGACGCGATGGTGCCGCACCTCGCCGCGCGGCCAGTGACCTTCCGCCGGTTTCCGGACGGCGTCGGTGGCGAGACGTTCTTCGAGAAACAGCTCCCCCGCCACGCGCCGGAGTGGATGAAGTCGATGAAGGTCAGCTCCCGCTCCGGCCGCGGAGGACGCGACTCCATCGACTACCCGCTGATCGAGGACCGGGCGAGCCTGCTGTGGGCGGCGAACCTCGCCGCGGTCGAGCTGCACGTGCCGCTATGGCATCTCGAGCGCGGCCAGACGCCACCGACGGACCCTGACCACCTCGTCATCGATCTGGATCCGGGACCCGACACCACGATCGTCGAGTGCTGCCGCATCGCTCTGCTCGCCCGCGACCGGCTGTCAGCCGGCGACCATGCGGTCGCGAAGACCAGCGGTTCCAAAGGGCTGCAGGTCTACGCCCCGATGCAAGGTGCCAGCTGGGACGACATCCGCGACGAGGTGCTCGGGCTCGCCCAAGAGCTCGAGCAGCAGCTTCCCGACCACGTCGTCAGCTCGCAGGACAAGAAGCTGCGCAAGGGCAAGGTCCTCATCGACTGGAGCCAGAACCACCCGGCGAAGACCACTGTGGCGGTGTACTCGCTGCGGGCAACGCCGTACCCCACCGCGTCGACCCCGGTCACCTGGGACGAGGTCGCCACGTGCGCGAGGTCGGACGACCCCGCGCTGCTTCGATTCCTCGGCAGCGACGTGATCAAGCGGCTGGACAAGCACGGCGACCTGTTCGCGCCGCTGCTCGGCTAGGACGCCTTCGACCGGCCCGGCTTAGGGGCGGCGGCGAGCGCCTGCGTCAGCTCTTCCTTGCTCATCGATGACCGGCCTTTGATGTCGGCCCGGGCCGCGAGCTTGAGCAGCTCAGCCTTCGACATGTCGGCATAACCGTCGGACCCGCCGCCGGCAGCGGGCTCGGGTTCAGCAGACGCCTTCTTGGCCTTCTTGCCTTTCGCGTCCTTGTCGGGTTTCGCGCCACGACCACCTCGGGCCGCGATCGACTCCTCGAGAGCCGCCATCAGGTCGATGACGTTGGTGCGCGGTGCCTTCTTCGATGCGACCACCTTGCGGCCTTCGCGCTTGGACTCGATCAGCTCCTGCACACGGTCGCGGTACGTGTCGTGGTAGCGGTCCGGCTCCCAGTCGACGCTGAGCGACTCGATCAGCTGCTCGGCGATCTTCAGCTCGCGATCGGCGAAGCTGTCGTCACCCGGGAGGTCGCCGATGACGTCGTCCGCGCCACGGATCTCGTCGGCGAAGTACAGCGACTCGACGACGAGGGCGTCGCCCGACGGGCGCAGCACGACGAG
Source organism: Mycobacteriales bacterium (assembly GCA_035545175.1). Classification (GTDB taxonomy): domain Bacteria; phylum Actinomycetota; class Actinomycetes; order JAFAQI01; family JAFAQI01; genus DASZTV01. The sequence continues at coordinate 12,576 of DASZYY010000118.1, forward strand.
GTGCTCGCGATCTCGCATGACCATCGTTGCGACGCCGGCTTTGCCGGTGTCGAGCATGGCGCGGCGCAACAGCGCGTAGGCGCGGTCGGCGCCCTTTCCACGAGGTGCGAGGTAGTAGGTCTGCCGGTAGAAGATCGGATCGATGTCAGCGAGGTCGACGAAGTCGCTGATCTCCATCAGCTCCGAGCGGCCGGGCGCGACGGAGGCGAGCTCCTCGCGCTCGACCATCACGTACTCGTCGTCACCGGTGTCGTAGCCACTGACGATGTCGCCGGCGGGCACCTCCTCGCCGGTGGCGTCATCGACCTTTCGGTAGCGGATCCGATTGCCGGTGTTCTTGTTGAGCTGGTTGAAGCGAATCGACTTCTCGCTCGTCGCGCTGAACAGCCCCACCGGCACGTTGACGAGCCCGAAGGTCAGCACCCCCGACCACAGCGCGCGCGGCATCGATACTCCTTGCTCACCAGCCGCATCCAGCGGCTCCTGTCACAGACTCTCCTCCCCCGTATCGGCGCATGGCAAGCCGAGGCTAAGCGTGACGAACGGGCCGAAACCGGACGCGTAGGCCGAACTCGATACGGGTACGTCGCAGTTGGTTACGCCGTACGTCCGTGAGGGAGCAGCCGATATGCCGATCCGAGCGTGGTCCCGCAAGCGTGAGCGCCAGTACGAGCACATCAAGGACGGGCTCGAGAAGCGCGGCCGCAGCGAGGACACCGCCGAGGAGGTCGCCGCCCGCACGGTCAACAAGGAGCGGGCTCGGGCCGGCGAGGCCAAGCAGGCGAGCCGTACGTCGACCGAAGACATCTCCTCCGGCCGCCGAGGTGGCCTTCGGTCGCACAAGGGGCCGGGCGGGCGCACCAAGGAGCAGCTGTACGCCGAGGCCAAGCGCAAGGGCATCGAGGGCCGGTCCACCATGACCAAGGCCGAGCTGGAGAAGGCGGTCGGGCGCTGACCGAGACGGCTCACCGCACCGACGCGAGCACATCAACTCGCGAGTCGACTGACGTCCCGGCGCGGCTGGACCGTCTTCCCTGGGCGCGCTGGCACTGGCTGGTGCTCGCGGGTCTCGGCACCGTCTGGATCCTCGACGGGCTCGAGGTCACGATCGTCGGCGCCGTCGGCAGCACGCTGACCAAGGCGCACAGCGGGATCTCGATCAGCACCGCGCAGATCGGAGATGCGGCCGGGGTCTACGTCGCCGGCGCGTGCCTCGGTGCGCTGGTGTTCGGCTACCTCACCGACAAGCTCGGTCGCAAGAAGCTCTTCCTGGTCACCCTCGGGGTCTATCTGCTCGCAACGGTCCTGACCGGAGTGTCGACCAACGCATGGATGTTCTTCGCGTTCCGGTTCTTCACCGGGATGGGCATCGGCGGGGAGTACGCCGCGATCAACTCCGCTATCGACGAGCTGATCCCGGCGCGGGTGCGCGGCACCGTGGACCTCGTCGTCAACGGGTCCTACTGGCTCGGCACCGCGGGCGGCGCCGCGGCGACACTCGTCCTGCTCGATCCGAAGGTGCTCGCCGTGAACGTCGGGTGGCGGGTCTGCTTCCTGATGGGCGCGGTCCTCGGGCTGGCGATCATGTTCGTGCGGCGAACGATCCCGGAGAGCCCGCGCTGGCTCATGACCCATGGGCGGGTCGAGGAGGCCGACCGCATCGTGGCCGAGATCGAGGACCACGTCGCGTCGTCGACCGGTCAGCAGCTCCGCGAGCCCGACCCGAACAGCGACATCGAGATCAAGCCGCAGGAGTCGGTCGGCCTGCTGGACATGGCGCGCACCGTCTTCGGCTCCTACCCGAAGCGCACGGTGCTGGGGCTGTCCCTGTTCGTGGGACAGGCGTTCCTTTACAACGCCGTCTTCTTCACCTACGCCTTGGTGCTCACCACCTTCTACCAGGTCGACAGCGCCTCGGTCGGCTACTACCTCATCGCCTTCGCGGTCGGCAACTTCCTCGGGCCGCTCCTGCTGGGCCGGCTCTTCGACAACGTGGGACGGCGCCCGATGATCGCGGGCACCTACATCCTGTCCGGCGTGATGCTCGCCGTCACCGCGTGGCTGTTCGACGCCGGCACCTTGACCGCCACGACGCAGACGATCGCCTGGGTGGTGATCTTCTTCTTCGCCTCGGCGGGTGCGAGCTCGGCGTACCTCACGGTCAGCGAGATCTACCCGATGGAGACGAGGGCCATCGCCATCGCCCTGTTCTACGCGGTCGGCACCGGGCTCGGCGGCATCATCGGCCCGGTGCTGTTCGGCCACCTCATCGCAACGAAGCACCCGTTCGACACCGCGATGGGCTACCTGCTCGGCGGCGCGTTGATGTTCGCCGCCGGAGTCGTGGAGATCTTCCTCGGCATCGACGCTGAGCAGAAGAGCCTGGAAGAGATCGCCGCACCGATCACCTCTGAGGCGAGCGAGGGGGGCGAGCCGTCGCGGCGGGCGGCGACGTCACGCCCACTGCCCCGCAGCACGCGGCCATACCCGTTCCCGGCCCAGAGCGGTCGGTTCGGCCGCTACGACCTGCGTCCCGGCTCGACGGCGTTGCGCGAGATCTACCGAGCGGTGAGTGATCGCGAGATCGACGCCGTGGTCGACGCGCTGCGCAGCGACGGACCCGCGACGATCTCGGCCCTGGCGGCGCGGCTGGGCGCTCGCTACTGGGGTCCGGGACGGCTGCGCGAGGTGGTTCGCGAGGCACAGGCCCGAGGTCTCCTCGAGCGCCGAGGGCACGATTTGTACGCACTTCAAGGCAACTGACCGCGGCCCGGCCGCCGATGGGACTTCTGGTCCCGGTCGGCGAGGGCCATACTCGGGCCCTGTGGCGCGGGGGTATGCGCCGTCGTGGGATCCGCGACGGCTCGGCCGGCTCGATGCGGAGGCATCGCGCGCGGAGCTCCTCGTCCAGCTGGTGATCATCGGCGGCGCGTACTACCTCGCCGCCCGGCTCAGCCTGCGGATCTCCCTGGTGGGCGGCGTCGTGACGCCGATCTGGCCGCCCACCGGGATCGCGGTCGTCGCCCTGCTTCGCTTCGGGGTGCGGATGTGGCCCGCCATCACCGTGGCCGCGCTCCTCGTCAACCTTCCGATCAACGACTCCGTCGCGACGGCAGTCCTCATCGCCATCGGCAACACGGCGGCACCCGTCCTGGCCGTCTGGCTGCTTCGCGCGGCGCGGTTCCGCTGGCAGCTCGACCGGCTGCGCGATGCGGTCGTGCTCGTCTTTCTCGGCGCACTCGTCGCGATGGTGGTCAGTGCGAGCCTCGGCGCGACCGCTCTGCGGCTGGACCACACGATCGGCAACCACAACTTCGCGAGCACCTGGGCGCTGTGGTGGGCCGGCGACGGGACCGGCGTGCTCGTCTTCGCGCCGTTGCTGTTCAGCCTCGGCTCGATACGTCGGCTGACCTGGAGCCGCGCGCTCGAGATGGCCGTGGTCATCGGCGGGCTGGCTGCGGTCGGCTTCTTCGTCTTCCGCCATGAACAGCAGGACGCCTACCTCGTCTTTCCGCTGCTGATCTGGGCGGGAGTGCGGTTCCGCCAGCTCGGAGCCGCGCTCGGTGCCGTGACCGTCGTGGGCATGGCGACCTGGGCGGCGTACGACCAGGTCGGGCCGTTCGCGCACGTGACCTTCCTGCACCGGGTCCTCACGCTGCAGGTCTACAACGCGGTCGTCGCCCTCACGTCGTTCGTCCTCGCGGCGGTGATCGCGGAGCGGGCGGATGCGCTCGCCGACCTGAAGTCAGCCCTCGCCCGTGAGCACGGGATCACCGAGACCCTGCAACGCAGCCTGCTGCCCGACCACCTCCCGCCGATCCCCGGCGTCGACTTCGCCTCCCGCTACATCCCGGGCGGCGCCGGCCTGCAGGTGGGCGGGGACTGGTTCGACGTCATCGAGCTGCCCCGTGGCTGCATCGGCTTGACGGTGGGCGACGTCGTCGGCCGAGGGCTCGGCGCCGCCGCGGCCATGGGACAGCTCCGCACGGCGATCCGGGCCTACGCCGTCGAGAACGCCTCCCCCGCCGCCGTCCTGGAGAAGATGTCGCGGCTGGTGTCGCAACTCGAAGCCGGACAGATGGCCACGCTCGTGTACGCCGTGCTGGATCCGGAGTCGGAGACACTCACCTATGCCAGCGCCGGCCACCCCCCGGCACTGCTGGTAGGACCGGACGGCAGGGCGACGTACCTCACCGGCGGTCGTTCGCTTCCACTCGGGGTGACGGTCAGTCCGCGCTCGGAAGCCGTGACGACGGTCGAGCCGGGCTCGACGCTGATCCTCTACACCGACGGCCTGGTCGAACGCCGTGGCCACTCGATCGACGAAGGGCTGGAAGCACTTCGGCAGGCGGCTGAGGGCACGCACGCGGATCTCGATGCACTGTGCGACGAGCGAGTGCTCGCGCCGTCGATGCTCACCGCCGGTGAGGACGACGTGGCCGTGCTGGCCATCAAGCTGTTGCCGGTGACCACGGAGCTGGACCTCACCCTCCCCTCCGAACCGGAGGTGATCGCAGTGGTGCGTCGCACCTTGCGATCGTGGACGGCACGCTGGGGCGCAACCATCCTGGAGACCGGCGATCTCGTGCACGCCGTGAGCGAGGCGGCAAGCAACGTCGTCGAGCACGCCTACGGTCCGGCCGGCGGAACGCTCGAGCTGCACGCGAGGTACGACGCCGGATGCATCTCGGTCACGATCCGCGATCACGGTCAGTGGCGATCGCCGCGCGACGTCGGACAGGGTCGCGGGCTCGACCTGATCCGCAACCTCGTCGATGACGTCGACGTCGTACGTGGCCCCGAGGGCACCGAGGTCCGGCTGCAGTACCTACTGGGTGGCAGCGCCGCGACGGAGCGTGCCCTCAGAGTGCCCGCTGCCGTGGAGCCCGCGGTGCTCGAGCCCGCAGACCAGATCGACATCGTGCGGCTGTCGGGCGAGATCGACCTCGCCAGCAGTGCGACGACCTACCACGAGGTCATCACGCAGAGCCGGCCCGAGTCCATCGGGCTGGTGATCGACCTGACCGACGTCGAGCATCTCGAGAGCTCGGGCATTCGGCTGCTGTTCCGGGTCGGCGAGCGGCTGGCGCCACGACGCCAGATGATGTGCCTCGTCGCTCCCTCGGGCTCCGCCGTGTCGCGGATCCTGCAGCTGAGCGGGTTCGACCGCTTCAGCCCG
>DASZYY010000119.1:0-1785 GCA_035545175.1 Mycobacteriales bacterium
TCGGCGATGTCTGCGGCCTCACCGACGACCTCGAGCCGGCCGCCGATCTCGCTGCGTACCCCGGATCGCACGAGCGAGTGGTCGTCGACAAGTACGACGCGCGGCTTCACGCGGGTGCCTTCACGTTCAACGGCAGGGTCAGGCGGACCTCGGTGCCCGTCCGCTTGCTCGACCGGATCGTCGCCTGGCCACCGTGCCGCTCCATTCGAGCCACCAAGGACTCCCGCACGCCGAAGCGGTCCGCAGGGATGTCGGCGACCTTGAAGCCCTTGCCGCGGTCGCGCACAAAGAGGCTGAGCTCCGTCGCGCCGACCTCCACGTACACCGAGATCTCCCGGACGCCGGAGTGCTTGGCGGCATTGACCGCCGCCTCGCGCATCGCCTGCACGATCGGCTCGACGTCCGGCGTCGCCGGATGGTCCCCGACGACGACGACGTCGATGGTGACGTCGTACTCGTCCTCGACCTCAGCGCACGCCGTCGTCACCATCGTGCGCAGCGACGTCGCGGGCTGTGCCGGGCGATACAGCCAACCGCGCAGCTCGCGTTCCGAGTGACGCACCAGTCGTCGTACCTCGTCGGGGTCGTCGGCGCGGCGCTGGATCAGCGTGAGCGTCTGCAGCATCGAGTCATGGATCCGTCCGGCCAGCTCCACCCGCTCGTGTTCGCGGATCCGCGCGGTGCGCTCCTCGGTGGCTTCCCGCCAGTAGCGCAACAGCCATGGGCCGATGACGATGACGATGCCGAGCGTTGCGACGACGGCGGGAAGGAACGCGCGGCGCGCGACCGGGAACGCGTTCTGGGTGGCGAGGAAGGTGGCCATTCCGGCGAGGACGAGCACCACGCCGCCGACGTACCGCAACGCGGTCAAGCCCGTTGCATGTGACAGTGCCGCGCGCGGCCGCTCCGTGACGCTGCGCCACCGGTTGCGGCTTGCGTCGTCGGCCTGCCGCCACAGCACCGCCGCACCGGTGATCATCGCCGCCGCGGGCCAGATCAGGCCGGCGCCGAAGCCGAGCAGCTGGGCGAGCAGCAGCATCGCCGCGCCGAGCGCTGCGAACCCGAGTAGCTGCACCCGGGCGTCGGTACGTTCACGGGGAGCCGGGTCATCCTTCGCCTGCGGCACGACGACCCAGAACGCCGCGTAGAGAACGACACCGAGCCCGCCGAGCGCAATGCTTGCGACGAAGCCGATCCGGAGGAGCAGGACGTCGATGCCGAGGTGCTCGGACAGCCCCGATGCGACGCCCGCGATCAGGCGGCCGTCGCGACGCCGGTACAGCCGGCGAACCGGCGGTGACGCGGCGGGGCTGGTCATGCAGAGATCGTCACACGATCTGACGCGCCGCAACCGGCTGACGGCAAGGTTCAGGGTCGATCTCAGGGTCTGTCCCTGATGGCACGGATCCGGACAAGCCGCACCCTCGATGCCATGACCACAGCTGACATGCCCACCGGCGTTCCGCGCCGCCTCACAAGGGCCCGCGAGGGACGCGTCATCGCCGGCGTCTGCCAGGGCGCCGCGCAGTACTTCGACATCGATCCCGTGATCTTCCGGATCGTGCTCGCGGTCCTGACCGTCTTCGGCGGTGCCGGACTTCTCGTCTACGTCCTGTGCTGGGCGTTCATCCCCGAGGAGGGGAGCGCCGAGACCCGTGTCGAGCGCTGGCTGCACGGCGGCCACCACGACCTGCGGCGCTTCCTGCTGCTCGGAGTGATCGGGATCTGCCTGATCGTCTTCCTCGGCAACGCGAACATCTTCGCCCACCGGGTGGGCGCGGCAGC
>DASZYY010000120.1:0-12803 GCA_035545175.1 Mycobacteriales bacterium
CGCGCGGTCGGGTACGACGTCGGCGAGTTCGCGGTTACGCCGATCGATCCGCAGCTGCGGCTGCACTCGGTGACCGGCGGGGTGTTCCGCGTCGACTGGGACGAAGCCTCACTGGTCATCAAGGTCGTGCGACACGGACACGACGACGATCCCGACGCGTTGTGGGTCTCAGGATCGACGCCGGAACACCGCAACTACTGGAAGCGCGAGTGGCTCGCCTTCGACAGCGGTCTGCTCGACGACCTGCCGGGCCAGCTGAGGGCGCCGCGCAGGTTGCTGACCACCGAGCCCGCGCCCGGCGAAGCGTGGATCTGGATGGAGGACGTCGAAGGCCGGCCCGGCGCCGGCTGGCCGGTCACCGACTACGCGAGCGTCGCGTTCGACGTCGGCACGACGCAGGGCGCGTACGCGTCCGGCGCCGCCGCGCTGCCTGACGATGACTGGCTGTCGCACGACTGGCTGCGCGGATGGGTCGATGCGCTCGAGCGACACGCCGGTCTGGTCAGCGACGGCACGCTGTGGACCACGGAACCATTGCAAATGCTGGGATTTCTGTGCGAGCCGTTGGCGTCATTGTGGTCGCACCGCGAGGAGCTTCTCGCGATAGTCGATGCGGCGCCACGAACGCTCGTGCACTGCGACCTGTGGCCTCACAACCTCATCGCGGCCGATGACGGCACGACGGTCGCGGTCGACTGGTCGCAGGTCGGGATCGGCGCGGTGGGGCAGGACCTCGACCAGCTCACGCTCGATCCGGTGTGGATGCAGGTGCTCGCCGGCACCGACCTCGACGCGATCGAGCAACAGGTGCTGCCTGCCTACCTCGCCGGCCTGCGGTCGTCCGGACTCGCGATGACATCGGAAGAGCTCGAGGACACCTACGCCGCCGCCGCGGCCGTGCACTACGGGCCACTGCTGATGATGTACGCCGCGCAGATCGCCGAGCCGGGACGCATCGAGGCACTGGAGAAACGGCACGGCCGATCGATCGAGGCGATCACTGCAGACAAGGGCCGGGTGATCGAGCGCGCGCTGACCCTCGGCGAACGAGTGCTCGGTCTATAAGGTCGCCTTGTGATTACCGCGATCGTTTTCATCTCTGCGGCTGTCGATCGCATCAACGAGGTCGCCGAGGCGATTGCCGCCATCCCCGGGGTGAGCGAGGTCTACTCGGTGACGGGTGAGATCGACCTGATCGCACTCGTGCGGGTCCGCTCCCACGAGGAGATCGCGTCGGTGGTGGCCGACAAGCTCAACAAGGTGGACGGGGTCGTCGCGACCGAGACGCACGTGGCCTTCCGGGCGTACTCCCAGCACGACCTCGAAGCTGCCTTCGCCCTCGGCTCGGACTAGCTGGCGGCGGCCTTGCTCGCGGCGATCCACGTCGCGAGCGCCTGACCGGCGGCCCCTGAGTCCAGCGACTCGGCCGCTCGCGGCAGGGCCGCCCTGATCTGGTCCGCGACCGGCGCCGCGGTCGGACCGTCGTGGGCGACCAGACCGGCGGCGGCATTGAGGAGAACGGCGTCGCGGACCGGGCCGGCCTCCCCGTCGAGGAACCGGCGGCTGATCGCCGCGTTCAGCGCGGCGTCGCCACCCTTCAGCGCATCGGCCGGCGCCGGGGCGATGCCGAGCGCCCGCGGGTCGACCGTGTCCTCGCGGACCGCGCCCCCGCTGACCACCCAGACCCGCGACGGCGCGTGGATCGACAGCTCGTCGAGTCCGTCGCTCCCGCGGAAGACCAGCGCGTCGGTCCCCCGGGCGGCCAAGACGTTCGCCATCACGCCGGCCAGCGGCTCGTGCGCGACGCCGACCGCCTGCGCCGCCGGCCGGGCCGGGTTCGCAAGCGGTCCCAAGATGTTGAAGAAGGTCGGCACGCCGATCTCGGCGCGCGCGTCCCCCGCGTGGCGCAGCGCCGGGTGGAACACGCGCGCGAAGCAGAAGGCGATCCCGGCCTCCGCGATGCAGCGCGCGACGGCGTCGGGCGCCAGGTCGATGACGACGCCGAGCTCTTCGAGCAGGTCGGCTGAGCCGCAGGCGGATGACGCCGCGCGGTTGCCGTGCTTCACCACGGTCGCCCCGGCCCCGCGTACGACGAGCGCGGCGAGCGTGGAGATGTTCACCGTCGCCGCCCGGTCACCACCCGTGCCGCAGGTGTCGACCAGCCGGCCCTCGATCGCCAGCGGCGCGGCGTAGGAGAGCATCCCGTCGACCAGGCCGCTGATCTCGGCGGCGGTCTCGCCCTTGGCCCGCAACGCGACGGCGAACGCGGCGATCTGAGCGGAGCTGGCGGCGCCGGCCATGATCTCCGACATCGCCCACGCGGTGTCCGCGGTGCCCAGGGACTCCCCCGCCAGCAGCCGGCCGAGCAGGTTCGGCCAGGTCAGGCCGGACATTGTCAGTGGTGCGCGGCAGCAGCCGGCGCCTCGATCAACGAGGTGACGGCGTTCGCGAGCGTGACGGGATCGACCGGGTGCGGCACGACTGCCTCGGCGCGCGACCAGGTCGCGAGCCAGGCGTCGTCCCGCCGGGCGACGAGGAGCACGACGGGCGGCGGGTCGTCGATCTCGTCCTTGATCTGGCGGGCGAGGCCCATCCCGCCGCTCGGCGCCGCCTCGCCGTCGAGGATCGCGAGGTCCACGCCCCCGGCGTCGAGCCGGGCGATCGCCGCCTCGTGGTTGTCGATCGCGATCGCGTCGATCGCGATCCCGGGCTCCGGGTGCTCGCCGAGCGCGCGGATCACCCGGTCGCGCGTCTGCGGGTTGCTGGCGTAGACGAGCACGTTGAGCCGGCGCGGCTCGGCGGAGGCCTCCTGCATACGCGGAATCCTAGGTGCTGGCCGCCACCGGATTCCGGCGCGGTCGGTGTCACAAGAGCACGAGCGACTCGCCGAGGGGGTGGGGGGTGGTGAGCGTGACGCGGGCTGCAAGAATGCCGCCGTGGCCTCCGCAAGTGCGATCGAGCACCGCCCGCACGGCGCGCTCAACCGTCCGAACATCCTCAGCGTCGGCGTCATCGTCTGGCTGAGCTCGGAACTGATGTTCTTCGCGGCCTTGTTCGCGATGTACTTCACGGTCCGAGCCGTCAACGAGCCGCATTGGCCGGCGAAGGGCGTGGTCCTCGACCTGAAGACCGCAACGCCGTTCACCGTGATCCTGGTGCTCTCCAGCGTGACCTGCCAGCTCGGCGTGTTCGCCGCTGAGCGTGGCGACGTGGAGAAGCTCCGCTACTGGTTCATGGTCACGTTCTTCATGGGCGCGGTCTTCATCGGCGGCCAGTCGTTCGAGTACTTCGTGCACAACGACTTCTCGCTCGCCTCGCACGGGTACGGCTCGGTGTACTACATAACGACCGGCTTCCACGGCCTGCACGTGCTCGGCGGCCTGGTCGCCTTCGTGCTGCTGCTGCTGCGAACGACGTACGGAAAGTTCACTCCGCCTCAGGCCACCGCGGCGATCGTCGTGTCGTACTACTGGCACTTCGTCGACATCGTCTGGATCGGCCTGTTCACGATCATCTACCTGATCAAGTGACGGAAATGAGCCCTGTGAACACCCCAGAAGAAGGCGCCGAGCCGGTTCAGCCCGCGAAGCTCGGCCGCTCGCGCAAGCGCAAGGTCGCCTCGCTCGGCGTTCTCGTCGCCGCGCTCGGCACGATGGGCACCCTGTACGCCGGCTTCGCGCCTGCCGCGTCGTCGGCCTCCAACAACGACCCCGCGATCGCGCGTGGCCGTGAGCTGTTCTCGCACGGCTGCGCCTCCTGCCACGGCCTCAACGCCGAGGGCGGCGTGCGCGCGCCGAGCCTGGTCGGCGTCGGCGCCGCCGCGGTCGACTTCCAGATGGGTACCGGCCGGATGCCGCTGCAGCAGCACGGTCCCGAGGCGCCCCGCAAGCGCCCCGACCCCCAGTTCAACGAGCAGGACATCCAGGACATCGCGACGTACGTCGCGAGCCTGGGTGCCGGTCCGGCGATCCCCGAGGGGATCGACTACCAGAGCGCTGACATCGCCTACGGCGGTGCGCTGTTCCGGACCAACTGCGCGCAGTGCCACAACTTCGCCGGGTCCGGCGGTGCGCTGACCTACGGCAAGTACGCGCCGACGCTTCACGACGCGACGCCGCGCCAGATCTACGAAGCGATGATCACCGGTCCGGAGAACATGCCGGTGTTCGGTGACAGCGAGATCAACCCGGCGCAGAAGCTCGCGATCATCAAGTACATCGAGGACATCAAGAAGCAGCCAGACCCCGGTGGCGCGGGTCTCGGACGGGTCGGCCCGGTCACCGAGACCGCGGTTGCCTGGCTCGTCGGCATCGGCGGCCTCGTGATCATCACTATGTGGATCGGCAGCAAAGCATGACGGACGACAGCGGAGTTCCCAGCCCGCGCAAGCGCGTCGGGCGCCGGCCGGCGGCGGAGAACCCGTCGAACGTCGGCGAGCGCACCTCCGACATGGCGGTGACCGAGCAGCACGCGAGCAGCGCGGAAGAAGAGAAGTTCGCGGAGCTACAGGTCGCCGCACTGTTCGGCGCCGGCATCGTGATGCTGATCTTCTTCACGGTCTGCTACTTCACGATCTCGATCCGCCACAACATCGGGCAGTACAGCAACTACGCGCTCGGCGGCTCGCTCGCCCTCGCGTTGTTCTCGATCGGCGGCGGCTTCATCGTCTGGGCGAAGAAGCTGCTGCCCAAGGAGAAGACGGTCCAGGACCGGCACGACTTCAACTCGCCCGAGGCCGACGAGATCGAAGCCGAGAACACCTTCCTGCAAGGTGTCGACGACATGGGCCTGGGGCGGCACAAGCTGCTACGCCGTACCTTGCTCGGCGCGCTCGGCCTGTTCCCGCTGCCCCTGGTCATCATGTTGCGCGACCTCGGCCCGCTTCCCCACAACAGCCTGCTGGTGACGGGCTGGAAGAAGGGCACGCGCCTGGTCGACGCCGACACGAAGCTGCCGATCAAGCTCGGCTCGATCGAGATCGGCGGCATCCAGACAGTGGTGCCCGAGGGCGTCGAGGACATCAACGACTACGCGCTCGCGCCGACGATGCTGATCCGGTTCGGCCCCAACCAGATCCTGTCGAAGAAGGAGCGCGACTGGGGCTACCAGGACCACGTCGCGTACTCCAAGATCTGCACGCACGCCGGCTGCCCGATCAGCCTGTACGAGCAGCAGACGCATCACCTGCTCTGCCCGTGCCATCAGTCGACGTTCGACATGTCACGTGACGCGAAGGTGATCTTCGGCCCGGCGGCCCGCCCGCTGCCGCAGCTGCGGATCGGCGTCAACGCCGCCGGCGAGTTCATCGCCCTCGGCAACTACTCACAAGCCGTCGGACCGAGCTTCTGGGAGCGGCGAGCATGAGCGCCAGAAAAGCTGACGAGAGCGGGGCCACCCCGACGCGTCCGGAGAATCAGGGCCCGGCGGAGAAGGCCACCCGCGGCACTCTGAAGTACGCCGACGACCACTTCGGCTCGGCCAACTTCCTCAAGCGCAGCATGGACAAGGTCTTTCCGGACCACTGGTCGTTCATGCTCGGCGAGATCGCGCTCTACAGCTTCGTCATCCTGCTGCTGTCGGGCGTGTACCTGACGCTGTTCTTCCACGCCAGCCAGCGCGTCGTCGTGTACGACGGCAGCTACCAGCCGCTGCGCGGCGTACAGATGACCGACGCCTACGCCTCGACGCTGCACATGTCGTTCGACGTACGCGGCGGTCTGCTGATGCGCCAGATCCACCACTGGGCGGCGCTGCTGTTCGTGACGTCGATCGTCGTGCACATGTTCCGGGTGTTCTTCACCGGCGCGTTCCGCAAGCCGCGCACGATCAACTGGCACATCGGCACGATCCTGATGATCCTCGGCATCCTCGAGGGCTTCGCCGGCTACTCGCTGCCGGACGACCTGCTCTCCGGCACCGGTCTGCGCATCGCGTACTCGGTGGCCGAGTCGATCCCGGTGGTCGGGACCTACGTCTGTTACTTCCTGTTCGGCGGGAACTACCCCGGCCAGGACATCATTCCGCGGCTGTTCATCATCCACGTGCTGCTCGTGCCGGGCATCCTGCTCGCCCTGATCAGCGCGCACATGATGATCCTCTGGCACCAGAAGCACACCGACTTCCCCGGTCCGGGCAAGACCGAGCACAACGTGATCGGGACGAAGTTCTACCCGGGCTTCTTCCTCAAGACCAACGGCTTCCTGTTCATGGTCTTCGGCATGGTCGCCGGCCTCGCCGCGTTTGCCCAGATCAACCCGGTCTGGCTGTACGGGCCCTACAACGCAGGTCAGGTGTCGGCGGGCTCACAGCCCGACTGGTACATCCTGTTCCTCGAAGGCTCGTTGCGCATGATGCCGAACTGGGAGACCCATCTCTGGCATCACACGATCGCGTGGAACATCTTCATTCCCGGCGTGATCATCCCCGGGCTGATGTTCAACCTGCTCGCGCTGTACCCGAACATCGAGGCCTGGGTCCTGAAGGACAAGGGCTACCACAACCTGCTCGACCGGCCGCGCGACGTACCGGTCCGCACCGGTCTCGGCGTGATGTCGCTGACCTTCTACATGGTCCTCGTTGCCGGTGGTGCCAACGACATCCTCGCCAACACCTTCCACTGGTCGCTGCAGGCGACGACGTGGGTGCTGCGCGTGCTGCTGATCGTGCTGCCGCCTATCTCGTTCAAGATCACCAAGCGGATCTGCCTCGGCCTGCAGCACCACGACGAGGCGCTGCTGCACCACGGCGTCGAGACGGGCATCATCCGGCGGCTGCCGTCCGGTGCCTACATCGAGGTCGAGGAGCCGTTGCCGGCAAAGAAGGCAGAGACGCTGGCAAAGCAGATCGGCTACCACGGTCACGACGACCACCACGAGCTGCCGGCCGGAAAGAACGGTCACGCGGCCGAGCCCCCGAGCCCGCACGGCCAGACGATCACCCGTCCGGTCAGCGTCGCCGCGAAGGTTCGCGGCAAGCTCGAGGACTTCTGGGACGAGCCCCGAGAGACGGTGCCCGACACCCAGCCGCACCCCGAGGCCTAGCTCTGCGTTTGTGAAGGGAATCCGCCGGCGTCCTGACAGCGGATTCCGGTCACAAACCCAGGGGCCAGGGGCGTTGCGGGTCCATCACTCGCCGTACCGAGAACAGCGGTTTCATCCGCTGCGGGGCCTCGAAGGCGAAGCCGTCGATGTGCAGCCTGCTCATCACGGTTGCGCCGCCGAGCTGGTAGCGATGCGGCCGTACGTCGATGTCGAACTGAATCGGGAAGCCGGCCCGGCGCAGCAGATCGGCGCCCGCGGCTGACGGCCGCGCGCCGTACGGGTAGATGAGCAGGTCGGTCCTGCCGATCAGCGGCCGGGCGAGCTGCTTCCAGCGCTTCGTGTCGTAGGCGATCGTTGCGAGCGAGTCGTTGGTCAGGTCGATGTGCCCGTACGTGTGGCTGGCCAGCAGCCAGCCGTCCGCCTTGAGTGCCGAGGCAAGCGCCGTGACGTGCGCCCGCTGCGCCGGCCTGCCGAGATGGTGGTAGCCGAGCAGCCCCTCGTAGCCGGTCAACGCGAGGACACCCTTCGCTCCCCCGACCGAGAAGTCGGGATGCTGCTGGACGAACTCGTCCACCAGCGGGACGACATCCTGGTCCGTGGTCTGCCGGCCCGGGCCTGGCGTCTCCGCGAGAACCTGCCCGGTCTCGGTCAGCACCAGCCGCGAGGCCAGACCGCGCCCGTCGAAGTAGCGGTAGTAGTTGACGTCGTCCTCGGACAGCACGAGCGGCTTGCGGCCCTTCGGCACCATCACGTGCCCGCTCGCCGCCAGGTGGGCGTCAACGAGGGTCCAGCCGTGGCGGTACAGGCCGTTGAGGATGCCCTCGAACTCGTACGCCGTGACGAAGTACTCCTGGAAGCCGATGCCGAGTGAGTCGGAGGTGAAGGCGAGCTGCGGCTGCAGCACCAGCGGGTGAAAGAAGATGTTCATCACCGGCCCGCGCCACCGGACGAGATGTTGCGTCGGCGCTGCGGCCGGGGCCGCAGCGACCGGCGACTGTGGCGGCACCGAGGTCGTGGCAGGCAGCACCCGCGCGCGATGGCTTCCACCGCCGCAGGCCCCCAGGGCAAGTGACGTCGCAAGCCCTACCGCGGCAGTGACTCGCCGCGAGCTGATCATGCAACGAAGACGATCAAGAACGGGTATCGGTTGTCAGTGTTGGCCAGCCGACACTTTGTCGTGACCGGCCGAGATCGACTTGGTTAGGCTCCGGCCTGCACGGACTCAAGCAGCACGAGAGGGTCGGGTGAGACACATGCCGCGCTACATGGTCGAGCGAACGTTCTTCGTGGACGAGGCCGAAATGTCCGAAGTTGGCCGGCGTTCCCGCGATATTGCGACCAAGGACTTCCCGGAGATCAAGTGGGAGCACAGCCACGTGGTCCTGAGCGACGAGGGAGATGTCCGCACCTACTGCGTGTACGACGCGCCTGACGTCGACACCGTCCAGCGGCACGCCAACTCGCTGGGACAGCACCGGGTGGACCGCATCGTCGAGATCGTCGGCGACGTCGCCCCCGGCGACTTCCCGACCACCTGACCCGCTCGCCTGATCCGACGTCGCGCCGTTCGGCGCGCTGATCCGGCGCGCTAGTCCGACATCGCCTCGCGGCGTCTGAACTCGCGGGCGTCGGCAACGTGCTGCGCCGCGGCGGCCGCGAGTGCCTGCTTCGCGCGGATCATCCGGCGCCGGTCGTCGTTGTCGGGGAGGCACTGCAGCGCCTCGCCGTAGAAGAGCGCGGCCTGGTCCTTCGCCCAGCCGTTGCCGGCCTGCTCGGCGGCGGTGAGGAAGTAGTCGAGCGCCCGGTCGGGACGCCCGGCGTCCCGCCAGTGCCGCGCCTTCGCCGCGACCGCCTCCGTGCCGGTGAGCGACGCGGCCTCGAGGAACTCGGCGACCTCGGCGTGCCGTTCCTGGCGGTGCTTTCGAGGCAGCGTGTCGTATGCGACGTCGCGGATCATCCCGTGTTTGAAGGCGTACTGCTGCTCGCCCTCGATGATGGAGGCCGTCTCACGCTGGATCAGGTCACGGGCGTCGAGCGCCGCGAACAACCGTGACAGCGCCTCGTCGTCCCAGCTGCTCGCGAGCGCACCGCGCCAGAACACCCGGCCGATCACGGCGGCGTCGACGAGGAGCGAGCGTTCCTCCGCGGGCAACGCGTCCAGCCGCGCCGTGACGATGCCCCGGATGGTGGTGGGCAACGCGGCCGGCAGTGCCGCCGTCTGCTCGTTCAGGGTCGCGGCCAGCTGCTCGAGGAACAGCGGGTTGCCTTCGGCCGTCGCAGCAAGCGCCGCCGCCCGCCGCAACACATCCACGTCGCCCGACGCCGCCAGCAGGTGGGTCGCCAGCTCACGGGCGTCGGCATCGGACAGCGGGTCGAGCGTCAGGGCGAGGTAGGACGGCAAGCCGCTGCCCCAGCTAGTACGACCGTCGAGCAGGTCGGGCCGCGACAACGCGAGGATGAACACCGGAACGTTGCGCACGCGGCCGGCGAGCATCTCGACCAGGTCGAGCAGACCGGCATCGGCCCAGTGCAGATCCTCGAAGAGCAGCAATACCGGACCTTGGGCGGCGACGGCCTCGATGAAGCACCGCACCGCGAAGAACATGCTTTCCCGGTCGGCGACGGCGCCGCGCTCGAGGCCGAGGAGCACCGCGAGGTTGCCGGCGACGCTCTCAGCTTCGGATGGCCCGAGGAGCTGTTCGACGAAGCCCCGCAGCTTGCCGACCGCGACGTCGGCCTGGTCGCTTTCGTAGATGCCGGCGATCTGCTTGACCTGACCCGAGAACGCGCCGTAAGCGCCGCTGTCGCGATACGGCAGCGACCGCCCCTTGAAGACCCGGCCGCCGTTCTCGGTGACGTGCCGGGTGAACTCGGCACCCAGCCGCGTCTTGCCGATTCCCGATGGCCCGTACACGGTCACCATCTGCAGCGCGCGGTCGCCGGCAACGCGCTGCCAGGCGTCGTGCAGGATCCGCAGCTCGCGGGCTCGCGCCACCAGAGGCGTACGGGTCGCGCCGGCCTCGCGTGGCCCGAGCTTGGCGCCGAGCACCCGCCACGCGCGGACCGGAGCGGCCTTGCCCTTGGCGTTGATCGGCTCGACCGGCTCGTAGCTGATCTCCTCGTGGCTGCAGGCGTAGGTTTCGGCGCCGACGAGGATGCCGTTGACCGGGGCGCTGCCCTGCAGCCGGCTGGCGGTGTTGATGACATCGCCGGTCGCGATCGCGTCGCCAGGCGCCGGGTTCAG
Organism: Mycobacteriales bacterium; assembly: GCA_035545175.1. Lineage (GTDB taxonomy): Bacteria > Actinomycetota > Actinomycetes > JAFAQI01 > JAFAQI01 > DASZTV01. The sequence goes on from DASZYY010000120.1 coordinate 10,285, forward strand.
CGAGACCAGCGCCTCGCCGGTGTTGACCGCGATGCGGATCTCCAGATCCAGATGCTCGTGCTCGGCGTTGAGCGCGGCGACGCTGTCGACCACGGCCAGAGCAGCCCGAACCGCACGCTCCGGATCGTCGCCATGCGCGGTCGGTGCGCCGAAGATGCCCATCACCGCATCGCCGATGAACTTCTCGACGATGCCGCCGAATGACTCGATGTCAGCGCGCGCCCGCTCGTGGTACATCGAAAGGACCTCTTGCACGTCCTCGGGATCCATCGTCTCCGCGCGGCTGGTGAAGCCGACGAGATCGACGAAGATCACGGTGACGACCCGCCGCTCTTCGGCCGCCTCGACGACGGGCGCAAGCCGGGAGCCGCACGCCAGACAGAAGCGGGCTACTTCCGGGTTGTCCTGAGCGCAGGACGGGCAGGCGGGCATCGTGGCCTACCCCGTCGCGGCCAGCTCGAGAGACATTGGTGGCGGCGCGGCGATGGACTGGTAGATCACGCAGTAGCGCTCGGTCAGCTTGCGCAGCGTGGCGAGCTGCTCCTCATCCGCGTCGGTGTCCAGGTCGATGAGGACGCGGATGTCCTGGAACCCGACCGGCGTCTCCTTGTCGACGGCGAGGGTGCCCCGGAAGTCGAGATCGCCCTCAACCCGCACCTCGCCGCCCCGGACGTCGATGCCCAGCGACGTCGCCACCGCCCGGAGCGTCACGCCCGTACAGGCGGCAAGCGCCTGCAGCAGCATGTCGCCCGAGCACAGCTGCGAGCCGTCGCCGCCGGACGCCGGATGCAAGCCCGCCACGGCGAGCGCTCGTCCGGTGTCGACCGAGCATGACACGCCCTCGCTGAGCGACCCGCTCGCCTTGAGCGTGAACATCGCGCTGGCCGGCTCGCTGCGGTACTTCTCCTTCAGCGGCGCTTGGATATCGCGCAAAGTCTGTGCGTCCACGATCCCCCATCTCGCGTTCGGCCTAACCGCGTTGACCCATACGCTAGCCATCCGACGCCGACGGGCCTACCCGTACAGATCGCCGTCTTCACCAGGGATGGCGCGCGGTACGTCGAACGGATGACCATGGGTGGGCGACGACCGGCGCTTCTGGCCGTCCTGGCGGCCGGCGCGGTCGCCGCCGGACTGATCGCACCGTCGGCGTACGGGGCGCATGCCGCAAGGCCCGCCGGCTGTGACTGGCCGATGTACGGGCAGAACCCGGCGCGAACCTTCTCGACCAAGTGCGCCCAGGCCCCGTCTGCGTCGAACGTCTCCCAGCTGCTGCCGAAGTGGTACTTCCGGGCCCACGACGTGATCACCGCCAGCCCGTCGATCGTCGGCAACACCGTGTACGTCGGCGCCTGGGACGGCCAGTTCTACGCCCTCGACCTGGCCACCGGCCAGCCGGTCTGGCAGACCACGCTCGGCCCACGTCGCACCGACGGCAATGCCGACCACCACACCGGTTCCTACGGGACCATCACCGGCTCGGCGGCTGTGGCGACGGTCGGCCGCCGGCAGCTCGTCTTCGTCGGTGGCGGCGCCACGATGTACGCCCTCAACGCCTCACGGCGTGAGATGCCGGACCGCGACCGGGTGGTGTGGTCGTTCGACGTCGACGCGGCGCATCCGACGAGCAGCGGCGAGATCGAGTCCTCGCCCGTGGTCTGGCCGGGCGCTCCCGGCGGCCCGGTGGTGTTCTTCGGCAGCGACGCCAACCAGGACAGCGGCTACGCCGGCGAGGGGATGTGGGCGCTGCGCGCCGCGACCGGCAAGGTCGTCTGGCGGTTCAACCCGGAGACCTACACCCACCACGGGCTGTTCGGCTGCGGCAACGTGTGGTCCTCGCCCGCGCTGTGGCTGGACCCGCACGCCAAGTCCGCATCCCGGCGCGCGATGTTGTACTTCGGGACGGCGGACTGCCCGAACAACGGCCACAAGGCGTGTCCGGCCGACGGCTCCGACCCGTACTGCAAGCCCGGCGGCTACTACGACTACAACCGGCGCTGGACGAAGTTCTCGCAGGCGATCATCGCGATCTCGGCGGTCAACGGGAAACCGGCGTGGAGCTACCAGGCGTTCCCGCGCAACGACGTGTCGGACGACGACTTCGGTGCCGGCGCGCAGGTGTTCGCGCTGGCGTCCGGACGGCAGGTCGTCGGCGAGGCGAACAAGAGCGGCCACTACTACGTCGTCGACCGGCGCAGCGGCAAGCAGATCTGGAACAAGGCGGAAACCGGCAACGGCAACCTGCAGTCCGGTTTCGCGCTCGGTGGCCTGCTCGGCCCGACCGCGGAGATGTCCGTCGCGGGCCGGCCCATGGTGTTCGGCAGCGCCGCCATCAACACCCCCGTCTACTTCGACCAGATCTCCGGCAAGGAGAAGCTGCAGTCGACCGACAAGATCCTCGACATGGCGACGCCGATCCAGGGCTTCGACGGCGCGACCGGCAACCGGGTGTGGGCGGCAGTGCAGCCGCCGACGTACGGGCCGACGACCGCCGCGAACGGCGTGGTCTACAGCGGCGC
>DASZYY010000121.1:0-7706 GCA_035545175.1 Mycobacteriales bacterium
TTCGGCTTCATCGCCCTCGGCGTCTTCGCCTTCACGACGCAGGGTGGGTCCGGCGCGACGCTGTACATGGTCAACCACGGCTTCTCGACCGGCGCGCTGTTCCTGGTCGTCGGGTTCCTGGCCTCGCGCCGCGGATCGCGCCTGGTCGACGACTTCGGTGGCGTCGCGAAGGTCGCGCCGTGGCTCGGTGCGATGACGTTGATCGCCGGCCTCTCGGCGCTCTCGCTGCCTGGCTTGTCGACCTTCGTCAGTGAGTTCCTCGTGCTCGTCGGCACGTTCACCACGCATCGCTGGTTCGCCGTCGTAGGCATCGCCGGCATCGTCCTCGCCGCGGTCTACGTGCTGTGGATGATCCAGCGAACGATCCACGGCCCGGTGGCGAGCGCGGTCGAGAACTTCCGCGACCTCTCGCTGCGCGAGGCTTGGGTGATCGGGCCCGTGATGCTCGCGATCGTGTTCCTGGGCGTGAACCCGAAGCCGCTGCTCGATCGGATCAACCCGTCGATTCAGCGGGTCAACGTTGACGTCCGCAACGGCGACCCGGCGCCGACGGCGGCCATCGGCTGCGCCTCGCCGACGACCGGGGGAACAGCCGCCTACTCATCGACCTTGACCCTCAACTTCGGCACGTTCTCCAAGTGCCCGTCTGGGTACACGCCGGTACCGCTGAACGGGAGCACGAAGCAGTGAGCGACTTCCACGCCCCGTCGATCGCCTACACGGCGCTGACGCCGATCCTCATCCCGGGGATCGCCGCCACCGCCGGCGTGCTGGTCGACGCCTTCGTGCCGCGAGCGTTCCGCTGGGCCGCGCAGACCGCGGTCGCCTTGCTCGGCCTGATCGGCACGCTGATCGCTGTCGCGGTGCTAGCCGGGACCCATCACGTGACAGCTGGCAGCGCGGTCGTCGTCGACGGCCCGACATTGTTCCTGCAGGGGACGATCGCGATCCTCGGCATCGGCAGCGTCCTGCTGGTCGCCGACCGGTCGGCCGGGATGGACGGCGGCGCGTTCGTGGCGCAGGCGGCTACGGCACCGGGCTCGCAGGAAGAACGTGTGGGGGCGGCCGCCGGTCACGCGCAGACCGAGGTCTTCCCGCTGATGATGTTCGCGGTCACCGGCATGATGTTGTTCCCGGCCTCGAACGATCTGCTGCTGATGTTCGTCGCGCTCGAGGTGTTGTCGCTGCCGCTGTATCTCCTGTGCGGGCTGGCGCGGCGTCGCCGGCTGCTCAGCCAGGAAGCCGCGGTCAAGTACTTCCTGCTTGGTGCGTTCTCCTCGGCGTTCTTCCTGTACGGCCTCGCGCTGCTGTACGGATACGCCAACACGGTGTCCCTCGCCGGGATCCAGGCCGCCACGATCAGCAGCACGCACAACGACAACCTGCTGTTCCTCGGCCTCGGCCTGCTGTCGGTCGGCCTGCTGTTCAAGATCGGCGCCGCGCCGTTCCAGTCGTGGGTGCCGGACGTCTACCAGGGCGCCCCCACCCCGATCACGGCGTTCATGGCGGCCGCGACGAAGGTCGCGGCATTCGGTGCGCTGCTGCGCGTCTTCTACGTCTCCTTCGGCGGTCTCGGCTGGGAGTGGCGCCCGGTGGCCTGGGCCATCGCAATCCTCACCATGGTCGTCGGATCGCTGTTCGCGGTCACGCAGACCGACGTCAAGCGGATGCTCGCTTACTCCTCCGTCGCGCACGCCGGGTTCATCTTGATCGGCATCATCGCGCTCAACAAGTCGGGCCTGTCGGGATCGCTGTTCTACCTGCTCACCTACGGCCTCACGACGATCGGTGCGTTCGGCACGTTGAGCCTGATCCGTGACCCGGACGGCGAGGCGACGCATCTGTCGCGGTGGGCCGGCCTCGGCCGTCGCTCGCCGGTCGTCGGGGGCATGTTCGCGCTGTTCCTGCTTGCGCTCGCCGGCATCCCGTTGACCTCCGGGTTCACGGGCAAGTTCGCCGTCTTCTCGGCGGGCGTGTCCGGTGGCGCGACGCCGCTGGTCATCGTCGGCGTCGTGACGAGCGCCGCGGCGGCGTTCTTCTACGTCCGCGTGATCGTCATGATGTTCTTCGCCGAGCCCGTCGCGGACGGGCCCGTGGTCGCGATGCCGGGCGGGGGCACGGCCGGCGCCCTTGCGATCGCGGTCGCGGCAACCGTCGTGCTGGGCGTCTTCCCGCAGCCGGTGCTCGATCTTGCCAATCGAGCCGTGCCGTTCTACCACTGACGGCTATGACTTCCGGCGTGCTCGGGATGACGGTCGCGCCGGAGCTGGATGCCGCTCTCGCGGCCGGGCTGGCCGACGTCGAGGCGGCACTGCGTGACGCCGTCACGTCGTCCGACGGGTTCGTGAGCGAGGCCGCGACGCACCTCGTCGCGGCCGGGGGCAAGCGGTTCCGTCCTCTGGTTACGTTGCTCGCGGCGCAGTTCGGCGATCCGACGGCACCCGGCGTCGTACCGTCTGCGGTCGTCGTGGAGCTCACTCACCTGGCGACGCTCTACCACGACGACGTCATGGACGAGGCCGACATGCGCCGCGGTGCGGACTCGGCGAACAGCCGCTGGGGCAACGCGATCGCGATCCTCACCGGTGACTTCTTGTTCGCTCGGGCCTCGGATGTGCTGGCCGACCTCGGGCCCGAGGCGGTCCGGCTGCAGGCACGCACCTTCGAGCGACTCGTGCAGGGCCAGATCCGCGAGACCATCGGTCCCGCCGACGGTGACGATCCGGTCGAGCACTACCTGCAGGTCATCGCCGACAAGACCGGGTCGCTGATCGGAACCTCGGCCCGGTTCGGTGCGCTGCTCGCCGGGGTGCCTGCCGACCAGGTCGAGTTGCTGACCCAGTGGGGCGAGCGGATCGGCGTCGCCTTCCAGCTGTCCGATGACCTGCTCGACGTCGCCTCGGACGCCTCCGAGTCGGGCAAGACGCCGGGCACAGACCTGCGCGAGCACGTCCCGACACTGCCCGTACTGCTGTTGCGTCGCGCGGCGCGGCCGGCGGACGCCGCTCTCATCGCGGCGCTGGACGGTGACCTGAGCGACGACGCCGCCCTGGCCGAGGTCCTGAAGCAGCTTCGTGCGCATCCGGTGATGGCCGAAGCCGCGGAGGTGACCCGCGGTTGGGGAGCGAAGGCCCGCGAGTCGCTGGCAGCCCTGCCGGCCGGCCACGCCCGCGACGCCCTCGAGTCACTGTGTGACGCGGTCGCCACCCGACGCATCTAGCTCGGCTGTGGCGCCTATCCGAAAAGCGCCTTGGCGATGAGGTCGTTCATGACCTCGGTGGCGCCGCCGCCGATCGGGAGCAGGCGAGCGTCGCGGTAGTGCCGCTCGACCTCGGTGTCTCGCATGAAGCCGGCGCCGCCGTGGAGCTGTACTGCCGCGTCGACAACGAACGAGCACGCTTCGACGGCTTGGTTCTTTGCCATCGCCGCTTCGGCGAAGACCTGCTCGCCGTTGCAGTGCCGCTCGATGATCGAGTGCGCGTAGGTGCGTGCGACGTCGACGGCGCGAGTCATCTCGACCAGCTTGTGGCGAACGACCTGCTTGTTGATCAACGGCTTGCCGAATGCCACTCGCTGCTTGGTGTATGCGACGGTCAGATCGAGGGCGCGCTGCGCGACGCCGTAGCCGTGTACGGCGAGGCCGAGCCGTTCCGCGGCGAAGTTCTGCGCGACCTGGATGAAGCCGCTGCCCTCGGCTCCGACAAGGTTCGACGCCGGCACCCGGACGTCGACGTACGCCAGCTCTCCGGTGTCGCTGCAGAGCCAGCCCATCTTCGAAAGCCGCCGTACGACGGAGAAGCCGGGCGTGTCGGTGTCGACGACGATCAGCGAGATGCCGTGGTGGGGATCGTCTCCGGTCCGCACCACCGTGGTGACGAAGTCGGCACGGGTCGAGGAGGTGATGAAGGTCTTGGCGCCGTTGATCACGTAGTGCTCGCCGTCGCGAACCGCGCGGGTTCGGATCCCGGCAACGTCTGAGCCGGCGTCTGGCTCGGTTACCGCCAGCGAGCCGATCTTGTCGCCGGCGAGTGTCGGCCGGACGTACTTGTCGATGAGCGCTGCGTCGCCGGACTGCGCGATGTGCGGACAGGCGATGCCGTGGGTGAAGAGGGCGGACAGCAGCCCGCTCGAGCCGCCTGCGTAGAGCATCTCCTCGGTCACGATCGTGTTGTCGATGGTCGTGCCGCCCTGACCGCCGACCTCCTCGGGAAACGCGGTGCCGAGCAGGCCGGCCTCCGCCGCCGCCTTGTGCAGGCTGCGCGGGACCTCACCGTCTTCTTCCCATTGCGCGAGGTGCGGGACGATCTCGCGCTCGGTGAAGTCGCGCACGACCTTGCGCAGCGCGATCCGCTCTTCGGTGTCCCAGACGGAGGTCATATGTTCTCGTGCTCCAGCAGTGAGGTCGGCACTTCCACGAGGCGGGCCCGCAACCACTCGCCAAGGCCTTTCGCTTGCGGGTCCTGTCGCGTCGACGACGCGACACCCTCGCCGAGGATCCCTTCAACGACGAAGTTGAGCGCCCGCAGATTCGGCAGCTCGTAACGCTCGACCTTGTACTGGGCGGTCTCCGGCAGCAGCTGCTGGAACATCGCGACGTCGAGGAAGGACCGCAGCCACTCGTAGGTCCCGTCGGTGCGGACCCACACGCCGACGTTCGCGTTGCCGCCCTTGTCGCCGCTGCGCGCCCCGGCGATCGCGCCGAGCGGCATCTTCCAGGTCGCACCCGCTTCGTACGGCGCGGCAGGCGCGGTCGGCGTCGGTGGCCTCGGCGGCGCGCCTGCCTCGGCATGCACCTCGATCCGCTCGTCGTTCTGGGTGACGACGCGGTGCTCCACACGCGAGTTCGGGAGGTAGGCGGCCTGGTACACGCCGTATGGCGTCGCCTCGCCGGGCGGGCCGGTCATCGTCGCGCCCGGATACGACGCAAGGGCGATCTCGACCGCCGCGTTGGAGAACGGTCGCCCGATCCGCTTTGCGTCCTTGTCCTTCACCGAGACGGTGAGCCGAGCGACCGCCTGCTCGTTCGTCTCGGGGTCGTCGCGGTCGGTACGGGACAGGCTCCACTCGACGCTCTCGATGCCTTCGAGTGCGGGTGCCAGTTGCCGGCGAACCAAGTCGGCCTTCGCCTCGATGTCCAAGCCGGTCAGCAGGAAGGTCATCGAGTTGCGGAACCCGCCCAGGGTGTTGATGCACACCTTGGTCGTGTCGGGCGGCACCAGACCTTTCACTCCCGAGATCCGCACCCGGTCCGGCCCTTCCTGCTCCAGGTGGATCGACCGGAAGTCGGCGGTGACGTCGGGGTTGAGGTAGTGGGTGCTGCCGATCTCGTAGAGAAGCTGCGCGGTCACGGTTCCGATGTCGACCAAGCCGCCGGTGCCGTCGTGCTTGGTGATGACCGCACTGCCGTCTGCGGAGATCTCGGCGAGGGGGAAGCCGAGGTACTCGATGCCGGGGACCTCGTTGAAGTAGGCGTAGTTGCCACCCGTGGCCTGGGCGCCGCACTCGAGCACGTGGCCCGTGACGAGCGCACCGGCGAGTGCGTCGTAGTCCTCCCGCGCCCAGCCGTGCCACCACGCTGCCGGCCCGATGACGAGGGCGGCGTCGGTGACGCGGCCGGAGACGACGACCTGGGCGCCGCCCTCCAGAGCGGTCGCGATACCCCAGCCGCCCAGGTAGGCATTGGCGGTGATCGTCGACTCCGGGAGATCGAGCCCGGCGCGGGCAAGCTCGTCCCGGCGCGGCAGCAGGTCGTCCCCCTCGACGTAGGCGACGTTGACCCGAAGACCGAGCCGGTTGGCGATCTCACGCACCGCCGTCGCACAGCCGGCGGGGTTGAGCCCGCCGGCGTTCGCGACGATCTTGACCCCGCGTTCCCAGGCGATGCCGAGGCATTCCTCGAGCTGGCGGATGAAGCTCGCGGCGTACCCGCGCGTCGGGTCCTTGGCCTGGGTCCGCCACAGCAGGAGCATCGTCAGCTCGGCGAGATAGTCGCCCGTCAGGACGTCGAGCTCGCCGCCTTCGAGCATCTCGCGCATCGCGGCGAACCGGTCGCCGTAAAAGCCCGAGCAGTTGCCGATTCGCAGGGGCCTCGCCACCCGCAGGACGCTACCAACTCGAGCGCGACGCCTCTCACTACGCTCAGCAACATGGCCGGCGACGTCACCATCGAGTGGGGCCACACGTTTCGCCTCCACGTGCTCGATGTCGGGCTCGCCTGCTGCGCCGTCGAGTTCGCCGCGGCCGCAGCCCGCGGCGCGGACATGGCCGCGGTCGGCGCTCGACCGGTCGTCGCGCGGCCCCGCGAAGCCAACGTGATGGTCATCTCGGGAACGGTGACCGACAAGCTCGCCGTACAGGTGAAGCGGCTGTACGACGAGCTTCCGGCCGATGGCTTCGTGCTGTCCTTCGGCTCGTGCTCGAACAGCGGAGGCCCCTACTGGGACTCCTACAGCGTCACCAAGGGCGTTGACCAGATGATCCCGGTCGACGTCTACGTACCGGGCTGCCCGCCGCGGCCGGAGGCACTCCTCGGCGGCCTGGCGCTGCTGAACGAACGGATCGGGCCGTGACGACCGATCTGGCCGGCACCGCCGATGTCGATGCCGATCGCTGGCTGGCGGTCGCCACCGAGCTGCGTGACGGTGGGTGCGACTTCTTTGACTGGCTGTCGGCTTACGACGACGCTGACGCGGGGCTGGCCGTCGTGGCCCGGGTCTGGTCGGTTGCGGATCGGCGGGGCGCGATGATCCGCACCCGGGTGTCGCGGGACGCCGGCGTGCTGCCGACGTTGACCGCGCTGTGGGCGGGTGCGGGATGGCACGAGCGCGAGACGGCGGAGATGTTCGGCATCCGGTTCGCCGGGCATCCCGATCTACGGCCGCTGCTGCTGCCGGCCGGCTTCGAAGGGCATCCGCTGCGCAAGGAGTTCGTGCTCGCATCGCGGGTCGCGAAGGAGTGGCCGGGTGCGAAGGAGCCCGGTGAGTCGGTCGCGGGTCGCAAGCGGCCGCCCGGTGTCCCCCCGCCCGGGGCTTGGGGGCCGTGATGCTGCCGGACCGAAGCCGCGGTGTCATCGCGTTGCGCGAGGAGTCATGCACGTCGTGCATGGTGTGCGCGCGTGAGTGCCCGGACTGGTGCATCTACATTGACTCGCACAAGGAGACCGAGCCCGCTGACACCGAGGGCGCGCGGCCGAAGACCCGGCATGTGCTCGACCGGTTCGCCATCGACTACGCGTTGTGCATGTACTGCGGGATCTGCATCGAGGTTTGCCCGTGGGACGCCTTGTTCTGGTCGCCGGACTACGAGCACCCGGCGTCAGACGTCCTCGGACTCACTCACGAGCGCGACACTCTCGGCGGCTGGATGCAGTCCGTGCCAGGCCGCGGCGAGGCAGGGGGGTAGCGGTGACGGACGCTGCAGTGAACGACGACCTGGTGCGCCGGTTCATCGGGGCGTGGGAGCGGCGCGACACGGACTTCATCGTCCACTGCTTCACCGACGACGGTGTATATCACGCGACTCCGCCCTTCGAGATCGCCGGTGACGGGCGGATCCAAGCCTGGCGCGAGTACTTCGACCTGGGACCGGTACGGACGGCGTACGGCATGGAGGACGCGTGATCAGGACCCGGCTGTACCGCGACGGCAAGTGCGTCAAGGAGAACTTCGACGCGGCCGAGATCTCCGACCATCTCGAGGCCGAGGACG
>DASZYY010000122.1:0-1665 GCA_035545175.1 Mycobacteriales bacterium
TTGAAGCTGAAGCTCGACCTGCACGACATCTACAACCGCGGCTCGGAGATCGACCGAGCGCTCCAGCAGGTCATCGACGAAGCCGTCGCAAAGAAGGCCAAGCTCGTCGAGATCATTCCCGGCAAGGGCTCCGGACAGCTGAAGAAGCACGTGCTGCGCTTCCTGGACCGCAAGGACATCAAGGCGCTCTATCACCGGGTGGAGAAGGACTCCGACAACTTCGGGCGCATCTTCGTCCACTTCCGCTGGAAGTAGCGAACCTGGCGTTAGCGAGAAGTTTCCGAGCCGGTTCCCTGCCGTTGCTAGCCTCCCGACTCGTGCGCCGCCTCCTCGCCCCAGCCCTGCTTATCGCTCTGACGGCGGCGTGCGGCGGGAACTCCGACGCCTCGCCGATCTTTCACAGCCCCAAGGACATCGCCGACCACGCCGGCTGCACGTCGTACGTCGAGCTGACCGGCAAGCACATCGAGCACTACGCGGCAACCGAAGGCGCATGCCACTACCAGGGAGACGCGCTGTTCCTGCTCACCTTCCGCACGAAGGACGACGAGGCGAGCTGGGTGCGGGTGGCGCACAAGGCCCTCGGCGGCACGATCGCTGTCGGGCACGGCTTCGCGTTCGAGACCTACAACCAGGCGCAGGCGATCGCGCTGGCCAGGACGTTCGACGGCCAGGTCGGCTAGCCGCACTCCGCAACGACCGCGGCTCTGGTTGCCGCGTCGGCATACGACCATCCGCCGCCCTGCACCACGACGAACTCGTCTGTCAGGCGCGGCGGACGGTTCGTGTTGGTGGCCACGGAGTAGCCGTTGGCCCGCGCGCGGATGAAGACGGTCGCCGGCACCTCGGCCGTCACGCTTCCGGACGAGCGTGCGCCGGCACCTGACGTCTGAAGCCGTCCGGCCACGGCAGCGGAACCAATGACGCACGGCGCCCGATGGTGGCCGGCAGCGAGCGCAGGGTGACGGATTTCGGCGGCGCTTGCCAGACCCGTCCCCACCAGACCGAGCGTCGAGCCACCGACGACCAGGGCGCGCTGCCACCTCCGCATGCCGACCTGTCGGCAGGCGCGAGGAGATCAGGAGCCGCAAAGCACCAGATGACCCGGATTGAGCATCGGTCATGCGACCTTCGACCCTGCTCGTCCGTCATTGCGATCTGAGCACGCTAGAGCGTCGTCAGGTGGCAATCGCCCCTTACTCGCTGTCGTTGGCGGGCCAGTTCGCGGGGTTCATCTTGCTCGGCTGCACCCGCGGCGGCTCCCCGGGCATTTTCGGGTAGTTCGGCGGATACGGCGCGTCGCCGAGGTCGTGCTCTCGCTCGTCCCGCTCGGCCCACTCGAGCAGCGGCTCTATGCCGAAGACCGCGTCGTCGATGCCGGCATGGACGTCGCCGAGCTTCGCGAACCGCTTCGGCATCGTGTTGATGTCGAAGTCCCGCGTCTCGACATCGGGAAGCTCCTCCCACGTGACCGGCGCGGACACCGGCGCATGGGCGAACCCGCGCAGTGAGTACGCCGCCGCAATCGTGCGGTCCTTGGCGTTCTGGTTGAAGTCGACGAAGATCCGCTCGCCCCGCTCTTCCTTCCACCACGCCGTCGTCACCTGGTCCGGAGCGCGGCGTTCCACCTCACGGGCGAATGCCAGCGCCGCACGGCGCACCTCG
>DASZYY010000123.1:0-5499 GCA_035545175.1 Mycobacteriales bacterium
TCGATGACATCGGTTCCGCCGATGGACCCGAACCACTTGGCGTCGATGCCGGCGACGGTGCCGGCCTTCACGTCTCGGTTGGTGACCGCGAGGTCCTGCGTGGCGTGGGCGAAGTCGACCTCGCAACGGATGGCGTCGACCTCGGCCTGCAGCAGCTCGGCGAGGGCTTCGACGGCATCGCCGAACGGCGCGGTCGCCTTCTCGATGTCCTTGGCGTGCCCCGGGTCTTCGTCCGGCCTGCCCCAGCCGAGGTCGTCCTGGTTGGCGTCGCCCGCCCAGGTGCCGATGTCGAAGGACTCGACGATCCGCACGTAGTTGACCTCGCGGCACACGCCGGACGCGACGGCGGCGAGGTAGTCGGCGAAGCCGGGGTTGATGCCCCCGCCGAACAGGCTCGCACCACCGGCTTCGGCGGCCTCCTTGAGCGCGCCGCGAGCCTCCTCGCCGTACGCCCGTCCGGTGAGGAAGGAGGCGGTGGACAGCACGTTGATGCCGGCGCGCAACAGGGTGGTGAGGTGTTCGACGTTCGGATGCAACGGCATGTAGAGGACGGCGTCGGGCTTCAACGCGATGATCGCCTCGATGTCGTCGGTCGCGAGCACGCCGGTCGGGGAGTCGAGCTCGGCGAGCTCGGCGGCGTCCTTGCCGACCTTGTCCGGGCTGAACGCATAGAGCCCGACGAGCTCGAGGTCTGCGCGCTCGACGACGGACTTGAGCGCCTGCCGCGCGACGTTTCCGGTGGTCCACTGCACCACCCGGTACGTGCGTCGGTTGCCGTCGCTCATCGCCCCTCCTGCCGGCCGGCTTGTAACGATCGTTACACGGCCTCAGAAGCGGGAGCGGAAGTGGGTGCGGATGTCCTTGCCGAGACCGCTGGGTGTGCCGTCGTAGGACTTGATGATGGCCGGGCTGCCCTTGCACGACCACGGGTTCCACACCCAGGCGAGGTAGGAGACGTGGTGTGCGTCAGCCCACGTCATGTACCGGTCGACGAACGCGCCGTTGCACTCGAGGTCGCCGAACTCGGTGGTGACGAGGGGAACGTGGCGTGCGACCTTGGCGAAGGCGCCGTTCCAGCACTTCTTCGTCTCGCATCCGCCGTTGTCGTAGACGTGGTTGACGGCCACGAGCTCGTGCGCCGGGTCGGTCGGCTTGTGGGCGAGCCAGCCCGACAGGTTGTTGGCCCATCCGATGCCGCCGACCAGGACGACGTTCTTCGCACCTGTCGAGCGGACCGCGTTGATGAGATCTTGCATGCCGGCAATCCGGTAGCCGTGCGCCGTGCAACCGTCTCGCCAGCACCGCCACGTGATGTGGAACGGCTCGTTGAACAGCTCGAACGCAACGGCGCGGTCGCCCTTGAACGTTCTCGCCACGGAGGTCCAGAAAGCCGGGGAGTGGTCGGTGTCGGCCATCGGCTCCTGTTCCCGCGGAAGAGTGTTGCCGGCTGCGCCGACGTGCAGGTCGAGGTCGACGTACAGTCCGTGGGCTTCCAGTCGCTCGACGACACCGGTGATCGCACTGCGGTAGGTCGCGCCGCCGTACTCAGGCTTCACCCCGTTGATCCCGAGCCAGCAGTCCTCGTTGAGCGGAATCCGGACGATCTGCGGGTGCCAGCTGGTCATGGTGGTGATCACCGAGTTGGTGAGCTCGCCGTCGAAGATGCCCCAGCCTTGGGCGCAGGCGTACTCCGAACCCGAATGGCTGAACCCGTCGAGCTGTACGGCCGCACCGGCCGCGTTGACGAGGTGGTTGCCCTTGACCCGAAGCGCGAGTGCATGCGGGGTCGCGGCGGACGTCGCGAGGGTGCCGTTGACCAGCAACCCGATCACTGACGCGGCGGCCACTCCCAGAACCGCAAGTCGACCACGCATGTGTTGACCCCCACCCGGATCCCAGGCCCCCCGTAGGCCGTGAGTAACAAGGTAAGGCCGCTCGGGCGGGGATACCGTCATCGCGTGGGCGCGCGATCGGCAGTGAGTGCCGTGGTCATCGCGGCGGCAATCGCGGTGGTCGTGCCGATCGCGGTTGCCTCGGGCGCTTCATCGCTGCCGAGCGTCCACGCGCTGAGCGCTCGGGCCGTCGACGGTCCCGGCGTGAAGCTGTCCTGGCGGTGGCCGGCCTCCGACTCGGTCACGAGCGTGACTGTCCGCTACGCGCGCGGCACCCACGCGCCGCGCGCTTCGTCCGCCGGCGACCCCGGCGGCGTCGTGCGACGCGGGCGGCACTCGGTGACCGTCTATGACCTGCTGCCCAACTCGAAGTACTCGTTCGCCGTGTTCTCGCGCGGCCACCGCCGGACCGGCACGGCCGACCCCGTGACGATCAAGACCGGCGACGTGCCGATGATCACCTCGACGTCGCTGCCCTCGGGTGTCGTCGGCACGTCCTACGACGCGGCCCTTTCGGTCTCGGACAGCGCATCGGGTCATTGGTCGATCTCCTCCGGCGCACTGCCCGACGGCCTGGCGTTGAGCGGCGCCCACATCACGGGAACGCCGACCGCCGCCGGGAACTCGAGCTTCGTCTTGAGCTACGTCGACGCGCACGGCGTGACGTCGTACGCCGGAGCGGCGATCACCGTCGATGCGCCCACGCCGACCCCATCTCCGACCGCGACGACGTCCACCACGCCATCGCCGAGCCCGACCACAACGCCGTGAAGGAGCAGCCGCGAATGAAGGTCGTCACGCTCGGGGTCCACGTCCTCGATGTGCTCGTCCGGCCGGTGGAGTCGATCCCGCAGGGTCAGGGCGGGGCGATCGTCGAGGAGATCCGCATGACCGCCGCGGGCACCGCGGGCGGCACGGCGCTGACCCTCGCGAAGCTCGGCGCCGAGGTGTACAGCGCCGGTGCGATCGGCACCGACCCGATCGGTGACACGCTGCTCGCCCTGCTGGCGAAGGCCGGGATCGACACCACTCACCTGCTCCGCCGCGACGGCGTGCAGACCTCGGCCAGCGTGTTGCCGATCCGGCCGGACGGCTCGCGGCCGGCCTTCCACGTGGTGGGAGCGAACGGGACCTATACGTCGGCCGACGCGCCGTGGGACCTGATCGCGAGCGCCGCACATCTCCACATGGGCGGGCCGGAGTTCATGGGTGGCGACGAGGCCGCGAAGATTCTCGCGTTCGCGCGCGAGCGCGGGGTCGTGACCTCCGCCGACCTGCTCGCGCCGGGGGAGCAGCTGGCCGACCTCGTCGACTGGGTCGCGCCGGTGTTCGCGCACCTCGACTTCTTCCTGCCGAACGACGAGCAGGTGCTCGGGCTGACCGGCGCGGGCTCGGTGGATGCCGGATGCCGGGCGCTGGTGGAGCGCGGCATCGGCTGCGTCGCCGCGACAGCCGGCGCGGAAGGTGCCGTCGTCGCCACCGCGGAGGGCGTCGACCGGGTGCCCGCGTTTGCGGTGGAGGTCGTCGACACGACAGGTTGCGGTGATGCGTTCTCGGCCGGTTTCCTTCGCGGGATCGCGCTTGGTCGCCGCCCGAGGGACGCCGCGGTGCTCGGCTGCGCCACCGCGGGACTTGTCGCACAGGGCCTCGGATCCGACCACGGCGACTTCGATCTTGCCGCCGCCGACGCGCTCATTGCCGGCTGAGCACCCTAGAGCGTCCTCAGCCCGCAATCGCGCGCTAGCCGGCGACGGTGACGTAGCCGATGTAGTCGTGGTGCAGGTCGCCCTGGGGTTGGTCGTCGGAGTAGGCGATCGAGACGTTGCCGTTGGTGGGACTGATCGCCGTACCGAAGTCCTCCCAAAGGTCGCGGTCACCGTTGAACAAGTCGCAGTCGTCACCAGACGTGCAGACGATGCCGCGGTGCACGACCCCGGTTACGCGGTGCTGGATGAACGAGCGGCCACCGTCTGACGACTGCGCGACGTAGGTAACCCACGGGGCGCTGCTGTGGCGGTCGGGCATCCCCATGACGGTGGCGCGACCGGGGTCGCCGACCCGTTTCGTCGCGAACCAGGAGACGTCGACGACGCCTTTGCCGGCCGCGGCCACGTTGGCCAGGACCGCGGTTCGCGATGGGGCGACGTCGACCTGCTTCGGTTTCGACCACGTCTTCCCGCCATCGCGGGAGATGTTGAGGAACACGTGGTGGCGATCCCACCAGGCGAGGTACACGTTGCCAAGTGCGTCGGTGCTGATCCAAGTGGCCCACAGCGCCAGCTCATGATGATCGTCAGTGGCCACCGGCTGCAGGTGCCAGTGCCTGCCGTTGTCGGCGCTGATCAACACGTGGACCTCGGTCTTGCCTGGGCATTCCGTGTGGTCGCCGGAGGCGCGTCCGACCTCGGTGGTCAACGGCAGCTTGCCGCAGTCCATCGCCGGCATGTAGATCCGGTGCCGGTACGGCGACTTCGAGGAGGCGTCTACCGCGAGCTTGCCGAAACCGTCGTTCAGGTAGATGTCCGACTTCCCGGAGACCGCCCGCGGCAAGAGCGTGGCGTATCGCGTCGACGAGATCGGCACGAGCGTCGCGCCGGCCACGTCATCGGAGAGGTCGCAGAGGTTGTAGCGATTGACCGCGGTCGCGTCGGTGGGAAGGGTGTGGTACTCGAGGTAGACGATGCACGCGCCGTCGGTCGCCAGCCACGGCCGGTCGTCGAGGGGCAACGAGGCAGCAAGCTTGTCGACCGTCCAGGTCCGGCCGTTGTCCTGGCTGACCGCAAGATCGATGTCACCGATCAGGCCCGGCACGTCAGGCACGCCGGTGGCCCACAGGCTTGCGACGTAGACGTTGTACGCGCCGTTGGAGTTGGCTGCGCCCGCGACGGCGACGTCGGTGTCGCCACCGGCGAGCCCCATCTGACCCTCGACGAGACCGAACGGATCCGCCACCCACTGGTAGGTGCGCCCGCCGTCCGTGGACTTCCAGATGTCGCTGTTCGCGAACGCGGAGGTCGGGTTGTTCTCCTCCGGGATCGGGCCCTGCAGCAGAATGCCCCGTCGTTGGTCCTCGTTCACGGTGGCGGCGGCCCAGAAGACACCGTTCGGTGCAACGGCGATCCCAGGCTCGATGTCCTCGTTGCGGCCAAGCCGGAGGGACGGATCCGCCGGCATGGGTGCCCGCGCGATGACCCCTGACGCCGGGTGATGTGCTGGGTGCCGCCCGCCGGCGTACGCCGGCCCGGCACTGACGAGCGTCGCAACGACCGCCACCAGCGCATACGTCCGTCGTCGTGCCCTGCGCATGTCTCTGCCCCCCGGTTCATTCTCGGGGAGGCCGATAAAGCCTGGGTTACCGCCGGCGCCGGGCTGCCTCGATGATCGCCGGCGGGTCGTAGCCGCGGTCGGCGTCGTGCAACGTCACGCCGGGCGGCACGATCTCGTCGATCGCATCGAGGATCTCGTCGGTCAGCACGACGTCCGCCGCGCCGATCTGTGACTCGAGGTGGTCCATCGTTCGCGGCCCGAGGATCGCCGAGGTCACGGCCGGGTGGTTGATGACGAACGCGATCGCCATGTGGATCAGCGACATGCCGTGCTTGTCGGC
>DASZYY010000124.1:0-3428 GCA_035545175.1 Mycobacteriales bacterium
ATAGAAAGCGGCTCTCGTAGCCTGGCATGTCGTGGCCCAACGCACTGACCTCCGCAACGTCGCGATCATCGCCCACGTCGACCACGGCAAGACCACGCTGGTCGACGCGATGCTGTGGCAGTCCGGCGCGTTCACCGCGCACCAGGCCGACGAGGGCAGCGTCAACGAGCGCGTCATGGACTCGATGGACCTGGAGCGCGAGAAGGGCATCACGATCCTCGCGAAGAACACCGCGGTCCATCACGGCGACCTGACGATCAACATCGTCGACACGCCTGGGCACGCCGACTTCGGCGGCGAGGTCGAGCGGGCGCTGTCCATGGTCGACGGAGTGGCACTCCTGGTCGACGCGAGCGAAGGTCCGCTCCCGCAGACCAGGTTCGTTCTGCGCAAGGCGCTTGCCGCAAACCTGCCGGTCGTTCTCATCATCAACAAGGTCGACCGCTCCGACGCGCGGATCGGCGAAGTCGTGGATGAGACCTACGAGCTGTTCCTCGACCTCGACGCCGACGAGAAGCAGATCGACTTCCCGATCGTCTACTGCCAGGCCAAGACCGGCCAGGCGTCACTCAACCGTCCGGCGGACGGCTCGAGCCCGGACAGCCCTGACCTCGAGCCGCTGTTCCAGGTGCTGCGCGACACGATCCCGGCGCCGACGTACGACGAGCTGGCACCGCTGCAGGCACACGTCACGAACCTCGACGCCTCGCCGTACCTCGGCCGGCTCGCACTGTGCCGGATCCACAACGGCGAGATGAAGAAGGGGCAGACGGTCGCCTGGTCGCGTCACGACGGCAGCATCGAGCGGGTCAAGCTCACCGAGCTGCTCGGCACCGAGGCGCTCGAGCGAGTGCCGATCGAGTCGGCCGGCCCCGGCGACATCGTCGCGATCGCCGGCATCCCCGAGATCATGATCGGCGACACCCTTGCCGATCCGGACGATCCCCGGCCGTTGCCGGTCATCACGATCGACGAGCCGAACATCTCGATGACGATCGGCATCAACACCTCACCGCTGGCGGGCAAGAGCGGCAAGAAGCTCACCGCGCGGCTGGTGAAGAACCGGCTCGACTCCGAGCTCGTCGGCAACGTGTCGATTCGCGTTCTGCCTACCGACCGCCCCGACACCTGGGAGGTGCAGGGCCGCGGTGAGCTGCAGCTGGCGATCCTTGTCGAGCTGATGCGGCGCGAGGGTTTCGAGCTCACCGTGGGCAAGCCGCAGGTGGTCACCCGCGAGATCGACGGGAAGCTGCACGAGCCCGTCGAGCGGCTGACGATCGACGCGCCGAGTGACTACCAAGGCGTGCTGATCCAGCTCATGGCGCTTCGCAAGGGGCGGCTCGAGCAGATGGTCGACCATGGCACCGGCTGGGTGCGCATGGAGTACCTCGTGCCGGCGCGCGGCCTGATCGGCTTCCGGACCGAGTTCCTCACCGAGACGCGCGGTACTGGTCTGCTCCACCACGTGCACGAGGGCTACGAACCGTGGTTCGGCGAGCTGCGTACGCGCCCGACCGGCTCGCTCGTCGCTGACCGGGCCGGCTCGACCACCGGGTTCGCGCTGGCCAACCTGCAGGAGCGCGGCACGATGTTCGTCGGTCCGGGCACTGACGTCTACGAGGGAATGATCGTCGGCGAGAACTCACGGTCGGATGACATCGACGTCAACCCGACCAAGGAGAAGAAGCTCACCAACATGCGCGCGAGCACCGGTGACGTGCTCGTGCCGCTGATCCCGCACAAGGTGCTCAGCCTCGAGCAGTCGCTGGAGTTCTGCCGTGAGGACGAGTGCGTCGAGGTCACCCCGGACACCGTGCGGTTGCGCAAGGTGACGCTGGACGCGGCGACTCGCTACCGCGAGGCGAAGCGACGCAGCCAGTAGCGGGTCCGGCTATCCCGTCAGCGCGTCGTAGCTGACGCCGGTGAGCTCCTCGGAGACCGACCACAGCCGCGCGGCGATCTCGGGGTCCTTCGACGCCGGGATCGAGTCGACCCGCTTCGGGTAGCCGAACGACTCGGCGATCCCGTTCGGTCCGAAGTACTCGCCGCCCTTCACGTCCGGCGCGGTCGCGGCGTACAGCTGCGGGAGGGCGCCCTTCGCCGCGGACTGGCTGATCAGGCGAGCACCCGCCGGCATGACGAGGCGCTTGACGATGTTGTCCTGGGCGCTGACCGAGACCAGGTTGGTTGCCGACGTGCCGGGGTGGGCAGCGACGCTGATCAGGTTCTTGTCGCCCGCCGTGAGCCGCCGCTGCAGCTCGTAGGCGAACAGCAGGTTCGCGAGCTTCGTGTCCGAGTAGACCTTCCACTTGCGGTAGCTCCGCTCGTGCTGCAGGTCGTCGAAGTCGATGCGTCCCGGCTTGTGGGCGGTGCTGCTGACGGTGACCACGCGAGCGTCCGGCGTGCGAAGGAGGAGCGGCAGCAACAAGCCGGTCAGCGCAAAGTGGCCCAGGTGGTTGGTGCCGAACTGCATCTCGAAGCCGTCGGCGGTCGTCTGCCGCGGGATTGCCATCACGCCGGCGTTGTTGATCAACAGGTCGATGGACGGATACGACGCCTGGATTCCGTCGGCGAACGAGCGGATGTTGGCGAGGTCGGCGAGGTCGAGGCCGCGAAGGTCGAGGTCGGCGTTGGGGACTTCCGCGATGATTCGGGCGATCGCTTCCTTGCCGCGCACGTCGCTACGCGACGCCACCACCACGCGGGCGCCGTGCCGAGCGAGCTCGAGAGCCGTGTGGTAGCCGAGCCCGCTGTTGGCGCCGGTGACGACCGCGACCCGGCCCGATTGGTCGGGGATGTCCTGAGCTGTCCACCTCGCCATGGCGCGAATGATGGCAGTTTGGTGGGCGGCTGCGCAGCCGTCGACGGAAATCGGCTGGTTGGCGGCCGGGTTGGATGGGAATGCGGGTGGGCCTGCGATACGTTAAGAACACGGTCGCCGAGAGGCGGCCGCCGGCTCGATCCATGGCCCCCGGTCCCAACCTTTGTCGCTTAGAGCGAACCATTGCCGAGAGGCAGACCTGGCGAGTCGGACGCGAGAGCTCGGACCTAGTGGTCCGAGCTTTTCGTGTTTCTACGGCGCTCCAGCCGGCCGAAGTACGCCGGCTCGTCGAGGTCGAGGTCGGCGAGCGCACCACGCAGCAGCTGCAGCGCGTTGCGGGTGAGGGCATCGGCATCCGCCGGGTCGAGGTCGAGCTCGACGGCGACTCCCGCAGCGCCTTCGCCGAGGCCGATCGCCACCATCGCGGCCGCCCGTTCCGGCGGGGGCAGTGTCGCGAGGGCGTCGTAGAGCAGCGCCACGAGCTCGGCGTCGTCGATTCCCTCGGGCGCGCTGACGTTGTCCGCGATCGTCCCGGGGGAGATGGGGCGCAGGCGCGGCGGGCGGTCCGAAGGCATCAATCCACGCTACGCGCGCCGGCTCATCCGGC
>DASZYY010000125.1:0-3503 GCA_035545175.1 Mycobacteriales bacterium
GACTACCGCTCGACGAACCAGGTTGTGGATCTGGCCAACCGGGTCGAGCCCGAATCGCGGCTGCGTGCGCAGGCGGGCGACGGTCCGTCGCCGGTGTTCGCGTCGTACGACGACGAGCCGGCCGAGGCGGCCGCGGTTGCCCAGCAGATCGCGCGGCTGAAGGCCGAGGGCGTGCCCCTGCGGGAGCAGGCCGTGCTGTTCCGGGTCAACGCGCAGTCGGAGGTGTATGAAGCCGCGCTCGCCGACGCCGGCCTGCCGTACATCGTCCGCGGTGGCGAGCGGTTCTTCGACCGCCGTGAGGTGCGCGAGGCGATGACGCGGCTGCGCGGAGCGGCTCGACCCGAAGCGGAGACCGAGGGGGAGTCATTGCCGGCGGTTGTCGCCGACGTCTTGACAGCGATGGGCTACTCCGACACGCCGCCGAGCGGCGCCGGCGCAGCGCGAGATGCCTGGGAGTCGCTACGCGCGATCATCGGTCTCGCCGAGGAGGTCGCCGCCGCCGATCCAGCCGCCGACCTGCCCGCGTTTGTCGCTGAGCTCGCGTCGCGGGCCGATGCGCAGCACGCGCCGCCGGTGGAAGGCGTGACCCTCGCGTCGCTGCATGCCGCGAAAGGTCTGGAGTGGGACGCCGTCTACCTGGTCGGTCTCGTCGACGGCACGCTTCCGATCACCCACGCCTCGACCCCGGAGCAGATCGAGGAGGAGCGCCGGCTGCTCTACGTCGGGGTCACTCGCGCCCGGCGTCACCTCAGCCTGTCGTGGGCCTTTGCGCGCGCTCCGGGTGGTCGCCGAAGCCGCAAGCCGTCGCGGTTCCTCGAAGGCATCCGGCCGGCCTCCACGACGATCGAGAAGCCGAAGGCGGCGAAGGCCGACCTGCCCGACGATCCGCTGTTCACCCGGCTGCGCGAGTGGCGGCTGCAGCGCGCCCAGGACGACGGCATCGCGGCGTTCATGGTCTTCGACAACAAGACGCTGGTCGCAATCGCGGAGCGGGCACCGCAGGACCGCAGCGAGCTGGCAGCGGTGTCGGGGGTCGGGCCGAAGAAGCTCGAGCAGTACGCTGACGAGGTCCTGTCCGTCATCCGCGGGTAGGTTGCCGCTCGTGAGCGAACCGCTGCCGAACCTGCTGACGATCCTCGATCTGGAGCAGGTCGAGATGAACATCTTCCGCGGTGTCAGCCCGGACGAGACCGTGCAGCGGGTTTTCGGTGGTCAGGTGGCCGGGCAGGCACTCGTCGCCGCCGGCAAGACGGTGCCCGAGCACCGCCACGTCCACTCACTGCACGCCTACTTCCTGCGCCCGGGCGACCCGGCCGTGCCGATCGTCTACCAGGTCGACCGGATCCGTGACGGCCGGTCGTTCACCACCCGCCGGGTCGTCGCCGTACAGCACGGCGAGGCGATCTTCCACCTGTCGGCCTCCTTCCAGGTCGAGGAGCCCGGCGCGGACTACGCCTCCCCGATGCCCGACGCACCCGACCCGGAGACCGTCCCGACGCTGACCGAGCGGGCGAAGTCGCTCGGGTTGCCGGAGTCGCCGCACTGGTCGCGGCCGCGCCCGGTCGACCTCCGGTACGTCGACGACCCGCCGTGGCTGCCGAACGGTGACACCAAGGACCGGCAGCGTCAGCAGGTGTGGTTGAAGGCGGCCGGTGAGATGCCGGACGACCCGCTGGTCCACGTCTGCGCGGTCACCTACGCCAGCGATCTCACGCTGCTCGACTCGGCGCTGCTCGCCGGGGGCCTCACCTGGGACGACGACCGCGAGGTCATGGTCGCCAGCCTCGACCACGCGATGTGGTTCCACCGGCCGTTCCGCGCCGACGACTGGCTGCTCTACGACCAGCAGTCGCCCAGCGTCTCGGGCGGCCGCGGGCTCGGGATCGGCCGGCTGTTCACGCGCGATGGCGTCCATGTGGTGTCGATGGTCCAAGAGGGCCTGCTGCGCGTAATCGGCTCGAAACAGGTCTAGGAAGCGCTGTTCTTGGCGTCGAAACCATCTTGTGACCAAGAACTTTCGATAAATGCTTTGCGCCACTCTGTCCCGCCGTTTATCGTGCGAGGACAAGCCGGAAATGACACGTGCGTCGTCCCGGGAAGCGAACAGGCGAAGGAGGTGCCCACGATGAGCGGTTACACGAACTCGACGTCGGCGGCCACCCGTGCCTGGGTATCGCCGGTGTCGACGCGCGCGACTGGCGCCGTCTTCGGCATGTCCAAGTGGACGGACCAGCTCGCGATCGCGCCGGCCGCTGCAGTCACGGCTGCAAACCGCAAGCACGGCGGGGGTGCCAGAGCCTTCAGGTATCCGGTCTGAAACAGACCGGCGAACCACAGGCCGCGGCACCCGAAAGGGTCCGCGGCCTTTTTGTTTGCCCCAACGAGATCGACCCGACAAGAAAAGGAGGTGGGTAGGAGATGGCCCACGCGATCGACTGTGCACTGCCCTGTCACCTGGTCGACCCGGATCTGTTCTTTGCCGAGTCGCCGAACGACGTCGAGCGCGCCAAGGCGCTGTGCTTGGACTGCCCACTTCGGCTGTCCTGCCTCAGCGAGGCGCTCGAGCGACGCGAGCCCTGGGGTGTCTGGGGTGGCCAGCTTGTCGTCCAAGGCGTTGTCGTGCCGCGCAAGCGGCCGCGAGGTCGTCCGCGCAAGGACGAGGTAATCGCCGCTTAACCGCACGAAGTTCTCTCGCTTCGCTCGAAAACTACGTGCGGGGACACCCCCGACCGGCTGGCCACACATCGAAGAATCCGTGTCCGAACGTGTCGAGGAGAACGCAGATGTTGCAGGAACTGATGGTCGAGGCGCAGACCCGCGAGCGAGTACGGGTCAGCGACCAGAACCGACGGAAGGAGTTCGTACGGCGGTTGGCGGTCATGCGTCGTCGGCAACGACGCGCTGAGGCTGCTCGCCGCGCCGTACAGATGCTCTCGGTTTGGTAGGGGATGGTTACTACCGAATGGCCCCGCGGACCACGTGTCCGCGGGGCCCCATCCCGATTTGAGGACATGACCCGCATTCGCCAGTCGGTTTTGTGACTTCGGCCTCTAGCCGTCCGCAGCCGGGAGTGGAAAGTGAGCATCGTGGCAACGGAAGAGCGGCGAGGTGCGCAGCGTCGCGTGTACCAGCAACGGCGGCCGCGCCGGCGCGTCGAGGAGCCGACCGCTGACGCGGAGCGGCGTCACGCCGACCGGCGCAGCGGACTCGAGCGCCGCCGGGCGCCGCGCGAGTCCAGCGCCGAGATCTACGAGTGGCTGAATCTGCCGAGCTGGCGCGAGTAGCGACTCGAGGCCTCAGGTCAGAGCCGGGGCGAGCGCTCGCCACTGGTCGCGCAACGCGGTGGCGTCGTCGCTGACGACCTGGATGCAGACGTGGTCGGCGCCGGCGTCCCGGTGTTCCTTCACGCGAGCGGCGATCGCGGCTTCGTCGCCCCACGCGACCAGCGCGTCGATCAGACGGTCGCTTCCGCCGTCGGCGAAGTCGTCGTCGGTGAAGCCGAG
>DASZYY010000126.1:0-2852 GCA_035545175.1 Mycobacteriales bacterium
GCGGTCGGGAACAGCTGCGCCGGCACGTAGAAGCTGTGACCACCGGCCGGCTGCCGGGGCGGCACCGACCCGCCGTTGAGGTACGCCGCCGCCTTGTAGTTGAGCTGGCTCAGCATCGTGTCGAACAGCGACACGTCGACCTGACCGCCCTTACCTTCGTGCACCTTCGCGAGGAGGCCGAGCGCCGCCATGATCGCGGAGGAGTTGTCGACGGCGGAGTACCCGGGCAGCATCGGCGGCCCGTCCGGCTCACCGGTCATCGCGGCAAGTCCGACGCCGGCTTGGATGACGTAGTCGAACGCCGGCCACTCGGCCTCTTCACCGTCCAACCCGTAGCCGGTCAGGGCCACACACACGATCTTCGGGTTCACCTTGCCGAGCGCGGCGTAGTCGAGGCCGAGCTTGCGAATCGCCGATGGCCGCAGGTTCACCAACAGCGCGTCGGACTCGCGGACCAGGCGATGCAGCTCGGCCTGACCCTGCTCGTTCGACAGGTCGATGTGCACGCTGCGCTTGTTCCGGTTGATGCTCGCGAAGTAGACGTTGTGGCCGTCGACGTACTGCGACCCGACCTCGCGGGAGAGGTCGCCGGTGTGCGACTCGATCTTGATCACGTCGGCGCCGAGGTCGGCAAGCAGCATCGTCGCGAACGGCCCGGCGAGAATGTGGCCGACCTCGAGCACCCGCAGGCCGGCGAGCGGCCCGCTCATGGAGCCTCGCTCATGGCACGTTGAGCAGCTCGACCAAGGTGCCGTCCGGATCGCGCAGCGTCGCGACGTCGACTCCGTTCTTCAGGGTCGCGCGCCGTACGTCGCTACCGCCGGCCGCTTCGAGCTTCGGCAGCACCACGGCGAGATCCACCATGAACGACAGCATGACGGTTCCGGTTCTGATGGGGAGCGCCCCGGGGCCGGCCTCGACCGGATCCGCCATCGTCAGCAGCTCGACGTTGCCACGGTCAGGATGGTCCGGGTCGCCGAGGATCATCGCGCGCAGCCGCGCCGAGCCGATGCCGCCGAACATTTCCGGCCAGGGCCCGTCGAACTCGCGATCGACGATGGTGCCCAGGCCCAGCGCATCCCGGTAGAAGGCGAGGCTGCGATCGGCGTCGGCGACGAAGATCACGACGTGATCGAGGTGCACCTTCTCAGAGCTCGGGGCAGAGCGAGGCGAGGAATGCCGTGGTCCGATCCCGTGACTCGATCCGTTCCTCGCGGGTCTTGCCGTAGGGCAGCAGGCGCGCGGAGAAGTCGGTGACACCGGCATCGCGATACCGCTCGAGGCTGGTCCGCACGTCGTTCTCGTCCCCGGCGACCAGGAAGTCGCCGGAGTCCTTCGCGTCGCCGTGCTCCAGCAGGCGCTCATAGTTCGGCGAGTAGTCGGAGTGGCTCATCGCCTTGCGGGCCCACTGGCGCGCACCGTCGACCTCGTCCTTGCGACACAGCGTGACCGGTACCCCGGCGACGATGCGCGGCGCCGGCCGGCCCGCGTCGGCTGCGGCCTTGGAGATGCTCGGCGCGATGTGCTCACCGATGTTGCGCGCATCCGCCATCCACAGCACGGTGCCGTCGGTCAGCTCACCCGCGATCTTCAGCATCAGCGGCGCGAGCGCGGCCAGCAGGATCGGCGTCGGCGTGATGTCGGTGATCGCGATCGGGTTGTGAATCTTGAAGTGCTCGTTCTCGACGTCGACCGGGCCCGGGCCCGCGAACCCGGCGTTGAGCACCTCGAGATAGCTGCGTACGAGCCGCACCGGCTTCTCGTACGGCAGGCCCATCATGTTCTCGATCACCCAGTGATGTGACGGCCCGACGCCGAGGGTGAGCCGACCCTCGCAGACCGCCTGGGTCGACAACGTCTGCTGCAGCATCGCCACCGGGTGGCGGCTCTGGAACGGCACGACCGCCGTACCGATCTCGACCTTGCCGGTCACCCGCCCCATCAACGCGCACGCCGTCAGCGCGTCGAAGTCGTCGGGCGGCTGCGCGATCCAGATCGAGGCGAAGCCCGCCTGCTCGGCGGCGACGGCGTCGGCCTCGAGCTTGGCGACCGACTCCCGGTAGCGACCGGGATCCGGACCGACCATCAGACCGATGCGCACGGCTCAAGTTATATCCGAACGGTAATGGCATTCTCAATAGCGAGAGTCGCTGTTGCAGAACGGCGGATCTGAGCGATACTCGCCCGATGCAAAGAGTCGCAGTGGTCACCGGTGGCGGGTCCGGGATGGGTCTGGAGATCTGCAGGCAGCTCGCTGCCCGCGGCGACAAGGTCGCGGTCGTCGACCTGTCCGCCGAAGCGGCCGAGAAGGCAGCCGCCGCGATCAACGAGGCCGGCGGCACCGCCATCGGGCTGCAGGCCGACGTCGCGAACCGAGCGGCGATCGACGCGGCGTACGCCGCCGTTCGCGAGCAGCTGGGACCGATCGAGGTCGTCGTGACCAGCGCGGGCCTCGATGAGTTCAGCGACTTCACCGGCATCTCGGCCGCGCAGTGGGACCGGATGATCGCGGTCAACCTGACCGGCACTTTCAACTGCCTGCAGGCTGCAGTGCCCGACATGCTCGCCGGCGGCTGGGGCCGGATCGTCACGATCTCCTCGTCCAGCGCGCAGAGCGGCGCGAAACGGATGGCGCACTACGTCGCGTCGAAGGGTGGCGTCATCGGCATCACCAAGGCACTCGCCGTCGAGCTCGCCCCGAGGGGCATCACGGTCAACACCATCCCGCCCGGCTTCATCGACACCCCGATGGTGCGGCGCGCCGAGGACAAGGGCGACCTGCCCGACGTGAACCTGATCGCCAAGCAGACCCCGGTACGCCGCGCCGGCACTCCCCAGGACATCGCAGCGGC
>DASZYY010000127.1:0-5678 GCA_035545175.1 Mycobacteriales bacterium
CACCTACACCATCGTCGCGTTCGCGGAGGACAGCTCCGACAACGTGACGTCCACGGAAGTCGTTCGTCCGGCAGCCACGGAATCTGAAGGTGCGCCGGTCAGCAACGTCGGCTACCAGGCGCTCGGCGACGGGACCACCGAGGTCTTCTACCCGACGCCGGGTCAGCAGATCTACTCGATTCGTTACGCCGCGGGAGCGACCCCACCCCACACCGCTGACGACGGCACAGCCGCGGCCATGCTCAGTAGCGCGTGGGGAACGTATGCAGTGATCCCCGCACCGGTCGGGCAGAAGGTGTCGGTATCGATGTTCAACCTCGGTCCCGCATCGGCGAACACGTACCAGGCGTTGCGATTCACCATCACGGGTGGGACGAGTACCGACGTGCTGTTCGTGAAGGCACCGAAGTCCGCCGCTGTGGGCACGGCGCCGACTTTCACGGCCACATTCGTTCGCTTCGGCCCGCAAGGGACTGTCCCACTTGGCGACGTTCACCTCGACCTTTGGGCAAAGGTCGGGGGTTCGTCCACGTACTCGGCCACCGGAATCGGCGCGATCACCGCCGCTGACGGGACTGCCTCCTTCACGCCCCACTTTCCGCAGACTGCGTCCACGACCTACCAGGTGCGAGCGGACGTGCACTCGACCGACCCGCTCGACGTCGTGAGCACCTTCGCGGTGCCGTCGACCACGTCGACGACGGCGGCGCTTTCGAAGACCGTCGTCAAGCATGGGCACGCGGTGACCATCAACGGCACATTGAGCTCGGCTTACATGGTGACGGTGGCTTTGCAGCGGAACATCGACGGTGAGTGGAAGACGATCGCCAAGGCCGTGACCTTCCAGACGCTTTCGAAGTCGGAAGGTCCGTACGCGTTGCACTACAAGCTGAGCTATCAGCCGGGCCATGCCGGCAAGCAGCGACTTCGCGTCTACCTGCCGGCTGACAAGCGCCACACCTCAGCAGCGAGTGCGACGCTGAAGCTCACAGTGCGCTAGCTCGGTGGGCGACCTAGCTTGGGCGGAATCCGGTTGCCAGGGCACGGAGGCTCTGGTCGAGGTAGACGGTGAGGTCCGCGTCCGCCCGACTTAGCCAGACGTCGTATGCGGCGCGGCACGCCGCGAGCGTCGTGCGACCGATGGCCAGCGGGACCAACGCGTCGGCCGGCTCGCCGAGCCGAGCGGCCGCGAAGTCCGAGACCGCGCGTTCCCACGCGTCGTACCGCGTGGCGGCACTTGCCTCCAGGGCCGGATCGGTGCCGATCAGCCGCATCCGGGTGCGGAGCTCGGGCACGTCCTCGGCGCGGTACCGGTTGACGCTCACCACAACCTGCCGGATCGCGGTCATCAGCGGTGTCCGGTCGCTCACACGGGCGAATGCCGCTCGCAGCTCCTCGACCTCGTTGTCGAAGTCGTGCCACAACACGGCGGTCTTCGAGTCGAAGTAGCGAAAGAAGGTCCGCTTGCTGACGCCCGCCCCGGTAGCGATCTGCTCGACCGACGTCTGGGTGAAGCCCTGGGTGGCAAACAGGTCGAGCGCGACCAGCTCGAGCTCTCGCGCGCTGGTCTCGCGAGGCCTGCCACGTCCCACGGCGTTGATTCTGGCACCGAGTGTCGATATTGTCCGGCTGTCGCTCGAGACGCTTGTCATCAACACAGGGGAGAGGCAATGACGCCGACCGCAACTGATGCAGTGGTAGAGGCCCAGACCGACGAGTCGGTCGACGAGGTCGTTGTCGAAGACGTGCTCGTCGAGGACGTCTCGATCGACGGCATGTGCGGTGTCTACTAAGTCCTTCGACCTGGACAGCGCCTGGGAGGTTCATCCCAGCGTCGCCATCCGGCGGGAGCGCTTCGGCGCTCTGCTCTACCACTTCGGCACGCGCCGGCTGTCCTTCCTCAAGACGCCGACGCTGCTCGACGCGGTGCAGCGACTCAACTCCTCCGACTCGGCGCGCGCCGCGCTGTCGGACTCCGGTGTGAGCGCGGCAGAGACCCCGACGTACGAGCGTGCGCTGGCCGGGCTCGCCGGGACCGACATGATTCGGGAACGGACGGCATCATGACCGCCACCTTGCTCGACGAGTTCGAGCTCGGTCTTGACGCGCCGATCTGTCTGACCTGGGAGCTCACCTACGCCTGCAACCTTGCCTGCACGCACTGCCTGTCGAGCTCCGGTCGCCGTGACCCGCGCGAGCTGTCGACCGACGAGTGCAAGTCGCTCATCGACACCTTCGAGCGAATGCAGGTCTTCTACGTCAACATCGGCGGCGGTGAGCCGACCGTGCGCAGCGACTTCTGGGAGCTCGTCGACTACGCGACCGCCCACCACGTCGGTGTGAAGTTCTCGACCAACGGCGTCAAGATCACGCCGGAGATCGCGAAGCGACTCGCGGCCAGCGACTACGTCGACGTCCAGATCTCGATCGACGGTGCAACCGCGGAGGTCAACGACGCCATCCGTGGGCCGGGTTCGTTCGTGACCGCGATCCGCGCGATGGAGAACCTCGCCGCCGCCGGCATGCGCGGGTTCAAGATCTCCGTCGTGATGACGCGGCACAACGTCGACCAGCTCGACGAGTTCAAGGCGATCGCCGACCGCTACGACGCGCAGCTGCGGATCACGCGGCTTCGACCGGCCGGTCGCGGTGCATCGGTCTGGCACGAGCTGCATCCGCTGCCCGAGCAGCAGCGCGGCCTCTACGACTGGCTGCTCGCCAACGGCGAGAACGTCCTCACCGGCGACTCGTTCTTCCACCTCGGCGCCTACGGGGACGCGCTCCCTGGCCTGAACCTGTGCGGCGCCGGTCGCGTCGTGTGTCTGGTCGACCCGGTTGGCGACGTCTACGCCTGTCCGTTCGCGATCCACGAGCAGTTCCTCGCCGGCAATGTGCGCGACTCCGGCGGCTTCGAGGCGGTGTGGCGGGAGTCCTCGCTGTTCACCGACCTGCGCAGCCCACAGACCGGCGGCGCGTGCACCAAGTGCTCGTCGTACGACGCCTGCCGGGGTGGGTGCATGGCGGCGAAGTTCTTCACCGGTCTGCCGCTCGACGGTCCCGACCCGGAGTGTGTGAAGGGACACGGCGAGTCCTCCCTCGCGGCCGTGCCCGCCGGCAGCACGCCGCGCCCGTCGCCCGATCACTCCCGGGTCGTTCCGATCACGATCGGCCGCCGGCCCGACCGGGCCTGCGACACCAGCCCGCTGGCCTAGGTCCCTTTCATGACGTCACTGGCCGACCTCGCCTGGCCGGACCTGGCCGGCGACGAGCGCAAGCTGCTCGCCGTCCCGCTCGGCTCGACCGAGCAGCACGGTCCGCACCTGCCGTTCTCCACCGACACCGAGATCGCGGTCGTCTTGTGCGAGCTGCTGGCCGCGGAACGGCACGACATCGTCGTCGCGCCCCCCTTGCCCTACGGCTCGAGTGGTGAGCACGCCGGGTTCCCGGGGACATTGTCGATCGGCCAGGAGGCACTCGAGCTCGTCGTCATCGAGCTGGTCCGCTCGGCGGCCGCGAGCTTCGACGGCGTGATCTTCGTCTCCGGCCACGGCGGCAACGGTGAGGCACTGCTGCGCGGCGTGACCCGAGCCCGTGACGAGGGCCACGCCGTGATGATGTTCCTGCCGCGCTGGGAGGGTGACCCGCACGCGGGGCGCGCCGAGACATCGATGCTGCTCGCCTTGCGCCCGCGGGCGGTCCGCCCGTTCAACGCCGTGCCTGGCAACACCCGTCCGCTGTCCGAACTGATGCCGCGGCTACGCGAGGCGGGGGTGCACGCCGTCAGTACGAACGGAGTGCTCGGCGACCCGGTCGGGGCATCGGCAAAGGAGGGCGATGCGCTGCTCGCGACCATCGCGGGTCAGCTCGTCGACGACGTCGCACGGTGGCGCGCATGAGCGAGCGGGTCGCCCTCGTCACCGGAGCCGGGCGCGGAATCGGCGCCGCGACCGTGCGCGCGCTTGCGCACAACGGCTTCGCGGTACTTGCCGTCGACATCGGCGTCGACATCTCGGCACTGCCGTACTCCCTCGCCAGCGAGGCCGACCTGCACGACGTCGTGGCATCGACGGCTGCCGGCGACCGGGTCGCGGCCCACGTCGCCGACGTGCGCGACGCCGCGGCACTGGCTGCCGCAGTCGCCGAGGCGGAAGACCGCTGGGGCGGGCTCGACGTAGCCGTTGGCTGCGCCGGCGTGATCGGCGGGGGAGTCAACCAGTGGGAGCTCTCGCCGGACATCGAGCGGTTGCTGATCGACATCAATCTCGGTGGGATCCTCAACTTGTCCCGCGCCGCGGTCCCCGCATTGCTTCGGCGTCCCAGCCCGCGCAGCGGGCGGTTCATCGCGGTCTCCTCGGCGGCAGCCAGCCGCGGACTGGCCATGCTGACGGCGTACAGCGCGGCGAAGGCCGGGGTCACGGGGCTCATCCGTGCGCTTGCCGGTGAGCTCGGCCCGACCGGGGTGACCGCCAACGCGATCAGCCCGGGATCCACCGACACCGCGATGCTGCACGAGAGTGCGCGACTCTACGGGCTGCCCGAGTCGGGGGAGTTCGCGCAGCAGCAGCCGGTCGCGCGGCTCGTCGAGCCGGCCGAGGTCGCCGCCGTCATCGCGTTCCTCGCCGGCGAGGCGAGCAGCGCCATGACCGGTGCGATCGTCCCGGTCGACGGCGGGCTCGCGCTGTGAGCGCCCCAGTCGCGCCCGCCATGCCGGAAGGCACGACGCTCGCGATCGACCGCAACACGCGTGAGCTTGCTGACGGCCGACTACTCGGCGGCAGCCCGCGCCGGATGTTGCGGCTGTCCGAAGGAGGTCGCGTCGCGTGGTCGGATCTGCGGGCCGGCCGCGTCGGCTCGCCGGGTGCGGGCGTCCTCGCCCGGCGCCTCACCGATGCCGGGCTCGCCCACCCGCGACCCGCCCCGCTCCCCACCGCCGATGCGACAGTTGTGGTCCCGGTGCGCGACCGGGCGGGGGCCCTCGACCGCTGTCTCGAGGCGCTCGGCGCCGGCGCGCGCGTAATCGTGGTGGACGACGGTTCGGCCGACCCGCGCGCGATCGCGTCGGTGGCGCAACGGCATGGCGCCCGGCTTCGGCGCATCGAGTCCTCTACCGGTCCGGCGGCGGCCCGCAACGCCGGCCTCGATGCGATCGAGTCCGAGCTGGTCGCGTTCGTCGACAGTGACTGCCGGGTGCCCGCCGACTGGCTGGCGCGAGCTGCGGGGCACTTCGCCGACCCGGCGGTCGGTGCGGTGGCGCCTCGCGTGGTCTCGGCGCGTCGGGAGACCTCGCATCGTTACCGCGACAACTGCGGCTTGCTCGATCTCGGCCCGGCCGAAGCCCGGGTGCATCCGCTCGGCGTGGTGGGCTACGTCCCGACTGCGGCTCTCGTCGTACGCCGGGCCGCACTCGACCAGGTTGGGCGCTTCGACGACGACCTGCGTTACGGCGAGGACGTCGACCTGGTCTGGCGACTGGACGCCGCAGGCTGGCGAGTTCGCTACGACCCGGCAGTCGTGGTCTTGCACGACGAGCCGATCGACTGGCCGGCCCGCCTCGCCAAGCGGTTCCGATACGGCACCGCGGCCGCACCGCTTGCCCTCCGGCATCCGGGCGCGTCGGCGCACCTCGTCGCGAGTCCGTGGCCGGCGGCGTTCGTGGTCGCCGCGATTGCCCGGCGGCC
>DASZYY010000128.1:0-1983 GCA_035545175.1 Mycobacteriales bacterium
GAGCCGTTCGTCGACCTCGACGTCATCCCGGACCCGCAGCCGGACGTCCCCGAGGTCGACGAGAAGCTGAGCCGGACCTGCCTCGACGAGGGCTGGGCACTGCTCACCCTCGACGCCAACCTCGCCAAGTCGGCAACCACCTCCGGCGTCTCGGTGCTGAACCTCCACGCCCTCTCGCTGGCGTTGCGCCCGCCCGTCGTGGTGGGCGAGGACGTGACCGTCCAGGTGATCAAGCCCGGCCGGGAGCGGGGACAAGGCGTCGGGTACCTCGACGACGGCACGATGGTCGTCGTGGAACGCGGCAGCTCGCTCGTCGGCAAGGACGTCACAGTGCGGGTGAACAGCGTCGTCATCACCGCGAACGGTCGGCTGGTCTTCGCCGAAGTCGTCGAAGCGTCGGTCTCGAAGGCCGGCTCTTGAGCACGCCCCGGGTCGGGATCGGAGTCGACGTACATCCGTTCGAAGCCGGCCGGGTGCTCGCGCTCGCCGGTCTGGTGTGGGCCGACGAGGTCGGCCTCGCCGGTCACTCCGACGGCGACGTCGTCGCGCATGCCGCCTGTGACGCGCTGTTGTCGGCGGCGGGCATGGGCGATCTCGGCAGCAACTACGGAACCGACGATCCGCGGTGGGCCGGGGCGAGCGGGATCGCGCTGCTCGCCGAGACGGTCCGGCGGGTGACCGGCGGCGGATGGTCGGTCGGCAACGTCGCCATCCAGCTGGTCGGCGAGCGCCCGAAGCTCGGGCCCCGTCGGGCGGAGGCTGAAGCGGCCCTGTCCGAGGCCGTCGGTGCGCCGGTGTCGTTGTCGGCGACCACGACGGACGGGCTTGGCCTGACCGGACGCGGTGAAGGCCTTGCCGCGGTCGCGACGGCAATCGTCGTTCCGTCAGACTGACGCTCATGACCGAGCGCGTCGCTTACATCGTCGACGGTGTCCGCACCCCGATGGGGAAGTACGGCGGTGCGCTGGCCGGGGTGCGCCCCGACGACCTCGCGGCGTTGGTCGTGCGTGAGGTCGTGACCCGGTCCGGCGTGCCGGACGATGCGATCGACGAGGTCGTGTTCGGCGCGGCCAACCAGGCGGGCGAGGACAACCGCAACGTCGCGCGCATGGCGGCGCTGCTCGCCGGGTTGCCGATGGCCACGCCAGGGTTCACGGTCAACCGGCTCTGCGCGAGCGGGTTGCAGGCCATCAGCTCAGCGGCCAACTCGGTCCGAGCCGGCGAGGCGGAGGTCGTTGTCGCCGGCGGTGTCGAGTCGATGACCCGCGCGCCGTGGATCATGGCCAAGCCGGGCACGCCATGGGCGCGCCCGGGCGAGGTCTCCGACACCTCGCTCGGCTGGCGGCTGGTCAACCCGAAGATGCGGGCGCTCGACGACGGCAAGGCCACGTTGCCGATGGGCGAGACGGCCGAAGAGGTGGCGGCGCTCGACGGCATCACGAGAGAGGATTCCGACGCGTTCGCGCTCCGGTCGCACGAGCGCGCGACGGCGGCGCAGAAGGACGGCCGGTTCGACGCCGAGCTCGTCGCGGTTGACACGGACGCCGGTTCGTTCACGACGGACGAGGGGCCGCGCGCCGACACGAGCCTCGAACGGCTTGCGAAGCTGAAACCCGCTTTCCGTGACGGCGGCGTCGTCACCGCAGGGTCCGCCTCACCGCTGTCCGACGGTGCCGCGGCCGTCATCGTCGCGAGCGAGGAGGCCGTGAGCCGTCACGGCCTGACACCCCGCGCGCGCATCGTCTCGGCGGCCTCCGGTGGCGTCCCGCCGTCGGTGATGGGCCTCGGTCCCGTCGTCGCGACGCAGAAGGTGCTGGCACGGACCGGCTGGTCGGTGTCCGACCTCGAGGCGGTGGAGATCAACGAGGCGTTCGCCGTCCAGGTGCTCGCCGGCGTACGACGGCTGGGCCTCGACATCGAGACGGTCAACCGTGACGGCGGCGCGATCGCGCTCGGTCATCCGCTCGGTTGCTCGGGCACCCG
>DASZYY010000129.1:0-6994 GCA_035545175.1 Mycobacteriales bacterium
GGTGTTCCTCGTCGGCTTCTTCATCGTTCCGCTCGTGATCGCCGGACGGGTCCGGGTGCGGGTGCAGGACGGAAAGCTGATCGCCGGCAAGGACGAGCTGTCGGTGACGACCATCACGTCCATCCAGCCACTCGACCGTGACGCGGCGCGGCTGCGACTCGGCCCACAAGCCGATCCCGCGGCGAAGACCGTCGTCCGGGGCTGGATCGGACCGGCAGTGATGCTCCGGCTCTCCAACCCGCAGCCCGTCCCCTACTGGCTGGTCTCCAGCCGACGCGCCGAAGAGCTCGCGACCGCCATCAAGAACGAGCGAGCCGCAGCAAGAGCGGCCCGCTGAGGTCGCCCTTCTTCGCCACGACGACGCCACTCAGCCCCAACCACTCGGCCAGCAGTCGCAGCTCCTCAGCCAGCGCGTGGGCAGTGTGGTCCGGCGCGTCCGGCTCGGCCCAGGCGCCTTGAACTCGCAGCACCCCCACTGCTCGGTCCGATTTCAGATCGACCCGCGCGACCAGCCGGTCGTCGAGGAGGAACGGCAGGACGTAGTAGCCGTGCGTCCGCTTGTGCTGGGGCACGTAGATCTCGATGCGGTAGCGAAACCCGAACAGCCGCTCGGTGCGGTCGCGCTCCCAGATCAGCGGATCGAACGGCACCAGCAGCGCCGACCCGCTCACCTTGCGCGGGATCTTCGTGCCCGCAACGACGTACGCCGGGTGACGCCAGCCTTCGACGGCGACCTCGGTCAGCCGGCCGTCCTCGACCAGTTCCGCGATGCGCGGCCTGGCCTCGGGGTTCTTCAGCCGGAAGTAGTCGGCGAGATCGGAAACCGTGCCGATGCCATGGCACCACGCCGCGATCATCAGCAGCTCGCGGTGCGCGGCCGCGTCGTCGGGAGTCGGCAGGTCGAGCACCCGACGTGGCAGCACCCGCTCGGGTAGGTCGTAGGACCGTTCGAAGTTACGCCGCGCTGCCGTGGTGATCCGGCCGCACCAGAACAGGTACTCCAGCGCGGTCTTCGCAGGCGACCAGTTCCAGCCCCAGTTCTCGGTGCTGCGCGCGGTGTCGTCGGCGACCTCGCCGGCGGACACCGGGCCGCGGGCCACGACGTCGGCGTAGACCTCTTCGATGTAGCCAGGACGCTCTTGCGCGAGCCGCGCGACGCCGCTCCAGGTGCCGATCTTCGCCTCGGCGCGCTTCATCCGCCACCGCAACAGCGGATGCAGGTCGACCGGCAGCAGGGCGGCCTCGTGGCCCCAGTACTCGAAGAGCTCGCGGTGCCGGAACGCCATGTCATCGAGCAGGTCACGGTCGTACCGGCCCAGCCGGGAGTAGGCGGGCAGGTAATGGGCACGAGCCAGAACGTTGACGCTGTCGATCTGAAAGAGAGCGGTGTGCTGAAGCACGCGACGAAGGTGGCGTCGGTCGGCGGTTGCGACCGGGCGCCCGCG
Organism: Mycobacteriales bacterium; assembly: GCA_035545175.1. Lineage (GTDB taxonomy): Bacteria > Actinomycetota > Actinomycetes > JAFAQI01 > JAFAQI01 > DASZTV01. The sequence goes on from DASZYY010000129.1 coordinate 1,446, forward strand.
CGACGGGCCGTGGCCGCCCAGTCCCTGTGCCGCGACGGCGAGGCGGCGAGCCTGGGCTGGGCTGAGCTGAACTTGCGGTGGCACGGGCGCATCGTGTCAGGCTGTGCCCATGAAAACTGACGGGACCGGCGCCGCGGTGGCCGACGCGGCCGCGAGCGACAACAGCGGGAAGCTCGGCCACAAGGTCCTGTCGGGGATCGGCGCCGCGGCCACGACAGCGGTTGCCCGCAAGGTCTTGAGCAAGGGATGGACCAAGACAACCGGCAAGGAACCGCCGGCCGATCCCGCGCACCCCGACGTCCGGTGGCGAGAAGCGGTGACCTGGGCTGCGGCCTCAGCCGCTGTCATGGCTGTGGCACGGGTGGTCGCGCAGCGCCGCGTGGCGGCCACCTGGCGGCGCGCGTCGGGCACGTTGCCTCCGGGCATGGACGACACCGCCGAGTAGCCGCCCGCCAACCCGACCGGCGCGTCGCACGGCGGCTAGCCGAGCGTCGGGGACCCGCCCTACTAGCGTGGGGTGTCATGGCGAACGGCGGCGGGGCAAGTCGTCCCGGCGGCGCCGTACGGACCCTCGCGGCGATCCCGAATCTCGACGCGTTGTTCGCGGCACGGCTGCACGAAGGCGTGAAGGCGGCGCTGGCCGACGAGCACGGGTCGGTCGTCTTCGACGCGCCGCCGGTCGGCGCGTGGACGGTGCGCCTCGACCACGGCCGGGTGCGGCTGGTGCGCGGGCGTGCCCGCCACCCGCGCGCCGTCATCTCCGCCGACCCGTCAACCCTCGCCAGCGTGCTGGAGGGCCGGATCTCCGGGGTCGAGGCCTATCTCGACCACGGCCTGACGGTCCGCGGCGACCTAGCTCTGGCGTTGCAGATGGACAGCGCCTTCGACGTCGGCGAGCGGCCTGTCACCCACCCGGTGATCAAGGCCACCACGGTGCTCGGCGCTCGCGCGTCCTACCTGGAGGCGGGGCCGGCAGACGCCCCGCCCGTGGTTCTACTCCACGGCCTCGGGGCCACCAACGCGTCGATGCTGCCGCTGGTGCCGGACCTGGCTCGCGACCACCGGGTCATCGCGCCGGACTTTCCCGGCTTTGGGGCGTCGGCGGCGCCGCGCTGGCGCTACCGAGCAAGTGATCTGGCGGCGTGGTTGGCGGCGTTCGGCAAGACGATCGGCGTGCACAAGTCGGTGCTGGTCGGCAACTCACTCGGCGGCCGGGTCGCGATCGAGGCGGCGTTGATCGAGCCCGAGGCGGTCGATCGCATCGTCCTGCTGTGCCCGTCACCGGCGTTCCGCCGGTTCCGGCAGATGGCGCCGGTCGTGAAGCTGCTGCCCCCGGACGCCGTGATCGCTCCCACCGTCCTGCCGCACTGGCTGCTGGTGCGGGTCATCCGCTCGTTCTTCGCCGACCCGGACCGGTTGCCGGACCGGTGGTACGACTCGGCAGCAGACGAGTACCTGCGGGTGATGCGCGACTACCGCCACCGCCGCGCGTTCTATGCCGCGCTGCGGGAGATCTACCTGGACCCGCCGTACGGCGACGGCGGCTTCTGGGAGCGCCTGCCAGGACTGCGGGTGCCGTCGCTGTTCATCTGGGGCGACCGTGACTGGCTGGTTCCGGCGGCGTTCGAAGAGCACGTGATGCGCGCCGTACCGCAGGCCGAGTCGGTGCTCCTCCCGGACTGCGGTCACGTCCCCCAGTTCGAGCATCCGACCGAGACCAACGCCCTGGTCCGCAACTTCCTCACCGCCCCCGACCGCCTCTACTAGCGGCGGCCGCGCGCGCTACGCCAGACCGGCGGAGATCTGGCGACCCAGACGCTTGGTCTGGCGGGAGTTGAGGGAGGCGCCCGCCACGGCCCCGGCGAGCAACGGCAGGACGCTCGCGGTGCTCGAGCCCGCCCGGCCGACCACCCGTCGGCGCAGCTCGCGCCGGGCCGCGCCCGTGACGAACCCCGAGACCTTCTCCCCCGGCGCGATCCGGTCCAGGGCGCGCCGGCGGGTCCAGGCGCCGAGGTAGGCCGCTGCCCGCATCGCCGGCGTACCGGTCGCGCTTCGGCCGTAGACCGCATGCAGCTCGGCGACGAGCTTCAGCTCGATCGCGATCACCGCGAGGGTCTCCGCCGCGACCTGAACCGGTGCAGCGAGCAGCGCGGGCGGCGCGGTCCACTCGACCGACGCGACCAGCCCGGCGGCGGCTCCGACAGCTCCGGTAGCGCGGGCGGCGTTGTCGATCAACGCGGCCGCGAGCTCGTCGCCGACCTTGCCGTCGTAGTGCTCGACGAGTGTCGCGAGGTCACGGACCGGCACATGCGGCGCGTAGCCGGCGACCGTGTCGGTCAGCCATTGCCCGCTGGCGACGGCCGCGGCGCCCGCGGTCCGCGCGCTTGCCGACAGCGCGACCGCGAGCCGGGCGAGCAGGCCGGCCTCGGCACGGCGATCGAGCGGTGTTCCGTCCAGGAAGCGGGCCAGCAAACCCGCAGGGTCCTCAGCCGCGGTCGGGTCGTCCGCGGCTCCGGAGGAGTCGGCCTTGGTCAGGCCGCGCACTCCCGGCAGATGCCCTTCTTCTCGTCAGCCAGCTGGCTGCGGTGGCGGACCAGGAAGCATCGGCGGCACGTGAACTCGTCAGCCTGCTTGGGGACGACGCGGACGGTGAGCTCCTCGCCGGACAGGTCGGCACCCGGGAGCTCCAGCGACTCGGCGAGCTCCGCCTCGTCGACGTCGACCGCACCCGCCTGCTGGTCGCGTCGCGCCTTGAGCTCTTCAATGCTGTCTTCGCCGACCTCGTCGTCGGTCGCACGTGGGGTGTCGTAGTCCGTCGCCATCGTCTCGTCCTGCCGTCCTGCGTTGCTGGAAAACGCCCTGGGAAGTTGTGGTGAGAACCTCAACGCTCCAGCGGCTGATTTATGCCCGCTGTGGCATCTTGCCCCCACCAGCGCCGCCGCACGCTACCTGATCAGGCTGACGAAGTGGCGATCCCGGGGTTAAGAGTTCGTGGGCGTTGCGGCAGGATCGCACCGACGAAGGAGGCCGGTGTGGCTGTGTATGCCCTGGGTGAGCGGGTTCCGACCATTGCGGACACCGCCTACATCCACCCCGACGCGACGGTCATCGGAAGCGTCACGATCGGGGAATATTCGAGCGTTTGGCCCGCAACCGTGCTTCGCGGCGACTACGGCGAGATCACGGTCGGTGACCGAACCTCGGTCCAGGACGGCGCGGTCATCCACGCCACTCACGACCTTTCCACACATATCGGCAGCGACTGTGTCATTGGTCACAACGCCCACCTCGAAGGCTGCACGATCGAGGACAAGTCCCTCGTGGGCTCGGGGTCGATCGTCTTGCACCGCGCAATCGTGCGCACCGGCGGACTGGTCGGGGCCGGCGCGGTGGTGTCCAATGGCACCGAGGTCCCGAGCGGCGCGATGGCGCTCGGCGTCCCGGCCAAGATCAAGCCCGACTCGGTGACGCCGGAGTTCATCGAGATCGCGGTCGCCGTCTACATCGAGAACGCGAAGCGCTACCCGACGCAACTCCGCCGGATCGACTAGAGCAGCGCCCGGATCGCCTTCCGGTCGGTCTTGAACACGCTGGTCAGCGGGACGGCGTCGACGATCCGCACGTCGCGCGGGTACTTGGCCTTGTTGATGTGCTCGCGCGCGAACTCCTGCAGCGCCGCCGCGTCGGCGGTGGCACCCGGCCGCAGCTGCACGAACGCCACGACCTCCTCGCCGTACGTCGGGTCCGGCTTGCCGACCACGCCGCACGCCACCACGTCTGGATGGGCGAGCATCGCGTCCTCGATGTCACGCGGGTAGACGTTGATGCCGCCACGAATGATCAGGTCCTTGATCCGGTCGACCACGTACAAGTAGCCGTCGGCGTCGAACCGTCCCACATCACCGGTGTGCAGCCAGCCGTCCCGGACCGCCTGCGCCGTCGCCTCCGGCGACTTCCAGTAGCCCGTCATCAGCACCGGGCCGCGCACGCAGATCTCGCCGTCCTCCCCCACCGGCGCGTCAGTACCGTCCGGCCGCTCCAGCCGTACGTCGACGCCGGGGATCGGGATGCCGACCGAACCGGCGCGCACCGCACCGGGTGGTGAGGACGAGATCAGCGCGGCGGTCTCGGTCATGCCGTAGCCCTCCATCAGCTCGACGTCGGGCAGTCGCTTCGCCACCTCCGCGCGGGTCTCGGCGAGCAACGGCGCACCGCCGGAGGTCAGCCGCCGCAGCGACGACAGGTCGAAGCTCTCCAGCGGCTGCGCCAGCAACATCTGCAGCATCGACGGCACGAGCGCACCCAGCGACACCCGATGCTCGGCGGCGAGATCGATCCAGCCCTTCGGGTCGAACCAGCGCATCAGGATCGAGGTCGACCCTTCCGGAGCGTGCAGCGTCAGGGTCGACATCAGCAGCCCGTAAGCGTGTGACAGCGGCAGCGGGGTCAGCGACACGTTCATCTCCGCGTCGTACGACCGGTGGACGGCCGCCCAGGCGGCGGCCGACATCGCGTTGTGGCTGAGCATCACGCCCTTCGACCGGCCGGTCGTCCCACCGGTGTAGAGCAACGCGGCCATGTCGGCGGGGTCGCGGTCCACCAGCGAGCCCTCGGGGCCCGACTCGAGCTCGGCGTAGGACAACGTGTCGGGCGCGGATCCCTCGGCCAGGATCACGCCGCGCAGCGTGGCGACGCCGGCGCCGGCCGCCTGCACCTTCGGCAGGAAGTCCGGCGTCGTGATGGCATACGCCGCTTCGCTGTCGGCCAGCACATGGCGCAGCTCGTCGTCGGAGAGCAGGAACAGCACCGGCGTCGTGACGCCGCCCGCGCGCCAGATGGCCGTGTACGCGATGCCGACCTCGAGGCAGTTCGCCATGCAGAGGACGACCCGCTCCCCGGGCTGCAGCCCTGCGTCGATCAGGCCCTGCGCTAGCCGCCGGGCTCGCTCGGCGAGCTCGCCGCTGGTGTGCTTGCCGCCCTCGAAGTAGGTCAGCGAGTCGGGTCCGATCCGTTCCCAGGACTGTTCCGCGAGGCGCTGCAGGGTCATACCCGTGGGCTTGGTCGCGAGCTCGGTTGGCATGCCGATACTGTGCCACCGAACACCATTCGGATCCCTGCAAGGTGGCACCCGTGGACTTCCGCGACACCCCCGAAGAGGCGGCCTTCCGCGCCGACCTTCGCGCCTGGCTCGAAGGCGCCCTCGGCAAGGACTGGGCCAACCAGGCCCCGACCGTCGGCCGGTGGAACGAGGCCGAGAGCCGGGCGTGGAGCAAGAAGCTCTACGACGCCGGGTACGTCGGCATCACCTGGCCGAAGGAGTACGGGGGCGGCGGGCACCCGCACGAGTTCCAGGGCATCTTCCTCGAGGAGAGCGCCCGGATGAGCGCGCCCGACCACATCGGCGGCATCGGCCTCGGCATGGCCGGGCCGACGATCATCGCCTGGGGCACCGACGAGCAGAAGAAGCGCTACCTCGCGCCACTGCTGTCCGGGGAAGAGGTGTGGTGCCAGGGCTTCTCCGAGCCCGGCAGCGGCTCGGACATGGGCGC
>DASZYY010000130.1:0-3741 GCA_035545175.1 Mycobacteriales bacterium
GGCGTTCAAGAAGGACGTCGTCGTCGACATGCTCTGCTATCGCCGCCGCGGTCACAGCGAGGTCGACGAGCCGAGCTTCACCCAGCCCCTGATGTACGACCTGATCGACGCCAAGCGCAGCGTTCGCAAGCTCTACACCGAATCGCTGATCGGTCGCGGCGACATCACCGTCGAGGAAGCCGAAGCCGCACTGCGCGACTACCAAGGGCAGCTCGAGAAGGTGTTCGCCGAGAGCCGTGAGGTCCAGGCGGTGCCGTTCGAGCCGATTCCCGAGGTGCCGACCGGTCCACCGCCGCCGACGGCGGTCACCCCCGAGACGCTGAAGCGAATCGGCGACGCACAGGTCTCGCTTCCGGAAGGCTTCAGCGTCCACCCCCGCCTGCTGCCGCAGCTCGAGAAGCGCGCGCAGATGGTGACGGAGGGCGGCATCGACTGGGCCTTTGCCGAGACGCTCGCCTTCGGTTCGCTGCTGATGGAAGGCCGTCCGGTGCGGCTGGCCGGGCAGGACTCGCGGCGTGGCACGTTCGGCCAACGGCACTCGGTGATCGTCGACCGTCGTACCGCCGCCGAGTACACCCCCTTGGCGAACCTCACCGAAGACCAGGCGCCGTTCTACGTCTACGACTCGCTGCTGTCGGAGTACGCGGCGATGGGCTTCGAGTACGGCTACTCCTTCGCCCGCCCGGATGCACTGGTCGCGTGGGAGGCGCAGTTCGGCGACTTCGCCAACGGCGCGCAGGAAGTGATCGACGAGTTCATCTCGGCCAGCGAGGTGAAGTGGGGCCAGACGTCCAACGTCGTGCTGCTGCTGCCGCACGGCTACGAGGGTCAGGGCCCCGACCACTCCTCCGCGCGCATCGAGCGGTACCTGACGATGTCGGCGGAGGGCAACTGGGTCATCACGATGCCGAGCACGCCCGCGAACTACTTCCACCTGCTGCGGCTGCATACGCTCGGCGCGCGGCAGCGGCCGCTGATCGTCTTCACGCCCAAGTCGATGCTGCGGCTGAAGGCCGCGACCTCGATGCCGGAGGAGTTCACCAACGGCCGGTTCCAGCCGCTGATCGTCGAGGACGTGCCGGACCCGTCGAAGATCCGCCGCATCCTGCTGTGCAGCGGCAAGGTCTACTACGACCTGGTCAAGCACCGCGAAGCGCTGGGCGTGACCGACACGGCGATTCTTCGGACCGAGCGGCTGTACCCGCTGCCGGCGATCGAGCTGAAGGCGGCCCTCGAGGCCTTCCCGGCCGAGGCGAACCTGATCTGGGTGCAGGAGGAGCCGGCGAACCAGGGCGCCTGGCCGTTCATCGCGCTGCGGCTGCCGGAGCACCTCGACGGCCGGCCGCTGCTGCGGGTGTCGCGTCACGCCTCCGCCGCACCGTCGACCGGCTCACACCACACCCACGAGGTCGAGCAGGAAGCCCTGCTCGCGGCGGCCTTCGCCTAGGGGACGGCGTGTACTTCACCGACCGGGGCATCGAAGAGCTCGAGAAGCGCCGCGGCGACGAGGTGCTGACCTACTTCGAGATGGCCGAGAGCCTGCGGACGTTCGTCAACCTCAACCCGGAGTTCGAGACCGCGATCGAGCGCCTCGCGACCTGGCTGGCCAGGACCGACGACGAGGACGACTAGCCCCAAACCCTCCGTGATCTTGACGTCACGCGCCCATCACACGGGCTGAAGAGCTCACAGCGTCAAGATCACCGCGGACTACGAGTCGTCGTCCGAGGCGGCCTGGCTCTGCAGCACCGCGCGGATGGCGGGATTCGAGCTCACCAGGGTCTGGAACACCTCGGGCACGAGGTGGAGTACCGATACCCGCGAGGTCGACACGACCGTCGCGTTGCGCAGCTTGGAGGTGAGCAGGCCGACTTCGCCGACCACCGACCCGGCCGCGAGCTGAGCCACCGGCTTCCCGTCGACGCGGACCTCGACGTCGCCGTCGAGGATGACGTAGCAGGCATCGGCAGGTGTCTGCTCGTTGATCAAGGGCCAGTGCGCCGGCACCGCGGACACCGCCGAGGACTTCACGAGCAACTCGAGGTCGGCCTTGCTCAGGTCAGCGAAGCGCGGCAGCGATCCGAGCTTGCCGACGAGCTCTTTCAGCTCCGACTTGGACAGGCCTGAACTCGACATGAATGCCCCCGATGGTTAGGCGGCCAGTATGACCGAAACCGCGGTGATCTTGACGTTATGCGCCCTTGGCGAGGTGCTGATGGGCGCCCTACGTCAAGATCACCGCTAGTTGGTGAGGACGATCTTGCCGAAGATGTCGCCCTCGTAGAGCTTGGCGAAGGCCGCGCGAGCGTCGCCGAGCGCGAAGGTCGAGTCGATCGGCGGCTTCACGCCGTGCTCGGCGAGGAACGCGAGCAGAGCTTCGAACTCCACCTTCGTGCCCATCGTCGATCCGAGGATCTCCAGCTGCAGGAAGAACGTCCGCTGCAGCTCCAGCGGGGTGACACCACCGCTGGTCGAGCCACAGACCACGACCCGGCCACCTGGGCGGACCGACTTCAGCGAGTGCCCGAACGTGGCGTCGCCGACCGTCTCGATGACCGCGTCGACCCGGCCGGGAAGCCGAGCACCCGGCTCGAAGGTCTCGTCCGCGCCGAGCTCTGCCGCCTTCGCCCGCTTCGCGTCGCTGCGCGACGTCGCCCACACCGTGACGCCGGCGGCCTTGGCGAGCGCGATCGCCGCCGTCGCGACGCCGCCTCCCGCGCCCTGCACGAGGACCGTCTGGCCTGCCTCGACCCGCGCCTTGGTGAAGAGCATCCGGTAAGCCGTCAGCCATGCCGTCGGCAGCGACGCCGCCTCTTCCCATGACAGACCTGCGGGCTTGGCGATCAGGTTGCCGGCCGGGACCGAGACCCGCTCTGCCAGGGTGCCCGGGTAGACCTCCGACAGCAGCGACCGCTTCGGATCGAGGGTCTCGTCGCCCCCGGTCTTCGACCCGTCACCGATGACGGCGTGCACGATGACCTCGCTGCCGTCCGGGCCGACGCCCGCGGCGTCACAGCCGAGGATCATCGGCAGCTTGTCCTCGCCGAGGCCGACGCCACGCAGCGACCAGATGTCGTGGTGGTTCAGCGCGGCGGCCTTGACGTCGACGGTCACCCAGCCCTCGGGCGCGGCCGGGGCATCGATGTCACCGACCTCGAGCGCGGAAAGCGGGTCGTCGTTGTTCAGCCGGGCGGCGTAGGCAGCAAGCATGGAGCAGACCTTACCGACAGGCGGAAACCACGTTCTCGCCCGGGGTCAGCCTGGTTTGTGAAGGTAATCCGCGCTGCCCTGACGACGGAAACCCTGCACAAACCGGTGAGCTAGATGCGGGCGACGCCCTCGGCACGCGCGCAGTCCGCCACCGCAGCCGCGACCGCCGGGCCGACCCGTGGGTCGAACACGCTCGGGATCACGTACTCCTCGGCGACGTCGTCCCCGACCACCTCGCACAGCGCATTCGCCGCGGCGAGCTTCATGCCCTCGGTGATCGCGCTGGCGCGGACGTCCAGCGCACCGCGGAAGACACCGGGGAATGCGAGCACGTTGTTGATCTGGGTCGGGAAGTCGCTGCGACCGGTCGCGACGACGCGCGCGTAGTGACGGGCCACGTCCGGGTGGATCTCCGGATCCGGGTTCGCCATCGCGAAGATCATCGCCTCGGGCGCAAGCTTCGCCACGTCGGACTCGTCGACCTTGCCGGCCGACAGGCCGATGTAGACGTCGGCGCCGATCATGGCCTCT
>DASZYY010000131.1:0-12225 GCA_035545175.1 Mycobacteriales bacterium
ACCAGCACCGGCCACATGGCCGGCACGAGCCGGCGGGTCGACCGGCCGCCCCAGCCGGCGAGCTTGCCCAGGTCGTCGGGGGTCTCCGGCGACGACTGCGCCGCCGCGACGATCGATGCGTCGGACAGCACCCGTCCCGGCGCGGTGTCCCGCTCGCGAGCGAGACGATCGCGCTCCTCCCATAGCGCCCTAACGACTGCGAGCTGACGCCGGTTACGAAGCCGGTGGATGCCACTCGTACGTCGCCACGGGTCCGTGCGAGGTGGCGGTGGGCTTGCGTTCAGCACCGCGCGGAACTCTTCGTGAGCCCACTCGAGCTTGCCTTGGCGGTGCAGCTCCGCCTCGAGAGCGTTGCGGAGATCGAGCAGGACCTCGACATCGAGGGCGGCGTACCGCAGCCACGGTTCGGGTAACGGGCGTCGCGACCAGTCGACGGCGGAATGCTCTTTTGCCAAGCGGAAGCCGAGCAGCAGCTCGACCATCGTCGCGAGTCCGACGCGCTCGTAGCCGGCGAGGCGGGCCGCGAGCTCGGTGTCGAACAGCTCGGTCGGCACCAGACCGAGCTCGCGCAGTGACGGCAGATCCTGCGAGGCGGCGTGCACGATCCACTCCGCGTCACTGATCGCAGCCGCGGTCGGGCGAAGGTCGCCGAACGGAATCGGGTCGATCAGGACCGTGCCGGCGCCTTCGCGGCGGAGCTGCACGAGATAGGCGCGCTGCCCGTAGCGGTAGCCGGAGGCGCGCTCGGCGTCGACGGCAACCGGGCCGTGACCGGCAGCCAGCGCGGCGTTGGCGAGGTTGAGCTCGGAAAGGGTGTCGATGACGGGTGGCACGCCGTCGCGCGGCTCGCTGAGCAGGACCGCGGTTGAGTCCGCCTCAGCGGCGGCTTCCCCGGCTTCGGTGACGACCGGTGGGTCGTCGAGCGCCTCGCTCACCCGATCGACGTTAATCCGATTGCGCGCTGGGAGCGCTGGCTTAGCGGATCACGCCCGCGCGCATGGCCATCGCGACCATCTCGGCGCGGTCGCCGGTGCCGAGCTTTCGGGCAATCCGGGCAAGATGGCTCTTCACGGTCAGTGCGGACAGACCGAGCGACTCGCCGATCTCCTTGTTCGACCGGCCGTCGGCAACCAGCTGCAGCACCTCGACCTCGCGGCCGGAAAGCTCGGCGACGCCGTCGTGCTGCGGGCCGCCACGCAGTCCCGCGGCGAGCAGGGAGGCAACGGAAGGGTCGGCATACACGCCGCCGTCGAGAACCCGGCGTACGCCGTCGGCGACGACGAGGGGAGAGGCCGACTTCAGCAGGTAGCCCTGCGCGCCGGCGACGAACGCGGCACGCACCGAGTAGGGGTCGTCGGCGGCGGACAGCACGACCAGACGGGGCCAGCCGGCGGCGCGGAGGTCCGCCAGCAGGTCGAGCCCGGATCCGTCGGGCAGGCCGACGTCGAGAACGCAGAGATCACGGGCGCCGCCGGCGTGAGCACGGGCCCGAGCCTCAGCCACGCTGGCGGCCTCGATGACGTCGCGCGCGCCCATCGCGGTGAGCCGGGCGACCATCGACTCGCGAACGAGCGGGTGGTCGTCCACGACCATGGCGGTGAACCCGGCGACCGGATCGGGCGCAGGCGCGGCGGGCCGGTCGACGACTGCGGACACCGGACCTCCGTTTCGGGCCAGATCTCGTGATCGTGGCCGGTTCGCACCACTTGGTGTCTGGAGGGGTTCTCGGCGCGAGTCCAGGCTTCCTGTAGCCCATAAGGCCGAACGATTGCTCCATCCGGATGACGGCTGGTCGGCCTGTCGTACGGTTGCGCCGAATGGGTGAATCAGGCTCGGCGGAACGCCAGTTCCGGTCGTCGCGAGCCGAAAATGCCAGAGACGCGTGCATGTGCGCGCCGCTTGTCACCAGGGGGAGGGGCTCAGTGAGTCTTGTGCCGCCCCCAGCGCGGATGCGGTTGCTGATCCTGTTCGCGGGCGCGGTGGCGACCGCCAGCGGGATCCTGACGGGATGGGGTAATCCGGTCGATTACGCCGTGCCGCTGCTCGCCGGCGTAGTGATGGTGACCGAGCTCGCCGTCGTGAACCTGTCGTTCGGCAAGCAGCGGTGGAGCTTCGGCCTGACCGAGGCGGCCGTCGCCGCGAGCTTCGTCCGCTCGCCGCGCGCATGGACCGTCCTCGCCGTCGCCGTCGGCGTCTTCGTCGCCGAGCTGTTGCGGCGGCAGGGCCCGATGCAGCTCGGATTCACGGTCACGCAGTTCGGTGCGGCTACCGCCCTCGGCGCCGAGTTCGCGCAGGGCGTCGGCGCGGACGTGTGGGGCGCGGTCGGCGGCATGGCGGTCTTCTGGTTCGTGAAGAACGGAATGAACCTCGCCTCAGTCGTGTTCCAGACCGGGCAACGGGTCGGCGAGCTGATCTGGGAGCGCACACCGTTCGCGGCGCTGCACTCGGTAGGCGCGACGGGAGTCGGCATCCTCGGGGCGCGGCTGGCAGAGACCGAGCCCGGCGGGCTCGTTGCGTTGGTCATCCCGCTGTTCCTGTTGTGGATCTCCTACGACGAGCAGGCAACTCGTTCCGCCGAGACGCTGCTGTTCGCCGAGCTCTCCGGGTTGCAGGAACGAGCGAGCAACCGGTCGGTCGACGTGTCGGCGTACGTCGTGCTCACCGCCGCGCTTCGTACCTTCGACAGTCCGGACGTTGAGATGGTGCTGCTCGCGCAGGAAGGGCCGATCCACTTTGCGGCCGACGCGATCGGCATCGACCGGGATCTTGTCGACCCGGCCGCACTCGACGAGGACTGGGTGCTCAAGGCACTGGCTGCGTCGGGGACGGTCACCGGGATCGACAACGGCCGGCCGTGGTGCGCGACCATGCTCGGCAGCGAAGACAGCCCGCTCGGCGTTCTCGTTGCGCGTCGCGCTGAGGGGAAGCCCGCGTTCGGGCGGCGAGACCTCGTGCTGGCCGGTGTGCTCGCGGCACAGGCGAGCGCATGGTTCTCCAGCGCGGTTCGCGTGTTCCCGAGGGAGGACGCCGGTGGTCTGTTGACCACTTCGGAGGCGGGACGCGACTTCGTCGACTTCGGCAGCGACACCGAGCCGGCCCTTCGCGTGCTTCGCGACTCGGCGAACCGGCTTGCCAAGCTGGCATCCACTGAAACGGCGCCGGAGGTCGACGACATCGTCGACGAGCTGCACACCGCGGAGCGCGCGGTCGCTTCGTTGCTCGGTGCGATCGCGCTGGCCGCGGAACCGGAGCTCGTCCTCGGGATGAGCGAGGACGACCTTCAGCTCGCCGGCACGCGTCGTTCATTCGACGACTGGACGACGACCGGGGTGCTGACGCCGTGAGGTGGACCCGGGGCAATGGCATCCCGCTGTCGGCGGTCGTCTTCTTCCTGACGCTCGGCGCGTGCAGTGGCTTGCTCGTCGTGTCCGTCGAGGTGCTGCACGGCACCGGGCATGCCTCCGGGCCGCTGTGGGAGGTCGTCCTCGCCGGATGCCCGGCCGCCGTCGCCATCGCCGTCATCACCGCGATCGCGAACCTCCAGATCTCCCGTGCGGTCGGCCGGATGCAGGCGCGCGCGAGCACGGTCGACGCGTTGCACCGCCGAGTGCGAATGGCGGACGAGGTCGCAGAGCGTCATCGCCAGGCCGCGGAGACCGCGAGCGCCGGCATGTACGAGTTGCTCGCCGGCCTCGTCGCCGCCGAGGAGTCGGCGCGCGGTCAGCTCACGGCCGAGCTGCACGACACCGTCGCGCAGTCGCTGACGATGGCGCGCGTCCTGCTGGACGACCGTCGCAACCCGGGCAGCATCGGCCGTGCGGTCGAGATGGTGTCAGAGGCGGAAGAGCAGATCCGCGCCGTCATGGCCCGCACCCGCCCGCCGGCGTTGCGCGACGGCGACCTCGCGCGCGCCGTGTGCGCGCTGCGCGACGACTTCGCGAACCGCTATGCGCTCGAGGTGTCGTTGAGCTGGCCGACCGAGCCACACCCGCTTCCGCTCGCGAGCGCCATCACGGTCTACCGCTTCTTCCAGGAAGGTCTGCTTAACGTCATCAAGCACGCGGACGTCGACTCGGCGCGCGCGGAGCTCATCGTCGATGAGGACTGGGTGACGGCGATCGTCGCCGACCAGGGCGCCGGGTTCGCGCCCGAGGACGTCGCTTCGACCGGTGGCCGTCACGTCGGGCTCGGTCTGCTGCGGGAGCGCGCCCGCCTCGTCGGTGGCGCGCTTGAAGTCACCTCGTGGCGCGGTGCCGGTACGACGCTGGCGCTGCGGCTGCCACGGATGGCGGCCGCGACCGGCATTCACGTCGTGCACTCGACGCCGTACCGCGAGAGTCAGACGGGCTGACGCGAGCTATCGCCTCGAGCGCGCCTTCGCGCGACGACGGGGTAGGGCCACGACCCCTGGCGGCATCGGCGGCAGGCCTGCCGCGACGCACAGCACCTCGCCGAACGCCAGCAGGTGCGGGGCGAGCTCGCCGAGCGGTGACCACGAGGCACGCAGCTCCACGTCGCAGTCGACCGGGTGACCGGACAACGCCCCGAAGCGCTCCGACGTCGTACGGGTGACTGTCCCGCTCTCCGCGGTGTACTCCGCGCCGGCGCCGCTCAGTGCCTCCATCAGCCAGGTCCAGCCGATCTCGAGCAGCATCGGGTCGTTGGCGATGTCCAGCTCCACGCCCGCCTGGATGTAGGCGACGCAGCGAGTGTCGCCCGCCCACACCTCTTGGCCCTCCGGGTCGTGCAGGACGATCAGCCGGCCCTCGGCCAGCTCGTCGTCGCCGGACATCACCGAGGCGTGGAGCGCGATCGCATGAGGTGCCAGTCGCGGCGGAGCGGGGAGCTCGTGTACGACGAGCTCGGGGCGGAGCTCAACCGCCGACAGGCCCGCAAGCGCCTCGCGAAAGGCGGGCGGGAGGTCGGCCGGCGTCGACAACTCCACCGACACGTGGTCACTGTAAGCGCCGCGGGTCCGGGGGTCGGTCCGACACGGCGACGGTTTGCCTAGGTTTGGATCATGGCCATCCTCCTGGCGCTGCTCTCGAGCGCGATGTGGGGGACTTCCGACTTCTGCGGCGGCACGCTCGCTCGGCGGCGGCCGGCTGTCACGGTCACGTTGCTGAGCGAGCTGATCGGGTTCGCCGGGATTGTCGTGGCGGCGCTGGTGACGGGTGCACTGGGCGCGTCGACGGGCTACGTCGGGTGGGGGCTGCTCGGCGCGGTCGCGGGATCCATCGGGATCGTCGCGTTCTACGAGGCGCTGGCCACCGGGACGATGGGTGTGGTTGCGCCGATCGCCGCGATGGGGGTGGTGCTTCCCGTCGTGGTGGGCCTTGCGCAGGGTGACCGGCCGAGCGGGCTGCAGGCGGCGGGAATCGCGGTTGCGATCGTCGGGGTCGTGCTCGCGAGCGGGCCTGAGCTGAAGGGCGATGGCAGCCGGGCGCGAGCCGCTCGGCCGCTGTGGCTCGCGGGCGTCGCCGCGCTCGGCTTCGGGGTCGTGTTCGTGGCGATCGACCATGGCGCGCGGAGCAGCACGCTCATGACGTTGCTGGTCATGCGCGGTGCCGCCGCCGTCGTGATGTTCGGCGTCGCGCGGGTGACGACGACGTCGCTGCGCGTCGATCGCGTCGACCTTCCGCTCCTGGTGGTGATCGGCGGATTCGATGTCGGGGCGAACGCGATGTTCGCCTACGCAACCCGCCACGGACTGCTGTCGGTCGTCTCCGTCCTGGCGTCGTTGTACCCGGCCGTCACCGCCGTACTTGCGCGTGCCGTGCACGCCGAGCGGCTCGCGAGGGTCCAACTGCTGGGGGTGCTCGGCGCCTTGGCTGGGGTGGCACTGATCGCGTCGTGACACACGTCCACGTCCCCGCCCTCCGCCCTACAGCGGAGCCGGCTGCGCCGGCACTCGTAGGCTTATTGGGTGCCTGAGCTCGCTGACAGCGCGTTCCTGAAGGCCTGTCGACGCGAGCCGGTGCCCTACACACCTGTCTGGTTCATGCGGCAGGCCGGTCGATCGCTGCCGGAGTACCGCAAGGTCCGCGAGGGCGTCGACATGCTCGATTCATGCCTGCGGCCTGACCTGATCACCGAGATCACGATGCAGCCGGTCCGCCGCTATGGCGTCGACGCGGCGATCCTCTTCAGTGACATCGTGCTGCCGCTGAAGGCGGCCGGAGTGGACCTCGACATCAAGCCTGGCGTCGGCCCGGTCATCGCCAACCCGGTCCGCGATGCCCGTGCGGTGGCCGCGTTGCCGGACCTCGAGCCCGATCACGTGGCGCCGGTCCTCGAGGCGGTTCGCGGTCTGGTCGGCGAGCTGGGCGGCACACCGCTGATCGGCTTCGCGGGCGCGCCGTTCACGCTCGCGTCGTACCTCGTCGAGGGTGGACCGAGCCGCGACCATGCGCGGACAAAGGCGCTGATGTACGGCGACGAGGCGACCTGGCACACGTTGGCGGAGAAGCTCGCGCACGTCGCGGCGACGTTCCTGCGGGCACAGATCGACGCCGGGGTGAGTGCCGTGCAGCTGTTCGACTCGTGGGCCGGGGCATTGTCCGCCGCCGACTACGAGCGCTACGTGCTGCCGCACAGCCGTCACGTGCTCGCCGCCGCGGCGGGTGTGCCCCGGATCCACTTCGGTGTCGACACCGGTGAGCTCCTCGGGTTGATGGCGTCCGCCGGCGCCGACGTCGTCGGCGTGGACTGGCGGGTTCCGCTGGACGAGGCCGCCCGCCGCGTCGGCCCCAACGTCGCGCTGCAGGGAAACCTCGATCCGGCCTCGGTGTTCGCGCCGTGGTCGGCGGTCGAGCCGCGGGTTCGCGATGTGTTGCGGGCCGGTCATCACGCCGCAGGTCATGTGTTCAACCTCGGGCACGGCGTGCTGCCCGACACCGACCCGGATGTGCTTGCCCGCGTCGTCGAGCTCGTCCATCACGTGTCAGCGCGGACGTGACGACGGTCGTTGTCGTCGGCGGCGGGATCGCAGGTCTCACCGCAGCGCATGAGCTCGCAGCGACCGGCGCCGACGTCACGCTGATCGACGCCGCGCCGGTGCTCGGCGGAAAGCTCCGGGTCAGCGAAGTCGGCGGCGTCGCGGTCGACGAAGGTGCAGAGGCGTTCCTCCGCCGTCGACCCGAAGCGCTCGACCTTGTTGCTGAGCTCGGGCTGGCCGATCAGCTCGTCACGCCGGCAACGCTCTCGGCGTCGGTGTGGTCGCGCGGAGAGCTCCGGCCGATGCCGGCCGGAACGGTGATGGGCGTGCCGAGCAACCCGGCCTCGTTACAGGGTGTGCTGTCGACGGCAGAGGTGCTGCGGGCGCGGGCGGACGCCTGGCTGCCCGGCGCCCCACCCTACGGCGACGTCTCGGTGGGCCGCTGGATCGCCAAGCGGCTCGGGCGAGCCGTCGTCGATCGGCTGGTGGACCCGATGCTGGGCGGCGTCTACGCCGGCCGGGCCGACGAGCTGTCGTTGGCGGCGACGATGCCTCAGCTGCCGCGCGACGACCGGTCCGCGCTGCATGCCGCGCGGCGGGCGCTGCGTGCGGCTCCGGCCGTCGACGAGCCGGTCTTCGCCACCTTGCCCGCCGGACTCGGCGTCCTGCCCGACGCGCTGGCGCGATCGATCGCGATGCGCGGCGGAACGGTGATCACCTCACGTACGGTCCGCAGGCTGGAGCGAACGGCAACCGGATGGCGCGTCGTACACGGCGCGACTAACGACGAACAGGCGCTCGACGCCGACGCCGTGGTCGTCGCGGTCCCGGCAAGCCCGGCAGCGAGGTTGCTGGACGGCGTGGCCCCCGCCGCGGCCGCGGAGCTCGGCGGGATCGAGTCGGCCAGCATGGCCATCGTCACGACGGCGTGGCGCCCGGCAGATGCCGTGGCCGCCGCTCCTGGCAGCGGCTATCTCATTCCGCCGGTGTACCAGCGGCCGGTGAAGGCGGTGACACTCTCTTCGGCCAAGTGGGCACATCTTTCAGGTGACGTCGTCGTGGCGCGGTGCTCGATCGGCCGTTACGGCGACATCAGCGACCTGCAACGTGACGACGCGGACCTCGTGGCGGCAGCGGCCGCGGAGCTGACGACGTACGGCGGGTTCACCGGCTCGCCGGTCGAGGCGCGCGTGACCCGGTGGGGGGGCGGGCTACCGCAGTACGCGGTCGGGCATCGCGACCGGGTGGCGCGGATCCGCGCGAGCGTGGAGTCGGTGCCGGGGCTGGCGGTGTGCGGCGCGGCTTACGACGGCGTGGGCGTTCCGGCGTGTATCGCGACGGCGCGGCTCGCGGTCGCGCAGGTGCAGCGCTCTCTCATGAGCCGTGAAACGCGGTGATCCCTGACGTCGTCGGGACGAACGCGTGGTTGCCGTCGATGACGACTGACGTGAAGCTGGCCAACGGCCCCACGGGGTGACTCGACTGCACGTGGCCGGTGCTGAGTGACAGCACCTTGAGCGCGTCGCTGTTGGCATCGACGACGAAGACCCGCTTTCCGGCGATGACCGGTGAGCCGTAGATGCCACCAGCGCTCCAACGCCAGTGCAGCGAGTGACGACCGACCGACAGCATCCGGATGCCTCCGCGGCACGGCATGATCACGCGGTTTCCGATCCGTGCCGCGCCGCTGAAGGCGGTGCAGCCGGAGGCCTGCGCGATGTCGCCACCGACCCCGCCGAGGCTCGGCTTGAGCAGGTAGACCGTGCCCCGCTTGCCGGCGATCACGATGCGGCCGTTCACCGGGACCGGCGTGGAGGAGCCGAGGTCGAGATCCTCCGCGTTGTCCTGCTGCCACGAGGCAGGGGCGAACGCTGCCACCCGATGCAGTGACTTCGGCCGCAGCTCGGTCACGGAGTCGCTCTTGTCCCACTTGCCGGAGGTGCCGGCACCGTTCCCGCTCGCGACGTAGAGGTTGCCGTTCCGCCCGACTGCCACGCCGGCAGGCGACCACATGCCGGCTTCGCGAGGTGTCGGCACCGCGTAGTGCGTCATCGTTCCCTTGCCGTTGACGGCGAGCGACGTGACGTAGCCGACGTAGTTCCCGCAGTCGCCGTACAGGCCGCCGTAGGTCGTGACGATCCGCCCGCTGGTGACAAGCAGTGCCGAGCGCTGCTGCTCGCCGGTCCGGTCGCGACTCGCCAGCACATCGGTGGAGCGGTGCCAGCGGCGGGTGCCGTTCTTCGGGTTCAGCGCCCACAGCGTGTGGTGTCCACCCGAGGTCTCCGCGACGACGAAGACCGAACCGGTCGTGGCGTCGTACGCCGGGGTGCCGGTGATGCCGAGCGGGTTGATGTTGCCCTGGCACGGCTTGCCCGATGCACCTTGCGGCGTGCCGAGGGAGGTGCGCCAGCGCTGCTTGCCGGTGCGTGGGCTCAGTCCGTAGACCGAGTCGTTCTCGGTCGCCGCGATCAGCGTGCCGTTGATCAGGAGCGGCTCACCGTAGACGGCGCCGTCCAGGTGCGTCGTCCAGGCCGGGTGCAACCGGCCTTTGATCGCGCCCGTCGCGTTTCCTGCGCGGTCGTTGGTCCGGTGGTAGGTCGTCCAGTTCGTGTAGTGGGAGGTGCTGCCGGCGCTCGCCGTCGTCGTCTCCGCGTTGGTGACCGAGCTCGCGGCTGGCGCCGCGCCGCTGGTGCCGGAGCAGGCGGCCGTGAGCACGATCGGGGCGGCGAGCAGGATCACGAATCGGCGCATGAGGGCAGTCTGCCCCCAAAGGCTCACATTGACGCTGGGCGACAATGGAGCCATGGCGGAGCGACACTCACCCGGCAAGCGCGCGAAGGACCTCAATGAGGTCATCAGCTACACGATGTGGTCGGTCTTCAAGGTCAGCACGGCGCTGCCGCCGGCGCGCGAGGAGATCGCCGCCGAGCTCGAGCAGCTGCTCGACCAGCTCGCCGGCAAGGGGGTCGTGACTCGCGGGCTGTACGACGTGGCTGGGTTCCGTGCCGACGCCGACCTGATGCTGTGGCTGGTGGCGCCGACCTCGGACGACCTGCAGGACGCCTACGCGCGGTTCCGCGGAACCGCCCTCGGCCGGTCCTGCGAGCCGGTCTGGTCGGCGATGGCGCTGCACCGGCCGGCCGAGTTCAACAAGAGCCATGTGCCGGCCTACCTCGCGGGGGAGGACCCGAAGCGCTACGTCAGCGTGTACCCGTTCAACCGGTCGTACGAGTGGTACCTGCTGCCGGACGAGGAGCGGCGGTTCATGCTCGCCGAGCACGGCAAGATGGCGCGCGAGTACCCGGATGTTCGCGCCAACACGGTCGCCGCGTTCGCGCTCGGTGACTACGAGTGGGTGCTTGCCTTCGAGGCCGACGAGATGCATCGCATCGTCGACCTGATGCGCGAGCTGCGCGCCGCGACCGCCCGGCGTCACACCCGGCTGGAGATCCCGTTCTACCCGGGCGCCCGCAAGTCGGCCGCGGACCTGGTCGCCGCCCTGCCCTAGGTTGCGGTTGGTCAGGCGGGGTCGCGCCACATTCGCCAGATCAGCGGGCCCTTGCCCAACGCCCGCAGCTCTTCGACGACCTTGAAACCGTGGCGCTCGTACAACGGAACGTTGCGCTCGTTGGATGACTCGAGATACGCCGGCACGCCGTCGGCGTCCGCCTTGGCGAGCACTTCGCCCAACAGCTGGCCGCCGAGCGCCTGCCCTTGGTGGGACTGACGCGTGCCGAGGTAGCCGAGGTACCAGTGCCTGGGATGCTTCGGATGAAGCGACTCCACTTGCAGCTGGGTCCGCAGTGCTCGCTGCAGCCGCCGACCGAAGGCCGCGGTCTGTGGCGCCGCTTCGATCGCCATCTCCGAGATCGGCAGCGCCCACTTGCCGGGCGCCGCCCACATCGCGGCCGCCGATCCGTCGCCGGCGAAGTAGCACGGCTTGCCCTGGCGGAGGTAGGTCCGGCTCATGCTGGTGAAGAACGTGCGCATGCGTTGGTCGCGGTGACGCAGGCCGGGGTCGATGAGCCACTGGAAGACGGGGTCCTCGGCGAACGCGTCGGCGAGGATCTCGCCAAGCAGTGCGGCTTCGTCTTTCGCCGCACGGCGGACCGCCTGCCCCGCCTTCTGCACCGTCAGGACTCGGCCGGGTCGAAGGTCAGGCTGATCGAGTTCATGCAGTAGCGCTCACCGGTCGGCGTCTGCGGCGCGTCGTCGAAGACGTGGCCGAGATGGGAGCCGCAGCGCTTGCACCTGACCTCGGTGCGGATCATGCCGTGCGACTTGTCCTTGATGAGCTCGACGGCGTCGGAGTTCATCGGGTCGTAGAACGATGGCCAGCCGCTGCCCGACTCGAACTTCGTGTCGCTCTTGAACAGCTCGTTGCCACACGCCCGGCAGCGGAAGATCCCGGTGCGGTGTTCGTGCAGCAGCGGACCGGTGCCAGGGCGCTCGGTCCCGGCCTCGCGGAGCACGGCGTACTCGTCCGGCGATAGTTCTGCGCGCCATTCATCGTCTGACTTCTCGACTGTGTAACCCACGCCCCGATCGTGTCATGGGAGGTACCGTCCGGTCATGCCTTCCCCGTTCGTCGAGGTCGAGGTCGAAGGGCGCACGGTCAAGATCACGAACCCGGACCGGGTCTACTTCCCGGCGCTCGGCGCGACGAAGCTCGACGTCGTCAACTACTACCTCTCGGTCGGCGAGGGCATCGTCCGTGCGCTCTATGAGCGGCCCTGCATGCTGCACCGCTACCCGGAAGGCGTGCAGGGCGTCGAGGGCGAGAAGATCTACCAGAAGCGGATCCCGAAGGGCGCGCCCGACTGGATCCAGACCGCGGAGGTGTCCTTCCCTTCAGGACGCACCGACGACGAGCTGTGCGTGACCGAGCTCGGCGCGGTTGCGTGGGCCGTGCAGATGTCGACCGTCGAGTTCCACCCGTGGCACACGCGTTGCACGGCCGTGGAGATGCCGGACGAGCTGCGCATCGATCTCGACCCGCAACCGGGCACCGACTTCGGTGATGCCAAGAAGGTGGCGGGCATCGTGCACGAGGTGCTCGACGAGCTCGACGCGGTCGGTTGGCCGAAGACGTCGGGAAACCGCGGCGTGCACATCTACGTGCGGATCAAGCCGGACTACGGCTTCCGCGAGGTGCGCCGTGCGGCGCTGGCATTCGCCCGTGAGGTGGAACGCCGCGCTCCGGACCAGGTGACGACGGCGTGGTGGAAGGAAGAGCGGGGCGAGCGGATCTTCGTCGACTTCAACCAGAACGCCAAGGACCGCACGAT
>DASZYY010000132.1:0-6400 GCA_035545175.1 Mycobacteriales bacterium
AGCGCCCGCAGGCGGGTCCGTTTTAGAGCCAAAAGCCCCGTTGTCTGCTGTCGCTGTGCTCTATCGCGAGCGTCGCGGATTTCCTTACCGTCGATTCATGCTCAGCGTGCATGCTGCCGAAGGACGGGTGAGTCGATGAACCCGGAAGACTTCCCTGAGCTCGCCGGCCCGCTTCGCCGGCTCATCACCGGCTTCCCGGACGTCCCGCCCGACGTGGTGACGTCGATCCTCGCCGACTCCTACATCACCGCGGTCAGCGTGACCGGTGAACCGCGGGTCGACCGCGCGGAAGAGCTGGCACAGCTGCGGCTGGAAGTCCGGACTCGGCACCGGCTCGGCTGGGTCGTCTAGCCGCCGGCCTGCTGGCCCAAGGCCTGGCGGACGCCGCGCTCGATCTCGAGGTCTTCGCGGCTGGTGACCACCAGCGTGCGCACTATCGCGCCCGACGCGGTGATGTCGGCGTCCGCGCCTGCCACGGCGTCGTTGGCTGCTGCGTCCACGGCGACGCCGAGGTAGCCGAGCCCCTTGGCGGCGCGGATCCGGATCGCGGCGGCGTTCTCTCCCACCCCGCCGGTGAACACCAGCGTGTCGATGCCGCCCAGCGAGGCGGTCATCGCCGCGATCCCGGCACGCAGCCGGTGGAGGTATACCTCGACCGCGAGCCGCGCGGCGGCGTCGCCGCGTCCGAGCAGCTCTCGCATGTCACCGGTGCCGGCGAGCGCCGTGAGTCCGCTGCGGTGCTCGAGCGCGTCCCCGAGCTGTTGCGGGGTGAGCTCGGCGTGCTCCTCCAGCCACAGCAGCAGCCCGGGGTCGAGGCTGCCGGGCCGCGTCGCCATGACGAGCCCGTCGAGCGGGGTGAAGCCCATCGTGGTGTCGACCGAGGCACCGTCGAGGACCGCGGCGAGCGATGCGCCGGCGCCGAGATGGCAGGTGACGATCCGGCGCGCGCCCGGTGCCAGCTCGGCGGCGCGGCGCGCTGCCCACGCGTGTGACAGCCCGTGAAAGCCGAACCGGCGGATGCCGAAGCGTTCCCGCCATTCCGCCGGCAGCGGGTAGGTCGCGGCGGCGGGCGGAAGGTGAGCATGGAACGCGGTGTCGAAGCAGGCGACGTGCGGCACGTCCGGCAGCAGCTCGCGCGCCGCGTCGATGCCGGCGAGTGACTTCGGCTGGTGCAGCGGTGCGAGGTCGGCCAGTTGCCGAAGCTCACGCTCGACCGCGGCGTCGATGACGACGGGTTCCACGAACCGCGTGCCGCCGTGCACGACGCGGTGCCCGACCGCCGTCACGTCAGGCGCCGGATCGGGGAGTGCGTCGTACGACGTCACGAGCTCACCGTCGTCGAGGAGGCGAACCTTCAGCGACGACGAGCCCGCGTTGACCACGAGGACCCGCATGGTTCAGTGCGGCCAGGTGAAGCTGCTGATCGCCGGATCGTCCTCACCGTGCTCGCGGGTGTAGTTGCGAGCGGCTAGTCGGGCGTCGACCATCTGCTGGCGCAACAGCGCCGCACGTTCGCCGAGACCGGGCACCCGGTCGATGACGTCGATCACCAGATGGAAGCGGTCGAGGTCGTTGAGCATCACCATGTCGAACGGTGTCGTCGTGGTGCCCTCTTCCTTGTAGCCGCGGACGTGAATGTTGTGGTGGTTGGCGCGCCGGTAGGTGAGCCGGTGGATCAGCCACGGATAGCCGTGGTAGGCGAAGATCACCGGCCGGTTGTCGGTGAACAGCGCGTCGAACTCGCGGTCCGGCAGCCCGTGCGGATGCTCGGTCGGTGGCTCCAGCCGCATCAGGTCGACCACGTTGACGACGCGCACCCTCAGCTCCGGCAGATGTTCGCGCAGCAGGCAGACCGCGGCGATCGTCTCGAGCGTCGGGATGTCCCCGGCGCAGGCGAGCACGACGTCGGGCTCGGTGCCGCCGTCGTTGCTGGCCCACTCGAAGATCCCGAGCCCGCGGGTGCAGTGGGTGATGGCCTGGTCCATCGTCAGGTAGTTCAGCGCCGGCTGCTTACCGGCGACGACGACGTTGATGTACTGCCGCGAGCGCAGGCAGTGGTCCATCACCGACAGCAGCGTGTTGGCGTCCGGCGGCAGGTAGACCCGCACGATCTGCGCCTTCTTGTTGACCACGTGGTCGATGAAGCCGGGGTCCTGGTGGGAGAACCCGTTGTGGTCCTGCCGCCAGACATGACTGGACAGCAGGTAGTTCAGGCTCGCCAGCGGCCGTCGCCACTCGATGCCGTTGGTGACCTTCAGCCACTTGGCGTGCTGGTTGACCATCGAGTCGACGATGTGGATGAACGCCTCGTAGCAGTTGAACAGCCCGTGCCGGCCGGTGAGCAGGTAGCCCTCCAACCAGCCCTGGCACAGGTGCTCGGACAGCACCTCGAGCACCCGGCCGTGCGGCGCGAGGTGGTCGTCGGTGGCGAGCCGCGCCGCCTGCCACTCCCGGTCGGTGGACTCGAACACCGCCTGCAGCCGGTTGCTCGCGGTCTCGTCCGGGCCGAAGAGCCGGAAGTTGTCCGGGTTGTCGCGGATGACGTCGCGCAGCCACTGCCCCAGCACGTGAGTCGCCTCGCTGAGCGAGGTCGCCGGCGCGGCTACGTCGACCGCGTGGTGGCGGAAGTCGGGCAGCTCGAGCGGAGTGAGCACGAGGCCGCCGTTGGTGACCGGGTTCGCCGACATCCGCCGGTCCCCGGTCGGCGGCAGTGCGGCGAGCTCGGGGCGCAGCGCGCCCGCGTCGTCGAACAGCTCGTCAGGCCGGTAGGAGCGCAGCCAGTCTTCCAACATCTGAAGGTGCGCCGGGTTGTCACGCACCGCGGAGAGCGGGACCTGATGTGAGCGCCAGGTTCCCTCGACCGCAAGCCCGTCGACCTGCTTCGGACCGGTCCAGCCTTTCGGGGTGCGCAGCACGATGCACGGCCAGGACGGGCGGGGACCGTCGCTGCCGGCGCGCGCCGTTCGCTGGATGGCCGTGATCCGCTCGACCGCGGTGTCGAACGCCGCCGCGAGGTGCCGGTGCACCACGAGCGGATCGTCGCCGGCCACCACGATCGGGTCGTGCCCATAACCGCGCAGCAGGTCGAGCAGCTCGGCTTCGGGGATGCGGGCGAGCACCGTCGGGTTGGCGATCTTGTAGCCGTTGAGGTGCAGGATGGGCAGCACCGCGCCGTCGCGGGAGGGGTCGAGGAACTTGTTGGAGTGCCAGCTCGCCGCCAGCGGCCCGGTCTCCGCCTCGCCGTCGCCGATGACGCACGCCACCAGCAGGTCGGGGTGGTCGAACGCCGCGCCGTACGCGTGCGTCAGGGCGTACCCCAGCTCCCCGCCTTCGTGGATCGATCCCGGCGTCTCGGGCGCGACGTGGCTCGGGATCCCGCCGGGAAAGGAGAACTGCCGGAACAACCGGCGCAGCCCTTCCTCGTCATGGCCGATCGTCGGATAGGTCTCGGTGTAGGTGCCCTCGAGATAGGCATTGGCGACCAACCCCGGCCCGCCGTGCCCCGGCCCCGTGACGAACATCGCGGACAGCTGACGGGCCTTGATGACCCGGTTCAGATGCACGTAGAGCAGGTTCAGTCCGGGCGTGGTGCCGAAGTGGCCGAGCAACCGCGGCTTGATGTGCTCGGTCCGTAACGGCTCGCGGAGCAGCGGGTTGTCCAACAGGTAGATCTGACCGACCGAGAGGTAGTTCGCCGCCCGCCAGTACGCATCGATCAGTGCCAACTCGTCGCCGGGCAACGGAGCACTGGCAGCGAGGGCGTCAGCTGCGGGTTCGGTCATCGACGTGACGATTCCCTTCCGTGCTGACTTCGACCCTACGCACTGCGGCGCGGGGACCGGAGGCACTATTAGTCCGTAGTTTGTGGGTTCGAGTCGAGGGGGCGTCCCGTGTCGCAGCTGAAATCTCAGCCGTATCTTCCGTCCGAGGGCGCTGAGTTCGTCGAGTACATGGAGAACGTGCTCGTCGGCGTCGGACAGCTGCGCAACGAAGGCCGGATTCCGGACGACCAGGGCATCGACAACCTGCTCGCCCTGTGGCGCACGGTCACCGACCAGGTCCGGACCGACGTCAAGGCGGTCGGACCGGACTCGACGGCGCCGATGACCTCGACCATCCCGATGACGCAGGCGGAGTTCCAGCAGAGCTCGGCGATGTTTGAGACCTTCTACCAGCTGCTGCGGATCCTCGAGATGCGCGGCGCGATCAACCTGCGCCGTACCGACGGTGTGGGCAACGTCGCGATGGCGGTCTACCAGGGCACGTTGCTCTGACGCAGCGAGGCAACAGAGGACTGTCACCCCTCACCTTGGTCGGGTAGCGTCCCCATCGGGTCCAGCGTGGGCCCGGCACGGAGGGGATTGGGATGGGTCTGCTCGACCGGGTCAAGGGCCAGTTCATCGACATCGTCGAGTTCCTCGACGACAGCCGGGACACCATCGTGTGGCGCTTCCCGCGCCAGGGCAACGAGATCAAGATGGGTGCCAAGCTCGTCTGCCGCGAAGGTCAGGCGGCGGTGTTCGAGAACGAAGGCAAGATCGCCGACGTCTTCCAGCCCGGCACCTACACCCTCGAGACCAAGAACCTGCCGATCCTGTCCGACCTCAAGGGCTGGAAGTACGGCTTCAACTCGCCGTTCAAGGCCGAGGTCTACTTCGTCGGCACCCGCCTCTACACCGACATGAAGTGGGGCACCCAGGAGCCGGTCACCGTTCGCGACGCCGAGTTCGGCATGGTGCGGCTGCGCGCGTTCGGCACCTACGCCCTGCAGGTCAAGGACCCGGCTGCGCTGCTGCGCCAGCTCGTCGGCACCGACCCCAACTTCACGACCGATGAGGTCCAGGACTTCCTGCGCGAGAAGATGGTCAGTGAGGTCGGTACGGCGCTCGCCACGTCCGGCGTACCGATGCTCGACCTCGCCGCCAACCAGCAGAAGATCTCCGAGACGCTCGCCGCAACGCTGACAACCGCGTTCGCCGACATGGGTGTGGCGATCCCGAAGTTCGTCATCCAGAACATCTCGCTGCCGCCGGAGGTGTCCGAGGCGCTCGACAAGCGCACCCAGATGGGCGTGCTCGGCAACCTCGACCAGTACACGAAGTTCCAGGCGGCGACCGCGATCACCGAAGCCGCGCAGAACCCGGGCGGCAGTGCCGGAGCCGGGCTTGGCCTCGGCGCCGGAATCGCGATGGGTCAGCAGCTTGCCGGGGCGATGGCACAGCAGCCGGCGGCTGCCGCTGCCGCGCCTCCGCCGTTGCCGGGACAGGCCGGTTACTTCCTCGGCGTCAACGGTCAGCAGGTCGGGCCGATCACGGTCGGCGACCTGCCGGCGCGCATCGCGAGCGGTGAGCTCACCCGCGACACCCTCGTCTGGCGAGAAGGAATGGCGGCGTGGACGCGCGCCGGCGACGTGCCCGAGGTGAACGCGGTCTTCGGTGCCGCACCGCCGCCGTTGCCGCCCGCCGCGCCACCCGCACCGCCCTCGGCCTGACGTCGTGACCGTTCCTCCCGAGCAGCCGGTCGCGCCTGCCCCGGCCCCGCCGCCGATGCCGCCTGCGCCGGCGGAGCCGGCCGTGTCGCCTGCGCCGGCCGAGGCCGCGATGCTGTCCGTCGCGTGCAAGTCGTGCGGCTCGCAAATGCAGTACCGCCCCGGCACGACGATGCTCAAGTGCACCGCCTGCGGTGCGGAGCAGGCGATCGAGACCACGCACACGATCGAGGAGCACTCCTACGACGCGTGGGCGGCGATCCCCGAGAAGCGGGTCGCGACGATCGGCAAGCAGGTCTTGCAGTGCCAGGGCTGCGGCGCGACGACCGAGACCGACGCGCTGTCCGGCGCCTGCCAGTTCTGCGGCGGCGTCCTGCTCCCGGTCAGCAACCCAGAGGGTCTGATCGCGCCGGAGGCGGTGCTGCCCTTCGGTGTTGCGAAGAAGGACGCCAACGGCGCGTTCGGCAAGTGGGTCAAGTCGCGCTGGTTCGCGCCCAACGCGTTGAAGAAGGTCGGCTCGACCGAGGCGCTCAAGGGCACCTACATCCCGCACTGGACCTACGACGCGCAGACCCAGACCGACTACGTCGGGGAACGCGGCGAGCACTACTACACAACCGAGACCCGGGTCGTGAACGGCCGGACCGAGAGCTACCAGGTGCAGCACACGCGCTGGTACCCGGCGTCCGGTCACGTCGCGCGCGCCTTCGACGACGTCCTGGTCCCGGCGAGCGGCATCCTCCCCGAGGACAAGCTCGACAAGATGGGGCCCTGGATGCTGGCCGGCGCGCAGCCCTTCGACCCGCAGTACCTCGCCGGCTACAACGCGGTGCGCTACGACGTCGATCCGGACACCGGGCTGGTCACCGCGAAGGCGAAGATGGAAGACGTCATCCGTGACGACTGCCGTCA
>DASZYY010000133.1:0-8914 GCA_035545175.1 Mycobacteriales bacterium
GAAGCCGACGACGACCAGCCGGCCCGCGCGGTTGAGCGAGCGGAGGCTGTCGGTGAAGCGGTCCCCACCGACCGGGTCGATCACGATGTCGACGCCCTGCCCGCCGGTGAGCGCGAGCACCTCGTCCTTCCACGCGCCGTCGGATCGCACGACGTCGTCGGCGCCCGCGTCCTTCGCGACTGCCGCCTTGTCATCGCTCGAGACCACGGCGATCACCCTGGCGCCGAGTCCCTTC
This sequence comes from Mycobacteriales bacterium, assembly GCA_035545175.1. Classification (GTDB taxonomy): domain Bacteria; phylum Actinomycetota; class Actinomycetes; order JAFAQI01; family JAFAQI01; genus DASZTV01. The sequence goes on from DASZYY010000133.1 coordinate 236, forward strand.
GCGACCTGGATGGTCGCCGTACCGACGCCGCCTGCGGCGCCGTGGATCAGCACGCTCTCCCCCGCCTTGAGCCGGCCGCGAGTGACGAGTGCGAAGTACGCCGTGTGGTAGTTGAGGATCAGCGCCGCGCCCTGCGCGAAGTCCAGGCCGTCCGGCAGCGGGAAGGTCATGACGAGCGGCGCGGCAACGACCTCGGCGAACGCGCCGCTCATGCAGAACCCGACGACCTTGTCGCCCGGCGCGAACCCGGATCCCTCTGGTGCGGATCGGACGATGCCGGCGACCTCGCTACCGGGGACGAACGGCAGCTCCGGTTTGTACTGGTACTCGCCTCGGGTCTGCAGTACCTCGGGGAAGGAGACCCCGGCGGCCTTCACGTCGACGAGGACGACGCCATCACCGCCCGTCGGCTCCGGCAGCACCGCGATCCGGGTCGCGGTCTCGGGTCCGGTCAGCTGGAAGATCTCGACGGCTCGCACGCCGCGAACGTTACCGAATCGCGTTCGGTCAGGCGCGCAGGAGCCAGCTGATGTTGCCCGCCATGACCTTCGAGCGGGCGACCTCCGGCAACGAGGCGACCGCTGCGGCGTAGTCGTCGTACGGCCTGGCAATGCCTTCCGCGTGAGGCCAGTCGCTGCCGAACATGAACGTGTCCTCGCCCACGGCGCGGACGAGCCTGGCCGGATCCTCGTAGGACAGCGCCCCGACCCGGACCTGGCGGGTGAAGTAGTCCGACGGTCGCTGCGACAGCGGATAGAGGGTGCGGCCGTGACGTAGCGCGTAGAAGTCCGACGACCCGTCAAGCATCACCAGGAAGTGCGGCACCCATGCCGCGGTCAGCTCGACGACTCCGATGCGCAAGTCAGGGAAACGCTCGAGCGTGCCGTTGAGGATCAGATCGGCGAGCGCGACTGCCGGTGCGACGTAGAGGAACACCGAGTCGAGCAGTCGGTCCGCCGGATCCGGATCACTGGCATACCAAGCGGGGTCGAGCGCGCCCTTGAAGTTGCCGACATGGAAGACCGGTGACACGCCGGCCTCGCAGAAGGCTGCCCAGATCCGGTCGTGGTCAGGGTGGGACAACCGCTTGCCGTCGACCGGAGCCGGCGCGACCATCGCAAGCCGGACCCCGTCGCGGCCGAGCCGCGCGATCTCGGCAACCGCCCAGTCGCCGTCACGCAGCGTGAGGTGGCCCACCGGAAAGAGCCGGCCGTTGCCCGCGACCGCGTTTGCGGCCTGCCACCGGTTGCATGCCGTGAGGTTGCCGGTCAGCGCCGACATGTCGCCGGCAAGCAGCTCCTCCCAGAGCAGTCCGAAGTTCGGGAACAGGACCGCGGCGTCGAGACCGAACTCGTCGAGCGCGGCGAGGCGGGCAGCGGCATCGGTGTACGACGCGGGGACCTCTTCGTCGTACGACACCTCGGCCGGCTCTCCGCGTTCCTGGCGTAGCCGCACCTCACCGATCCTTCGCGCCTGGGTCGGCCGCTGCGGCTCGGCGAGGTAGAGCCGCTCGCCCTGCCAGGTCAGCCACGCGTACCCGAGCTCGTCGTCTTCGATCGCGAGGGCTTTGTCGCGAAGGCCCGGATCGATGTGGTCGCGCCACATCGTGCGGGGTTCGAAGAGGTGCTGATCGGCGTCGACGGTCCTCACCCTGCGAACCGTAAACCCGTCCCCCGGCAGGGGTCCCAGAGGCCTGGGACCTAGGTCTTGGGCCCATGTCCGGATTCCACGGATTTGGACCGAGATGGTGTCGCTCGATCGCCGCATCAAACCTGGGGTTCCGAAACTCCGATCTTTAAAAGGCAAGCGTTTTCAACGGTTTTTCGGCCCACGAAATCCCGGTAGCGAAATCGGCGGACACCATGACCCAGCGGCTCCAGACCCTCCGGACGAACCCTCGTCAGCTCCTGACGCTCGCCATCGTCCTGCTCTCCCTGACTGGGTTCCTCGCGTACTCCACGACCTGGAACACGGTTGCCGCGGCGCCCCGCCCGATGACCAAGGCGGTGGCGACGAGCTCGGCCGTCCACCACACCAGCAAGGCGCTGCGCGACCCGCGCCGCAACGTCTCGGCATCGCCGGACTACCTCGACTTCTGCGCCACCAAGGGCTCCAACAACAAGACCTGCTTGAGCCGGGCGCTCTCGGCGATCAACAACGCACGCGCCGCCGAGGGCATCGGTCCGATGATCCTGCCGACCAACTACGTCCACATGTCCATCCCGCGGCAGACCTTCGTCGTCACCAACCTCGAGCGCGTCGACCGCGGCCTGCGCCCGTTCAAGGGCCTCACCGCCAAGCTCAACGGCAACGCTCACCACGCCGCCGCCACCAACTCCGACCCGACGCTGATCGGCGCCGTGATGGCGTTGCTCGGGATCCGCACCTACGGCTCGATCTGGGCCGGCGACTTCGGGCCGCTGGCGAGTGACTACGACTGGATGTACAACGACGGCTACTCGAGCAACGGCAGCGTCAACCTCGACTGCAGGACGCCGAGCTCGAGCGGCTGCTGGGGCCACCGCCACGTGATCCTGGGCACCTACTCCAGCATGCGTTCGCTGGCCGCCGGCGTCGGCACCTCGAAGCCGGTCGGCTCCTCGATCGCGGAGATCTTCGTCGGCAGCACCCACGCCGCCTTCAACTACGTCTACACGTGGAAGCAGGCTCTGGCGTACGGCGCGGCCGGCCACAAGGTCACAGCGTCGCAGGCCACGGCGTAACCGCCGAGCCGACTGCGGCGTTAACCAGACGTGTGACGCGGGGGCGGACCGCTGCCGCCCCTGCGTCACGCTTGACCGGCTCGACGCGCCCGATGCGCAGCGCCGTACTCACCAGTAGCAAGTGATAGCGCCATAGGCTCGCCAGATGGAGCCCCGCACGATCGCCGGCATCGACGTGCTGGAGGCGGATCGCAACGGCCGGCGCTACGCCTACCCGACGGACTACCCGGATCTGGCGCGGATCGAAGCGTCGATCCAGCTCTCCGCGCAGCATGACGACGGCGACGTCGAGGGGCTGAAGGTCGACCCCGAGGTGTACGCCGCGCAGGACGCGTACTTCTCCACCGGCACCGCGAAAGGCGCCGACTTCGTCCAGGGCATGGCCTGCATCATCGACCCGCGGTTCGAGCAGCTGCTCGAGGCCGTTCTCGCCGACGACGAGATCGTCGCCTCCTACCACCGGCTCGGGGAGCACCTGAGCTCCGGCGGCAACGTAATCAACGCGGTCCCGCACGGCCCGCTGCTCGACATCGGCCTGCTGCACGCGACGGCCTACATCGTCCTCACCCGGCTCGGCTACGAACCGAAGATGGGCATCGTCATCAGCCACGGCATCAGCGGCCGCGGGAAGCGGTTCGGCGACGAGCTCGTCTGCCTGGCTGACGCTCTCGACTGGGCCTGCGACAAGGTCTGGTACGTCACCCCGCGCACCACGAACGTTCGCGGCTCGACGTACGTCGAGCTCGTTCCGGGCGAGCGGATCACGCAGCACAACGCCGTCGTTCGCCTCGACATCGCGAACACCCTCGACCTCGGCGGCCACGTGATCACCGCGGCGCCGAGCGGGACCAGCAACCGGGTGTCCAACGGCGTGCAGATGATCGAGCCGCCGACGCTCGGCACGCTGCGCCTGATGTCGCACCCGAAGACGTGGATCGCGATCGCCGCCGGGCGCGTGCTCGGCGCCGCCACCCCGAGCTACTCCCTGGTGCCGGACTTCCCGATCCTCGCCGGCAACGGCGAGCAGCTGCTCGCGCAAGGCAGCGAGCTGATCGACCGGCTGGCCGCCGAGATGAACCGGATCGACGCCCCGACGAAGTACGCGGTTCGCTCCTAGCCGCTGCAAGGACTTCCCGGCCTTGCGCCGAACCCGATGCAGTGCGCCGTCTCCGGCTCAGACCTGCCCACGTCCTCCTGATCGCCGCCGCCGTCGCGGTCGGGGCCGCCGCGCCCGCCGCGGGCTCCGCACCGGCGGCCAAGGCGCGCGCGGGTGCTGCCGCGGGCTACGCCGGCACGCACTTCGGCGACGGCAACATCCCGGCGGGCTGCATCGTCGACCGGGACGAGGCGAACCCGGACAACCACTGCTTCCACATGAAGGTGGGCTTGAACGCGCTCGACTCACCTGAGGTCAACGTGGCCGTTCTGGTGCCGGTGTCCCCGACGGCAGAGCGTGACGCCCGGATGATGCGGCAGGCCGTGCAGATGTGGGACGGCGGGATCCACGACCTGGCGCAGCAGATGAACCTGCAGTGGCTCAACCAGGGCGTCCACTTCCACGTCACGACCGACCTGGTGCCGGTCGACGCCAACGGGCTGCCCACCCAGGTCATCCGACTGGTCCAGCCGAAGATCATCGTCATCGCCACCAACCCGGCGGGCGGCATCGGCATCGGCATCGACCCGGTCGAGTTCGCGAAGGAAGCCGGGCTCGACGTGTTCGGCCCGGGCGGGGTCCCCTGTGGCAGCTTCGCCAACCCGTTCTCGATGCAGCAGTGGATGACGGTGCCGGGCTTCGACGACCACCACGGTGAGCTCGGTGGGATCTACGTCCACCGCTGTGACGGGCCGGGTGGCAACGTCTGCTTCTCGATCAACGGTGCGGTCGACCCGGTCCCCGGCAAGACCGACTTCTTCTCGATCTTCGACCTGGTCGCGCACGAGACCGGTCACTGCCTGACGCTCGGCCACGTGGGCGACGGCGCGGACGGCCCGTGGGGCCCGACGCCGACGAACGACATCATGTCCTACAGCTCCGATCCGGTTGATCTCGCGAAGTGCGTCTCCACGCTCGACGTCGAGGGCTTCGCGCTGCGGATGAGCAACTTCATCGACGTCAACGGCGACGGCAAGATCAACGCCGCCGACGTGCTCGTCCCGAACGACAAGGCGGGCGACGGGCTCAACTCGTTCCAGATCCAGAACCCGAAGGACCACTGGTACGCCTCGTCGACCGGCCGGCCGGAGGACTGCCCGCAGCCCGACTGGGGCACGTTGCCGATCGGCGCGCACACCAACTGGGACCCCGCGCCGATCGCGACGACTGCGCCGCGGCTGCGGATCAACGCGGTCCGCGCCGCCGAGAACCGCGTCAGCTGGAGTGCCAGCGCCGGCTGGGTCAGCACCGCGACGAAGCCGACGAAGCGCAGCGGTTCGGTGAGCGACGTCGCCGGCGACGGCACGTTGCCGGTCACCGACATCACCGGCTTCACCGCGAAGGCCACGCGCAGCGCGGTCAAGGCGACCATCAAGGTCGACAAGCTGTGGCCGACCACGCAAGGCGGGCGCGTGACCGGCTACGGGCTGTACGTCGGCGGCCGCAAGTTCGACTCGTTCGTCACCACCCAGGGCACCGGCAGCGATGTCCAGACCATCGACTCCGGCGCGCGCTACCTGATGCCGGCGGGCACCTCGAAGTGGAACACGAAGGACAACACCGTCAGCTTCACCATTCCGCGCAGCTACCTGCTTCGCCAGCGGATCCAGGCGCCGTACTCGGTGTTCGCCGAGACCGGTGTGCACATCCGCACCAAGGACTGGGTGATGTCGCTCGACCGCGCACCCGATGCGAAGACGATCAACCTGGCCGCGCCGCGGATGACGCCGGACAAGCCTGGCGCACCGTTCGCAAAGAGGGTGACGACGCATTCCTTCCACGTCACGCACGCCGGCGGCAACACCTTCACACCGGCCGACACGTCCGACGCCGGCGTTCCGCTGGTACCGGCCGTGGGTAACGTGCACGAGATCACGGTTCCGGTCGCGAAGCAGTCCACCGTCACGGTGAAGCTGACCTGGGACGACCCGAACTCCGCGCTCGGTCTCGCCGTCGAGGGCGGCTCCGGTCAGCAGGTGAAGACCACCGCGAGCTCGGTGACGGTCACGGTGCCGTGGGCGCACCACGACCTGACCGCGCAGGTCATCCCGACGCAGGTCCTCGCACCGTCGGTGAACTACACCGTGGCGGTGACGACCAAGACGCTGATCGCCAACGCCGACGGTGACGGCGTGCCGGACATCGCGGACGCCTGCCCGCACACCCCGGGCCCGACCGCGTCAGGCGGCTGCCCGGACACCGACCGCGACGGGATCCTCGACCGCAACGACAAGTGCCCGAAGGTCGCCGGCCTGGGTGCGTTCGGTTGCCCGAGCACCACCGACGACCAGGTGGTGGCGTTCGTCGACGGCAAGCGCGTCGGCTCGACGTACGTCATGACCCTGCACGGCGACTACGCGTTCAAGGGGTCGGCAGCGACCGAGCCGGGACGCCACACGCTGAAGCTGGTCTGGTACTCCGGGTCGCGGCTGGTCAAGACGATCAGCCGAACCGTCAGCGTCTAAGCGAGGTCGTGGACCGCCTTCACGACCCGCTCGACGCCGCGGTCGCCGAACATGACCGAGTAGTGGTTGGTGTCGTCGACAGTCTCGACCTCGAGCTGCGGCAGCTTCTCGCGCCACGGGTCGACGATCGTGTCGGGCAGCAGCGGCGTCGGCTCGTTGAGCAGGCCACGAGTGGCGCGGATGAGCCGCACCGGGCAGGTCAGTGATGCGAGTGCGTCGCTGATCACCTCAGGGTGGTTGAGCTGATCGGCGAAGTCACCTTCGACCGCCTCCTTCGACACGCGTGAACGAAGCTCCGGCGCCTCGCCGGTGAGGTCGTAGCGCAGGTAGTCCTCGACGTCGGCGTTCCAGCACTCGCTCACCGCGGGATGCGGCCGCCAGTAGTCGAGGTACTCCTCGACCGACGCGAACGTCTTGGACAGCCGCTCGATCGCCGGACCAAGCACCAGCGGGAGCAGCGTCTCCGGCGGCACGCCCGGCGGAAGCGGAAGCGGGATCCCGCCGTCGACCAGCACGACTGACTTCACCAGCTCCGGGTACTTCGCGGCGAACACGACACTGACGTAGGCGCCCATCGACTGGCCGACCACGACCACCGGGTCGAGCCCGAGACTGCGCACGACGGCGGCGCAGTCGTCGGCGTGCACGTTCATCGAGTACGGCGGCGGGAGCTCGCCGCTCGCGCCACGGCCCCGCAGGTCGGGCGCGGCGATCAGCGTCTCGGTCACCAGCCGGCGTGCGGTCGGGTTCAGCGACACCGATGACGCCGTGACGCCGTGGAGTCCGAGCACCGGCGGAAGCGTCGGCTCACCTTCGGGCCGATGGAGCTGCACCCGCAGCGCTCCGCCGGCCACCTCGACGTCGACGGGCTCTGGGTTGGTCAAGGTTCGCTCCCTACTTCGTGACGAGCTGCTGTTTCGAAACCAGCTTCAACGCGAGCTCGGCGTACACGTCAGCGACCTGGTCCGCGGTGTACTCACCGCCCGGCTGCCACCACTCGGCGACCCGGATGCCCATCGCGCCGATCGCCGCGGCGACCAGAAACGGGTCGGCGACGGCGAACGCGCCGACCCGCTCACCGCGCGCCAGCACGCTCTGCAGCAGCCGCACCGAGGACTCGCGGACCTCCCGTACCTGCACCTCGTGCTCCGGTGAGAGCGCGGCCAGCTCCCGGTTGCAGACTCGCGCCAGCATCCGGTACGTCGCGTGCATGCGTACGTGCGCTCGTACATATGCGCGCAGCTGGTCGGCCGGATCCGGACCCGCGGCGAGCACGGCGGCGTCCGCGGTGTCGCGCTGCGTCTCGTGGCCCAGCATCGAGATGTCGAACAGCAGCTCTTCCTTGGACCGCACGTGGGCGTAGATCGAACTCGGCTGGATCCCGGCTGCCTTCGCGAGGTCCCGGATCGACACACCGTGGTACCCGCGCTCCCCGAAGCAGGTCAGCGCGACCTCCTGCAGCCGGCGCAGCGTGCCGTCGCTGGTGGCGCTCGGCGGCAGCAGCTCGCTGCCGTCGGCCAGCGGCTCGGGGTCCACGCTCACCTCGAAATCTTCCGAACGATCGTTCGGAAGAGTCTTGCCATCACACGGCAGGATCGTCAAGACTGCACCGAACGAGCGTTCGGCGCACGAGGCGAATACCGACGGAGGGGCGAGTGCGAGGAAGGCTGGGGATCACCCGCGCCGCCGCGGTCGGCGTCGTACTGGTCGGTGCGGCGTTCGCCACCCCGGCGGCCGCCGTGCAGGTGGGCAACGCGGTCGCGCTGCACCCGGGCGTCGGGTCGGCGCAGCACGTGGCCAAGGCGGTGCCGCTGCGGGTCGACCGCGCGGGGTACGTCGCGGCGACGCCGCTGGATCCGTACCGCGGCGACGCCCAGGCGATCCACGTCTCGATGGCGGCGGGACAGGAACTGACCCGCGGCTACTTCCACGTGTCGCTGCACCACCTGCCGGCCGGGGCGAAGCTCAGCACGTTGCGGGTGACCGTCCCGGCGGTGGTCGGGTCGCCGATCGCCGGCGCCTCCCTGACGGTCGCCCAACCGATCATCGAAGCGTGCGTGCTCAGCAAGCCACTGCCGGCGTCCACCGCCGCGGGCTCCCCGCCGGCGTACGACTGCGCGAAAGGCAGCGCGGTCGGCAAGCCGATCGAAGGCGGCGCGCGCTGGTCGTTCGCGCTGAAGTCACTCGCCCGTTACTGGGCGCGCCACGACAACACCGGCGCGGCGCTCGTGCCGATCGCGTCGACGCCCGCCGCGACGTGGAGCGCCGGCTTCAGCATCAAGGGCATCCGCGCGACGGTGATCCGTTCGGTCTCCGCGCCGACCGGGTTGCCCGC
>DASZYY010000134.1:0-6929 GCA_035545175.1 Mycobacteriales bacterium
CTGGATGCTGGCCGGCGCGCAGCCCTTCGACCCGCAGTACCTCGCCGGCTACAACGCGGTGCGCTACGACGTCGATCCGGACACCGGGCTGGTCACCGCGAAGGCGAAGATGGAAGACGTCATCCGTGACGACTGCCGTCACGACATCGGCGGTGACGAGCAGCGGGTCGAGTCGATCTCGGTGCAGTACGCGGCGTTGATGTTCAAGCTGATGCTGCTGCCGTTGTGGATCGCGTCCTACGTGTACGCCGGCAAGACCTACCAGGTGCTCATCAACGCGAACACCGCTGAGGTGATCGGCGATCGTCCGTACAGCAAGGTGAAGATCGCGCTGGCCGTCATCGCCGCGCTGGTCCTGGTGGCGATCGGCGTCGCGATCTACCTGCACACCCGGTCGAGCCCATCCGGGACATCAGGCGGGCAACCTTTCTAGACGGCAACGGTCGATCCGCCGCCTACCCAGTACGTCGAACCGCACGCGGACAGCAATCGAGGGTCCGAGCCTCTGCCTCGGACCCTCGACGCTTCGCTGATGTCGGCTACTCCACCGGGGCCGGTGTCTTGTCGTGCAGCCACGACATCAGCTCGTCCTCAGGCTTGGTGCTACGGGCGTGCACCACGCCGAGGCCGACCAGGATCAGCATTCCGCCGGCCGCGATGAACGCTGCCTCGGAGGCGACCTTGGCGATCTGCCCGAGCTTCCCGAACCCGTAGGCGTTGAGCAGCAGGCCGCGCAACGTCTCACCCTGGAACAGCGTCGCCCGCTGCTGGGTCACGGTGGCGTAGTTCGGGTCGGTCGGCTTCATCGACAGCCAGGTGTGGCTGACCTGCGAGTAGGTCTGACCGTTCGCCACACCGCGGAGGTGTACCGCGATGTAGTGGTTCGCGAAGACCTCCGCCTGCTGGCCGGTCGTCACCTGCTGGCCGGCGTACGGCGTGACGTACTTCGTGATCTCGGGGCTCTTCTCAGCCGCGATCGCCGCCGTGGTCGGGAAGAAGATCTTCTGGCTCGCGAGCTGGTTGTGGACGTTGCTCTCGGCGAAGTTGTGGCCCCAGGTCAACAGACCGCCGGCAACAGCCAGCACGACGGCGACAATCAGGCCGCCGGTGGTGAGCAGCGCATCGAATGTCTTGCGTCGCATGGTGTCCTCCTTGGTTCGGAGCCCTCGGCTCCCTCGAGGCACAGCCTGCGTTCGCGGCCGGCGCTCGTGAAAGAGGCGGATGATGCGTTCGAGGAGGCTCGAACGGCCCCCAGGTATAGGGCTTTGGACCCTAGTGACCGCCTTCACGCTGTTGTCACGATTTCGGACATGACAGACAGTTCGATCGAGGTCTTCCTGCTGGACGACCATGAGGTGGTTCGGCGCGGCGTCAAGGAGCTGCTCGAGTCCGAGGGTGACATCCGCGTCATCGGCGAGGCCTCGACCGCGGCCGAGGCGCTGAGCCGGGTGCCGGCGCTCCGGCCGCAGGTCGCTCTTCTCGACGTTCGGCTGCCTGACGGCGACGGTGTGACCGTCTGCCGTGAGCTTCGCTCCGAGCTCCCCGAGCTCGCCTGTGTGATGTTGACGTCGTTCGCCGACGACGAGGCGCTCTTCGAAGCGATCATGGCTGGTGCGTCGGGCTACCTGCTGAAGGAGGTTCGCGCGGCGGACATCCTCAGCGCGGTGCGGACGGTTGCCCGAGGCGGCTCACTGCTCGACCCGCGCACGACCGTGCTGCTCATGGACCGGATCCGCCACGAGACGACCAAGGAAGATCCGCTCGCGTCGCTCAGCGAGCAGGAACGCAAGGTGCTCGACCTCATCGGCGAGGGTCTGACCAACCGCCAGATCGGGGAGCGGATGTTCCTGGCGGAGAAGACCGTCAAGAACTACGTCTCGCACCTGCTGAACAAGCTGGGTATGGAGCGGCGCACCCAGGCTGCCGCGTTCGTGGTGAAGCTCGATCCGCCGCTGACCGCCGGAAGGTGATGCAGCCGGTCGCGGGTCACGCGACCGGCGCCACCGTGAAGATGTCGGCGACCTGCCGGCGTCGCGCCACCGGCAGTCGTTGGCCGTGCCCGATCCGCAGCAGCATCTGCGGGTGTCCGACGAGACCGAGCTCGTGCCGCAGCTGGGCGCGAGTGCTCGGCAGGTCGAGCACCGGTCCGAGCGGCTGGCTGACGAGGTTCGCGTCGGTCAGCGTGAGCAGGATGTCGGCCAGCCCGCGACCGGCCTGCAACCAGCTCAGCCGGTCGTCGCGGTCCGTCCCGAGCAGTACGACCGTGTCGCGCTCGACCGAAGGTGGCGTGCCCGCGCCCGGTCGCGGGTGCCGGGCGTTGCCCGTGAAGTCGCGCAGCGGCATGTCGGACACCCGTTGCTGTGCGGCCCACAGCGCGCTGTCCTCGAGCGGCACGCCATCCGTGGCTGTGCCGGACTGCCGCCAGTGCGCGAGCTCGTCGCGATAGGCCGGCTCACCGGCCTCGATCTCCTCCGCCTCGGCGAGGAGGCGAATGACCGACAGCCGCAGGTCCGGCTGATCGATGACGCGCAACCAACACTGCCGTTCCGCCGCGGCTTCGCGCAGCGTCTGGAAGACGTCCGGTGAGATGGGCTCGTCGGTGTAGGGCCCGCGGTCGGTGTAGCGACGGGCAACGGCGTCGATCAAGCGCTGCTCCTGCGCGGTGAGCTCCTCCGTCGACCCGACGACGAGCTTGGCGAGGAGCGTGGCGCTGGAGTCGTCGGGCAGCAGCCGGACGATGCACGAGCGCCTGAGCGATCGGATGGCGAGCCGCGCGAACTCGATCGCCGCCCCGCAGCTCACGTGCAGCTGCCGACCCGCAGGGTCGAGGAACCCGAGCGACCGCGTCGGATCGAGATGAACCTCGAGTGTCTGAGTGCCGGCGACGAAGCGCCACGGCTGGGTGTTGTGAACGCTGGGTGCCAGGGCGGCGAACTCCGCTACGGTGCGCATCTCCTGGGGTTCCATGACAAAGAGGATCGGGTGGCAGGCGCCGGCGGGGCGAGAGCCCGACGGCCTGAGACCTAGGGCCGTTGGGCTCCGGCCGGGGTCGTCCGCTCGGGCGCAAGCGTGCGGGACGTGGTAGTAACCCCTGCGTGACTGCATCGGTGCTGGAGTCCCCGGCTGACCTGACGGCTGACTGGCTGACCGCCGCCCTCTCACTGCCCGAAGGTGCTCGGGTCTCGGGCTTCACCACCGCGGTGGTCGGCACCGGGCAGATGGCCGACACCGTGCGAATCACGCTCGACTACGAGCCGGCCGGTGCCGGTCCGGCCACGGCGGTCGCGAAGTTCGCTTCCTCGGATCCGAACAGCCGCGCCGCGAGCAAGCTGGTCCGCTGCTACGAGATCGAGGTGTCGATCTACAACGAGCTGGCACCCGTGCCCGGCGTGCCCGAGCACTACTTCGCCGCGTGGAACCCGGAGACGGACGCCTTCACCCTGCTCCTTTCGGACGCCGCGCCGTGCACCCAGGGCAACGACATCGATGGCTGCGATGAGGTCATCGCCGCCAAGGCGATGAAGCGGCTCGCGAAGATTCACGCCTTCGCCTGGGACAAGCCGGAGCACGCAGCGCGGGAGTGGCTCAACCGGGTGTCCCCGGAGAACACGGCGAACGTCGTCGCGATCATCACGATGACCGCGCCGTCTTTCTTCGAGCGGTTCGCGAAACACCTTGATCCGGAGCACCAGGCGCTCGTGGAGCGGGTGATCCCGCACGTCAGCTCGATCGTCGAGGCCTACGACGGACCCCGCACCTTGGCCCACGGCGACTACCGGCTGGACAACATGCTGTTTCCGGAAGGGTCCAAGACGCCGACGATCGTCGACTGGCAGACCGCGGCCTGGGGCCCGCCCGCCGCCGACGTCGCGCTGTTCCTGGGCGGCAGCCTCACGACAGAGGCTCGCCGTGAGCACTGGGGCTCGCTGCTCGACGTCTACCACCAGACGCTCGTGGCCGAAGGCGTGACGTCGTACTCACGGGAGCAGCTCGAGCACGACGTCCGGCTGTCCGCGTTCGGCGGCGCTGTAATGGCCGTGATGTCGGCGATCCTCGTCGTACAGACCGAGCGCGGCGACGAGATGTTCGCCGAGCTGTTCCGGCGGCATGCGCAACACGCGATCGACGTCGGCGCGGAGGCGTTGCTTCCTGGGTTGTCCGCGTGAGCGACTACGTCGTCGACCCGGCGAACGAGGTCCGCCACGCCGCCGAGGCCGACCAGCTGTGGCAGGAGTCCTGGTACGCCGACGTCGTCACGCCGGACGGGTCGCTCGCCGCCTACATCCGGCTGGGTCTCTACCCGAATCTCGGTGCCGCGTGGTGGCACGTCGCGGTCGTCGGCCCCGACCGTCCGCTCGTCGTGTGCCAGCGCGACGACCTTCCGGTGCCGGCTGACGGCACTGCGATCTCCACCGGCGACGTCGACATCGAGCTGGCGGTCGACAAGGAGCTCCAGTCGTTCACCGTCCGCGCAACCATGACGGGTGCGCGACATGCCGCGGCTGCGGACGTGTACGACGCACAGCCCGGCGATCCGGTCCGGATCGAGCTCGACCTCACCTGGGTGACGGACGGTGTCCCGTTTCAGTACGCGGTGACGACCCGGTACGAGATCCCGTGCACCGTCACGGGCACGGTGACCATCGACGGCGAACCGCTGCGGCTCGACGGCCCCGGCCAGCGCGACCACTCGTGGGGAGTGCGCGACTGGTGGAGCTTCGGCTGGAGCTGGTCGGCCGGCCACCTCGCCGACGGCACGCACACCCATCTCACCGAGGTGCGAGCTGACGGCGGCCCGTTCTACGCCGGCTACGTGCAGCGGGACGGCTCGCTGACTCCGGTGACGGGCGGGTCGGTCACCGAGGAGGTCGGCGACCACGGGCTCCCGGCCCGTGCGTCGGTCCGCCACGACGATCTCGTCGTCGCCGTCGAGCCGATCGCCTTCGGGCCCATCCTGCTGACCGCGCCGGACGGCCGGGTCGGGCGGTTCCCGAGGGCGGCCGCCAGGTTCAGCGCCGCCGACGGACGTGCAGGACTCGGCTGGATCGAGTGGAACCAACCTCCAACGACACAGGAGGACTGACCCCAGAATGTCTACGTTCAGCTCGCAGCCCTATCAGGCGTCAGACGCCAAAGAGTTCCTCGACTACATGCAGCGCATGATGGGCGAGGTCACCCGGTTGCAGCGCGAGGGCCGGGTTCCGGACGACACCGGCACGAACCAGCTCCTGGACTTCTGGCGCTCGATGGTTACCCGCGTGCGCGCTGACGCCGGCAAGGTCTCAGCGACCGCCAAGACCCCGATCACGACCTCGTGGGAGATGAGCGAGGCGGAGTACCAGCGCACCTGGGCGCACTACGACACGATCCTGTCGCTGCTGGAGATCCTCGATCTGCGCGGGGCGGTGAAGCTCGAGGCCTCGCCGGGCGTGATGCGCGTCATCACGGCGCTCTACAAGGGGAGGCTCGCCGAAGCCTGAACCACTGTTGGCCCTGAACCACTATTGGCACAGTGCCAGTAAGCATCGTATGGTGCCGGGATGCAGGGCATGCGGCTTCCGCTCGATGGCGCGCACTGGATCGATCACGTGGCACGCCACGCGTTCGCCACTCCGGACGAGGTGGCGATCCGCTTCATGGGCGAGTCGATCACCTGGGCACAGCTCGACGGCCGGATCCACCGGGTAGCCGCAGGACTCGCGGCTCGCGGTGTCGTCAAGGGCGACCGGGTGGCCATCCTCATGACGAACCGTCCGGAGTTCGTCGAGACGACGCTCGGTGCCAATGCGGCGGGGGCGATCGCGGTACCGCTGAACTTCCGGCTCGCCCCGGACGAGGTGGCCTACATCCTCGGCGACAGCGGAGCGCGGGTGGTGGTGACCGACGCGCTGCTGCAACCGCTCGCGACCGCGGCCGTCGCGGCGAGTGAGGAGCCGCCGCTGATCGTGGTGAGCGGCCTCGAGGGCGACGCCGAGGGTGTCATCTCCTACGACGACCTGCTCGGCGACGCGGCCGATGCTCCTGATGTCGAGATCGACGAGCGCGACGTCTCGATGATCATGTACACGTCCGGGACGACGGGGCGCCCCAAGGGGGCGATGCTCACCCACCTCAACCTGCTGATGCAGTCGATCACCGCGATTCGTACCTCGCGGCTGCAGGGCGACAACGTCGCGAGCCTGTGCAACGTCCCGCTCTTCCACATCGCGGGGATCGGCGGCATGCCGTCGTCGCTGATGATCGGTGCGCGCACGGTGATCATGCCGACCGGTCTGTTCGACGCGGAGTCCACCCTCGACATCGTCGAGTCGGAACAGATCACCACGCTGTTTCTGGTGCCCGCGCAATGGCAGGTGATGTGCGCGCATCCGGACGCGACGCGCCGGTGCGCCTCGCTGCGGACCATCGCCTGGGGCGCGGCGCCGGCGTCGGTCAGCCTGCTCGAGGACATGGCGCGGGTGTTCCCGCACTGCGAGATCATCTCCGTCTTCGGTCAGACCGAGATGTCGCCGGTGACCACCTCGCTGCCCGGCGCCGATGCGGTGCGCAAGATCGGCTCGGTCGGAAAGGTGATTCCGACCATCGTCGCTCGCGTCGTGGACGACGAGATGAACGACGTGAAGCCCGGCGAGGTCGGCGAGATCGTCTATCGCGGGCCCACCTTGATGGCCGGCTACTGGAACGCGCCCGAGGCGACGGCCGAGGCGTTCGCCGGCGGCTGGTTCCACTCCGGTGACCTGGTGCGTGCCGACGAGGAGGGCTTCCTCTACGTCGTCGACCGCAAGAAAGACATGATCATCTCCGGCGGCGAGAACATCTACTGCGCCGAGGTCGAGAACGTTCTCGCCGCGCACCCGGGAGTCGCGGACGTCGCGGTCATCGGCATCCCGCACGACAAGTGGGGTGAGACTCCCGCCGCCATCGTGGTC
>DASZYY010000135.1:0-8824 GCA_035545175.1 Mycobacteriales bacterium
GCTCGCGAACGAGCCACCCGAGTAGCCCCAGATCCCGACCGCAGCGCGGCGCGACACGTGCGCCGGCGTGAAGCTGCGCACCGCGCGGATGCTGTCGAGCACACCGTGGGCCTCGGTGCCGGCGACGAGGAACGTCGAGCGTGGGCCCTCGTAGTCGGGCGCGCTGACCGCCCACCCTTGCTGCAGCGCGAGGTACATCTCCGACGTCTCGCCCGTGGAGTTCTCGAAGCCCGCATGGTCGCCCGCTCGCAGTGCGTACGACGGGGAGCACTTCCCCGCGACACCGTCCTCCGCGGTCTGGTAGGAGACCAGCGGCCGCGGCGACTGGTGGTTCCACGGCGCCGACGGCACCATCACCGTCGTCACGGTCGCCAGCGGCCGGCCACGAAAGTCCTCGGTGCGGTAGAGCAGCTGCCACGCGCGGCCCGGCATCGGCACCGCCCACGCATACGCCTTGATCTCGCGCGACCTGATCACCTGGCCGTCGCGGTACTCGGCGAGGTCGGCCGGCGCCCGATAGAAGGCGTCGGCCTCCGGCTGCGGCACGCCGGCGGCTGACGGCGTAGCAGCGCCGGCGCCGGGCGCGGCAACCGACAGCGACGTCGCGATTGCGAGCCAGGCGAGGACGAATCCGACACTCGCCTTGTACCAACAACCTGCGCGTCTCACCTGTCGATCATCTCCTGACGACCGATAGGGGCGCATGCGACGCCGGACACTCTCCAACACAGTGGCGAAAGCCGCCGAGGTACGCACCCGCGCCGATTTCCGGCGCTTCGAGCTCGTCCTCGACGGCGTCCCTGCCGGATACACCACGTTCCGCGACCTCGACCGGGTCCGAGTGTTCCTCGAGACGAGGATCAGCTCCACCTGCGAGGACCTCGGGCTCGGTGTCCGGCTGATCGGTGAGGCGCTCGACGAGACGTGGGCCGCCGGGATGCGGGTCGATCCGCAGTGTCCCGACGTGCGCCGGTTCATCGCGAAGCGCCAGGAGTACGCCGATCTCGTGTGCGACCGGCGCTCGCCGCACCGGCTGACGGCGAGACCGGCCTGACGGCTTACCGACCCGGCAGCCAAACGTGCCGGCGATTGACTACGGTGAGCGCGTGCCTTCCCTGTGTCTCGCGCAGCGACCCGAGGCGGACGCACTGCTGTCCCGTGACCCGCTGGCCTTGCTGATCGGAATGGTGCTCGACCAGCAGATCCCGCTGGAGCACGCGTTCACCGGTCCGCTGACACTCACCGAGCGCCTGGGTCACGACCTCGACGTGAAGGAGCTCGCGGACTACGACCCGGAGAAGCTCGCGAAGATCTTCGCGAAGCCGCCGGCGATCCACCGGTTCCCGGCCTCGATGTCCGGCCGCGTGCAGGAGCTGTGCCGGATCATCGTCAGCGAGTACGACGGCGACGCCGCGGCGATCTGGACCGAGGCGAAGAACGGCGCCGAGCTGCGCAAGCGCGTCGAGCGGCTGCCCGGCTTCGGCAAGCACAAGGCCGCGATCTTCGTGGCGTTGCTCGGCAAGCAGTACGGCGTGACGCCGCGCGGCTGGCGCGAGGCGGCCGGCGACTTCGGCAAGCGCGGTTCGCTGCTGTCCGTTGCGGACATCACCGACCAGACCTCGCTGCTGAAGGTGCGCGAGAACAAGAAGCAGATGAAGGCCGCGGCGAAGGCAGCCGTCAAGTAGCGCTACTGGGTGATCGGGTCGGACTGGCCGAGGTCCCAGACGGCGGCGCCGTGCAGGCCGCGCGTCCGCGCCACGCCGAGCCGCACCTGAAGCGAACGCGCGTCGGCCCACCAGATGGTCGTCCCGTCCGGCAGGTGCGCCGTCCATTCGCCGGGCTTGCTCCGCCAGTGCGCCGTCGCGTGGAACTTCGCGACGAGGTAGCGGGCACGCGCATCACTGACCGAATGAGTGCCGCTGGGCCGCCAGGCATACCCGTAGCCCGCCTGCCCCAGGTCAATCTGTGCGGCCGGCACCTCCTGCGACATCACGTTGAGGCCCTTGCGCTGCCAGCCGAGGCCACCCACCGGACCGGGTTTGTGCTCCCACGGCCCGTGCTGGTCGTAGGCCATCAGGATGATCCGGTCCACCGTGGCCGCGATGCCGCCGAGGTCGTAGCCGCGGTCGGCGTACTCCGCACTGGTGATCGAGTTGGAGATGCAGATGCTCAGCGAGCGGCCGACCGCCAGGTCGTCGCGCAGGGTCTGCAGGAAGCTGACCAGGCCCGCCGCGTCGCGGGCATGAAGCGACTCGAGGTCGACCGAGACGCCGTCCCAGTTCTGGTCGTCGACGACCCGCGCGAGCTTCGCCGCGACCGTGGAGATGTTGTGCGGGTTGCCGAGCAGCCCGCGCGCGAGCTTGGTCGAGAACCCGTGGTCCCAGTTCGAGACGAGGAACTCCGCACGCAAGCCCTGGTGCTGGGCGACGTACTCCGCCTTCACCGCCGCGGCGTCCGGCTCGTGCACCCCGGCGCCGTCACGGGAGAGCGAGACACCATCGACCCCCACGGTCGTCAGGGCGGCAGCGCTCCGCGTGATCAGCCGCTTGGAGTCGTAGGCCTGGAAGAAGCCGGTGATCTGCACGCGGTCCGTGGCGCCAGCAGCAGGCGCGAGCGCAGAGGGCGCGAAGGACATCACCGACATCACGGCAATCCCCGCGACGGCTCGCCTCCCCCTCACCACGTCAGGCTTTCACAGTGCGATCCTGTACGCGTGATGAACATGACACCGGCGTCAGGTTTGGCGCGATGACGACGGAAGCGTCGCCGGCCCTGCCGCATCCGCTCGATCCGCTCACCGTCGACGAGGTCCGCGCCGCGACGGCGATCTGGCAGGCCGACGAGCGGATCCCCGACGGTGTCGTCGTCCACGTCGGCGCGCTGCACGAGCCACCCAAGGACGAGCTCGCCGCTCACGTTCCCGGCGCGCCGGTCGATCGTCGCGTCCGCTACCTCCTGCGCTGCCCGAAGTCCGGCATCGCCTACAACCTCGTCGTCTCGGTGACCCGCGGCGAGATCGACTCGCTCGAGCAGGCTGAGGACTCCCATCCGCCGTACGGCGCGATGGAGCTGTACGCCGCCGGCGAGGCGTCGCGCAACGACCCGCGGTTCATCGCGGCCTGCAAGGCGCGCGGTGTCGATGACATGACGACGGTGCAACTCGACCCGTGGCCGGCCGGCAGGTTCGACGAGCCGTGGGAGAAGCTGCCCGACGGCCGCACCCGGCGGATCGCCCGTGTCGTCGGCTACTGGCGCGCCGATGGTTCCGACAACGGCTACGCCCATCCGCTCGACGGCCTGGTGGCCACCGTCGACCTCGACACCAACGAGGTGCTCGACGTACTCGACGTCGATGCTCGTCCGGTGCCGCGCACGATCAGCCGGTACGACGGCGAGCACGCGCGTGAGCCGCGCGGCACCGCGAAGCCGATCGAGATCACCCAGCCGCACGGCACGTCGTTCACGGTGACCGGCAACCACGTGTCATGGGAAGGGTGGAGCCTGCGGTTCAGCGTGCACCCGGTCACCGGGCTGATCATCCAGAACGTCACCTACCGCGGGCGCTCGATCGCCCACCGGCTGTCGGTGTCCGAGATGGTCGTCCCGTACGCCGGGCTGAGTCCGAGCACACGCTGGAAGAACACCTTCGACGCCGGCGAGCTGTCGATGGGCAAGTTCGTGAACTCCCTCATGCTCGGCTGCGACTGCCTCGGCGACATCACCTACGCCGACCAGGTCTTCGTCGACGACTTCGGCAACGGCTACACCGTGAAGAACGCGGTGTGCCTGCACGAGGAGGACCACGGCCTGGCCTGGAAGCACACCGACCTGCACTCCGGCGGCGTCGAGTCGCGGCGAAACCGGCGGTTCGTCGTGAACTCGGTCATCACCGCCGGCAACTACGAGTACGCCTTCCGCTGGTACTTCTACACGGACGCCCGGATCCAGCTCGAGGTCCAGCTGACCGGGATCATCCAGACCGAGCGGGCCGGTGAGGACGGCACCGCGCCGGTGGGCACCCGCCTCGTGCTGCCCGGCCTGGCCGGCGCGCACCACCAGCACCTGTTCTGCGCGCGGCTCGACCTCGACATCGACGGCCGCGGCAACACCATCGTCGAGACCGAGGTCGTGCCGACCGGCGGTCACACCTGGGAGCAGTCGGAGACCGTCATCGACGCCGAGGGCCCGCGCGACGGCAATGCAGCCCTCGGCCGGCGCTGGAAGATCGTCAACCCTTCGGTGCGCAACGGCCTCGGTCAGCCGGTTGCCTACGAGCTGATCCCGGCGTCGACGCCGACCATGATCGCGACCGACGAGACGAGCGTCGCGCGGCGCGCGGCCTTTGCTCGGCACGCCCTATGGGTGACCGCCTACGACCCGGGCGAGCTGCACGCGGCGAGTGACTACGCGAACCTCAACCCCGGCCTGACCGGTCTGCCGACGTGGGTGAAGCAGCAGCGCAACGTGGTCGACACCGACGTCGTGCTCTGGCACACCTTCGGGTCGACCCACGTCGTACGTCCGGAGGACTTCCCCGTCATGCCGGTCGAGGTCACCGGCTTCACGCTGCGGCCGCACGGCTTCTTCGACGAGAACCCAGCCCTCGATATCGACCCACCCTCGCACTGCCACCACGAAGGCTGAGCTCAGGCCAGTCGGTAGGAGGTGAGGGCGTCGGTCTCGGTCGGGCCGCGGAAGGCAGCCGACCGGACCTCGCCGACACCTCGCACGTAGTACTTGTGCTCACGCACCTTCGGCTCGAGCGGGCTCCACTCCGTCGTCTCGACGGCTTGTCGTGACGACGCCGCCGGCACACGCACGACGGCCGTCACGGATACGACTCGCGCATGGTCTTCGGCCCGGCCCGTGTAGCCCTCCTGGGCGTAGGACTGTCCGACTGCCGGATGTGCCGGCATGACGATTCCCGGAGTCGCACCGTCGGTGCCGGCATGCCAGCTGCCGCTGTTCGTCTTGACCTTGCCGGCGGCGGTCAGCTCGCCGGTGTCCTCGCCGAAGTACCAGACCGAGCCGTCGCGGCTCTGCGCGTAGTAGTCGAAGGTGTGCTCGGTCACGTGACCGCGACGGCTGACGTCATCGCGCACCACGACACAGCGAACTCCGCCGATCACCGTCGTGCGGTGCAGCACGGTCACGACGTCCCGGTTGTGCGCACCGCCCTCGAAGCCGGCGTACACCCATCGCGCTCCCGCCGGCAGCGGGAACCAGGGGTTGTCGACGCGGTCGCGGTAGATGGTCGGGTCGATCCCCCAGGTGGCAACGCTCGCGACCGCCGAGGCGGGGGTGAGGGTTGACGGCGCCGAGCCACCCGAGGAGGTGCCGGAGCATCCGGCGGCCGTCGTGGTCGCCAGCCCGGTCGCGACGAGCAGGATGACGGCACGCATGGCAGCTCCTCTTGGCTGGGATCGTCACACAGAGCTGTGCCCCGGGGCAAAGCCGCCGATGCCAGGGTGGCCGCGATTGGACGATTCCTACTAGTCGGTAGGTGGCGCTGGTCTGGCATCCTCGCGCCATGTCCCAGCCCACCGCCTCGCGCGTCGCGAGCATCGCGAAGCGGGTCGACCAGGCCTCGGGGCTGCTGTCGACCCGCGCGCTACGGCGGATGGAGGAGACGCTGCCGTGGTTCAACGCGATGGAGCCGCTGCCGCGGTCGCAGGTCGGGCTTCTGGTGCAGGCCGGCGTGCTCGGCCTTGCCGCCTGGATCCGCACCCCAAAGGCGGGCGCGACGATCAGCGCCGACGTGTTCGCGACCGCGCCACGAGAGCTCGCCCGCGTCATCAGCCTCGAGCAGACCGTGCAGCTTGTCCGGGTTGCGGTCGAGGTCGTCGAGGAGTCGGTTGAGGAGTTCGCGACGCCGGCGACGATCGCGTGGGCGCGGGAGGCGGTGCTGCGCTACTCGCGCGAGATCGCCTTCGCGGCCGCCGGCGTCTACGCCCGCGCGGCCGAGCAACGCGGCGCCTGGGACGCCCGGCTCGAGGCGCTCGTCGTCGACGCGATCGTGCGTGGTGACGTCAGCGACTCGCTGCGGTCGCGGGCCTCGGCGCTCGGCTGGAGCGATCCCGCTCAGGTGGTGGTCATCGCGGGGAGCGCACCGAGCGATGAGACGGAGCGGGTGCTCACCCATACCCGCCGGCTCGGCCACGAAGCCGGCGCCGAGGTCCTCACCGGTGTGCAGAGCGGTCGCCTGGTCGTCATTGCCGGCTCGCCCGGCCGCATCAACCGCGTCACCAAGGCGCTGCTGCCGGCCTTCGCCGACGGGCCGGTGGTGGTCGGAGCGGTGGTCACGAACCTGGTCGAGGCCGCCGTGTCGGTGCAGGACGTCTTCGCCGCACTGCGAGCGGTGTCGGCCCGGCCCACCGGACCGCGGCCGGTCGCCGCGAACGACCTGCTGCCCGAGCGTGCGCTCGCCGGAGACGCGCGAGCCACCCGCGGTCTGATCGCCGGCGTGTACGCACCGCTGCTCGCCGAGCCGACGCTGCTTGAGACCGCCGACGCGCTTGTGGACAGTGGTGGCGCGATCGAAGCCGCAGCTCGCCGGCTGTTCGTCCACGCGAACACTGTCCGTTACCGAACCCGCCGCATCGCCGAAATCTCCGGTTACGACCTCGCGAACGCGAGGGAGCGGTACGTCGTCCAAACCGCGATGGCACTCGGTCGGATGGACGGCATCGCCGAGCAGTTGTAGGAAACCTACAAAGTCACCAGCTCATTTTCGGCAGGCGCAACGGCTGTCGAACTCGCGAGTAGCCGAAATGGTGAGCCGGTGCTCGCGGTCCTCGCCCCCGGTCAAGGAGCCCAGAAGTCCGGTTTCCTCACGCCTTGGCTCAACGAGCCGGCGGTCGCCGACCGGCTCGTCGAATGCTCGGCCGCAGCCGGCCGCAACCTCGCCGCGGCCGGCGCCTCGATGCCCGATGAAGCCATCACCGACACCGCCGTCGCGCAGCCGCTGATCGTCGCGGCCGGGCTGGCGGCTGCCGCGCTGCTCGACCTCCCCGACGGTGTGGTGTTCGCCGGGCACAGCGTCGGTGAGTTCACGGCGGCCTGCCTCGCCGGCGTCCTCAGCGTCCCGGACACGATGCGCCTCGTCACCGTGCGCGGCCGGGAGATGGCGGCAGCGTCCGCCGACCCGCCGAGCGGAATGGCCGCCGTACTCGGCGGCGACGCGACCGACGTGACCGCCGCGATCGAGCGCGCCGGATGCGTCGCGGCCAACTACAACGGAGCCGGCCAGATCGTCGCGGCGGGCACCAAGGACGAGATCGCCGCCCTCGCCGCCGCACCGCCGGCCGGGGCTCGAGTCCGCCCGCTGCCTGTCGCCGGCGCGTTCCACTCCCCGTTGATGCTGAGCGCGCGTGACGCCGTGGCGAAGGCCGCCGCCGAGCTCGCGCCGGCCGACCCGACGGCGCGGGTCGTCAGCAACCGCGACGGCATGGTCGTCAGCTGGGGCACTCAGCTGGTTGAGCGGCTGGTCAGCCAGATCTGCCGGCCGGTGCGGTGGGACCTGTGCATGACGACCCTCGTCGAGCTCGGCGTCACCGCGGTCATCGAGCTCCCCCCGGCGGGCACCCTCACCGCGATGATCCGCCGGGTCGCTCCGGACATCGAGCTGCTCTCGCTCAGCTCCCCCGACGACATTCCGGCGGCTCGCCAGCTCATCGGGCGCCACGCACGAGCGACCGCGGGCGCGCGTTGATCCGCGCCTCGGCGGTTGACCGCCACAGCCGGATCTTGGGTCTGGGCGAGTACCGACCGGCGCGCGTCGTCACCAATGACGACCTCGCCCAGACCCTCGACACCAACGACGAGTGGATCCAGCAGCGCACCGGCATCGCGTCACGCCGGATCGCGAGTGACGAGGACTCGGTGGTGGCGATGGCGACCGCCGCGACCACGAAGGCGCTCGCCGACTCCGGGGTCGACCCGTGCCGCGTGGGCCAGGTGATCGTCGCCACCTGCTCCATGACCAAGCACGTGCCGGGGGCATCGGCGCAGGTCGCGCACGCGATCGGTGCGACCGGCGCGGGCGCCTTCGATCTCAACGCCGCCTGTGCCGGGTTCTGCTACGCGTTGTCCCTCGCCTCGGACGCGATCCGGACCGGGCAGAGCGAGTACGTCGTGGTGGCGGCCGCCGAACGGCTGTCCGACTGGGTCGACTGGACCGAGCGCTCGTCGGCGATCCTGTTCGCCGACGGTGCCGGCGCCGCCGTGGTCGGTGCGGCCGACACACCCGGCATCGGGCCGCTGGTCTGCGGCAGCGACGGCGGCGCCGCCGACCTGATCGGCATGACCGACGCGCGGCTGCTGCGGCTCGACGGTCCGGCCGTCTTCCGCTGGGCGACCACCGAGATGGGCCGCGCCGCACGGCAGGTGTGCGAGGCAGCGGGGATCGCTCCCACCGATCTCGCGGCCGTCGTACTGCACCAGGCGAACCTGCGCATCGTCACCTCGATCGCCAAGCAGCTCGGCGCCACGAACGCCGTCGTCGCCGACGACGTCATCGAGACCGGCAACACGTCTGCGGCCTCCGTGCCGCTCGCCCTCGCGCGGCTACGCCGCGAAGGAAAGGTCGCCACCGGCGACCTCGCCCTGACCCTCGCCTTCGGCGCCGGCCTGACCTGGGCCGGCTCCGTTGTATCCGTCCCCTGACAAGAAGGAGCACCAGTCAAATGGCTGACGAGAACCTGCTCGCCGCGCTCGGCGAGATCGTGCAGGAGGCCACCGGCATCCCGGCGGCGCGCGTCGTACCCGAAGCGTCGTTCGTCGACGACCTCGACATCGACTCGCTGTCGATGGTGGAGATCGCGAC
>DASZYY010000136.1:0-8180 GCA_035545175.1 Mycobacteriales bacterium
GCGCGCAATGCTGCTGCATGGACGCGACACCGACGACGACCTTCGCCCGACTCCGCATCGATGTGCCGGATCATCCGGGTGCCCTTGCCGCCATCGGCCGGGTGCTCGCCGGGCTGGCGATGAACGTCGTGGAGGTTTCGATCCACGAGGTCGAGGGCGATCGAGCAACCGACGAGATAGTCGTTCAGTGTTCGACGATGCCGTCGTACGGCGACCTCGTCGACCCGGTGGCTGCCGCCGGCGGGACCCTGCTGTCGGTGGGGCCGTGCAGCCCGCGCGCGGACCAGATCGTCACGACGATGACCTGGGTGACCGCGATGCTCGAGGGTCCGGACCGCCGCCGGATCTTCGCGACCGGGATCAGGTCGATCGTCGGCATCGATCCGGTTCACGTCGTCCGAGCTGGGGATGTGGATCAGATCGGCGTCGTGCGGGAGGCCGTGTCATCCGGCCGCGTCGTTGTGGCGCACGTGGCCCGACTTCCGGAGATCGTCCGGGAGACGGTCGACTCCGATGCCGACTCGACCGGGTCCTGGCTCCTGGCTGCCTCCGATGGCATCCCGGACGGGTATGTCGTGCTGGCCGCGCGGCCGTACGCCATCCGCTTCACCGCCACCGAGCTCAGCCGTCTCGCGGCGTTGCTCGACTGTCGCAAGCAGCTGATTCGAAGCCGCGCTCGCGACCTGCTCTTGACCTAGTCCGTGGCCGGGGTGACCTTGATCGTCACTCGCCTTGCGCCGCGGTCGGCGGTGATGAGAAGCAGCCGGTCGCCGTTGCCCGACACCACCTGGCCTCCGGTGGTCGACACGTCGTACCCGTTCGGGTAGGCCGCGCGCGGGATCGAGAACTGCGAGATCGCGTTGGTGCCGAAGCGGCCACTGCCGTCGGCCCGCTCGGTCGAGTACGCCGCCCGGAACGTGTGGGTCTTGGCGTCGTAGCCGTAGCCCGCCGGGGTGCCGGCGAGCAGCTGCGGATACGGGCGGGACAGGCTCGCAAGGACGGTCCGGTTGGGAGCCTGGCTGGTGAAGGCGCCGCGACTGCCGAGCCCGGCGACTTCCTGGTAGGACCAGAACATCCACGGCACCATCGCGGCGTCGTACGCGGCGGCCGCTTGGGTGATCGGCGCCGGCTTGGTGGTCGCACCGAACTCGCTCTCCAGCAGGCCGGTTCCGTGGGCCGTCGCGTAGCTCACGGCGTTGTTGAGCGCAAGCTTGCTCTCGACGCCGCACGCCGTGCCGACCGACACCGGAAGTCCCGCGTCGTCAGCGGCTGAGCACACCGGGTAGTCGTGGAAGGCGAACCCGACGCCGGCGTCGCCGGGCGGTGGTGTCACGGACGTGGGGATGCCGTAGTTGAACGACACCAGCGGTTCGAAGAACACGAGGTGCATCGGGTCGGAGGCTCGGATCGCCTTGTCCATGGCGGCGTAGTAGCTGCTGAACTTCCCCTGGTCGAAGCCGGGGCAGCCCACGAGCACCACGAAGCAGCTCGCGTACTGCGAACCCGGCCAGGGCTCGTTGAGGATCTCGTAGCCGAGCACGCCCGGCGTCGTACGCAGCGCGTCGACCGCCGTTGTCAGGATCTCGGCGTCGTCAGTCCACATCGCGTGCCCGCGGTTGTCGGCGCCGTTGTCCCACAGGTTGTCGAAGGCGTGGTTGACCGCCGGGTTCGCGAGGTACTGGAACGGGAAGCCGACCGCGGTGACGTTCGGGAGCCCGCCGGTCGAGGTCATCCAGGACGGGTAGCCGTTGTCGTGGAAGACCGGTCCGAACTCGTCCTGATGGAAGTCGATCAGCGTCATGACGCCGTAGGAGTTGAGGACCTTGACGGTGTGCTGGATGAAGGCGAGGTAGGACGCGTCGAACTGACCGGGCGTCGGCTCGATGGCGTAGCGCTCGACGGTGAGGCGTACGGCGTTGAACCCGTTGCGCGCGAGGAACGCCGCGTCATCGGCGCCGAACCGGTACGCCTGCGACTGGGCGAGCGAGCCCTTCATCGACACGTTGATGCCGTGGATCAGCAGCACCCGGCCGTGGGCGTCGGTCAGCCATCGTCCGGCATGGCCGATGGGAGTCGCGGGCTGGGCGTTCGAGGCGATGGCCGTCGCCTGGCCGGTGGTGCCGGCCGCTGATGGCGAAGCGAGCGCGCTGCCCACCAGTCCGAGCCCGACGGCAAGTGATCCGAGCCAGACGATCGCGCGCCGGCGGGAGACCACCTAAATACGCTAGCCGTATGAAGCTGCCGCGGCTGTCACCTTCGATGTTCCGAAGGCTTGCCGTCGTGGTGGCAATCCTCCTCGGACTGATCGTGGTCAGCGGAGCGGCGGTGCGGCTGACCTCCTCCGGGCTCGGCTGCCCGACCTGGCCGCGTTGTACCCAGACGTCGATCGTCGCACCGCCGTCGTACCACGCGTGGGTGGAGTTCGGGAACCGGCTCATCACGACGCTGGTCGGCATCGTCGTGGGCCTCGTCGCCGCCGGTTCGTTGATTCGCTCGCCTCGCCGCCGAGACCTCGTGTGGCTGGCGTGGAGTCTGGTGGCCGGCTTCGTGGGCCAGGCCGTGATCGGCGGCCTGTCCGTGCTCTACAAGCTGTCACCGGGCTGGGTCATGGCCCACTTCCTGCTCTCCATGCTGCTCATGTGGGCCGCGCTGACCCTGGTCCACCGGGCGCACCCGGACTGGCGGCCGCGTACTCCTGACGCCCCGCGCGAGCTCGTCCTGCTCGGTCGGGTCCTGGTGGGCGTCGCCGGGATCGTTCTCCTGCTCGGCACGGTGACCACGGGCACCGGCCCGCATGCCGGTGACAAGAGCCACGTGAAGCGACTCCCGTTCGCCCTCGAACGCGTCACCCAGCTGCATGCCGACTCGGCACTGCTGCTGACCGGCGTGATCGTCGCGACGTTGTTCGCGGTTCGGCTGGCCGGGGCCGCTCCGGTCGTGCGACAGCGGTCGAACTGGCTGGCGTACGCCGTCGTCGCGCAGGTCGCGATCGGCTACACGCAGTACTTCCTCAACCTGCCGCCCGGTGTCGTCGAGCTGCACGTCGCCGGAGCGACGCTGCTGTGGAGCGCGACGATCTGGCTCCAGCTCGGCTTCACGGCGCCGTCAGGCGCAGTGGCTGGCAAAGTCCATGACGTTCCACTCACGGCCGTCCTTTGACTTGACCGTCGCGATACCGACGTCCTTGAACGACGGGTTGAGGATGTTGCCGCGGTGGATCGTGTCGGACATGTACAGCTTGAACAGGGCCTTCGCGTTGGTGCCGTTCTGCCAACCGGTGTTCTCGCCGTAGGCCCGCCAGTTGGGGCAGGCCGCCGCCAGCTGAGACGGGTAGTTCGGGTTGTGGTCGAAGTCGGAGTGGGCGGCTTCGTACTTCGCCCACTTCAGCGCGATCTTGTAGAGCCGGTTGCTCTGCTTGAGGACGGTCCCGCCGCGTGACGTGCGCGCGTGGTTGACGTACTTCAGCAGGTTCTTGTCGTAGGTCCTGACCTGGCTCGCCGGCGTGGGCGCGGCGATGACGGCGGTGTCGATCCCGATGGTCGACAGGATCGCCAGTGCGGCGGCAAGCGGGGCAGTACGGCGCAGCCGGATCAACATGTGGCTCCTCGGCAGGGAAACGGGTACGAGGGATACCCGCATGGCGAGCTCCTTCCGACCCTTCGAGTCCGCTCAATGTACGGCCAAACCGGCAAACTGGCGGGGTGCCCGAGCTGCCCGAGGTGCAGGCCCTCGTCGACTTCCTCGACGAGCGGGTGGTCGGGCATGTCGTCGCCCGAATCGATGTCGCGTCGATCGCCGTACTCAAGACGTTCGACCCGCCGGTGACCTCGCTCGCCGGACTGACGGTCACGGGCGCCGCGCGCCGGGGCAAGTTCCTCGACCTCGACGTCGACGGCTTGCACCTCGTCACCCATCTGTCGCGCGCCGGCTGGCTGCACTGGCGCGACGAGCTGCCGGCGATGCCGCCGAAGCCCGGCAAGGGACCGATCGCGTTGCGGGTGCATCTCGAGACCGGTGCGGGCTTCGACCTCACCGAGGCCGGAACCCAGAAGCGATTGGCGGTGTACGTCGTCCGCGACCCCGTCGAGGTGCCGGGCATCGCTCGGCTCGGCCCGGATCCGCTCAGCGAGGACTTCACGCTCGATCGCTTCGCCGCACTGCTCGAGGGTCAGCGGGTGCAGATCAAGGGCCTGCTGCGTGACCAGGGGGTCATCGCCGGCATCGGCAACGCGTACTCCGACGAGATCCTGCACGTCGCGAGGATGTCACCGTACAAGCTCGCCGCCACGATGACCGCCGGCGAGTTGCAGTCGCTGTACGCCGCGCTGAGATCGACGCTGACCGATGCCGTGGAGCGGGCGCGCGGCCTGGCGGCCGCGGACCTGAAGGCCGAGAAGAAGATTGGGATGCGAGTGCACGGCCGGGCCGGCGAGCCGTGCCCGGTGTGCGGCGACACCGTGCGTGAGGTGTCGTTCGCGACGTCGTTCCTCGACTATTGCCCCACCTGCCAGACCGGTGGCAAGCCGCTCGCCGACCGCCGGATGTCGAAGCTGTTGAAGTAAGTGGGTACGCTCCGCCTTGTCACGCGGGAGTCCGGCGTACCGGGCTGAGAGGGCGGTGGATCGACCGTCGACCGCAGCGGCGGGGACGACTCGTCGCGAGACCTGACCCGGATCATGCCGGCGTAGGGAGTGGGCCGATGACCGCCACCGTTTCGACCAGTGCCGACGTCCGTCTCGAGGCGCCGCTCACGCTCGACGAGCCGGCCCCGAAGGTGCTCGGCTGGCTCGACCAGATCGGGCTGTGGGGCAACCTGGGCGTGACGCTGCTCGCGCCGGTAGGCGCCGTCTTCGTCCTGATCCCTGGAACCTCTCCGCAGATGTCGTTCGTCGCGGCCGGTGTGGCGGTTGTCGTGGGCACGCTGATCGGTGCGGTGATGCTGGGCGGCGCCGCTGTTCCAGGCGCCCAGACCGGCGCGCCGGCGATGGTGTTGATGCGCGGCTTGTTCGGTCGCCGGCTGTCCTATCTGCCGACGATCGTCAACCTCGTCCAGCTGCTCGGGTGGACGGTGTTCGAGATCGTCGTGATCTCCTCCGCGGCCAAGCAGCTGCTCCCGTGGCACCACCATCGCTGGCCGTACGTCCTCGTCGCCGGCGCACTGACCGCCGCGATGACCATCCGTCCGCTCGGCGCGGTGCGGATCCTGCGCCGCTACGCGCTCGGCGCCGTGGTCGTCACCACGATCTACCTGTTCATCCAGCTGCTTCGCCATCAGCACGCCCCGTTCGGTCACGGCTCGTGGTCAGGCTTCTGGGCAGCGGCCGACGTCGGCATCGCCGTCGCCGTGTCCTGGGCGCCACTTGCCAGCGACTACACCCGTCACTCCAGGTCCGCGCGTAGCGCCTTCGGGGGTGCGGTCGTGGGATACACGGTGACGCAGGTCGCCGGCTACCTGCTGGGCCTGCTCGCCCTCGCGACTGTGGTGCGTGCCGACAGCGCCAACCTGCAGCACGACATGTTCGCCGCGTTCATCGCGGTGCCAGTCGGGTGGCTGGCGTTCGGCGTGCTCGTCGTCCGGGAGCTCGACGAGTCCTTCGCCGACGGCTACTCCGCCGTCGTGTCGCTGCAGAACGTCTGGCCGCACATGGATCGCCGCGTCTTCACCGCGATTGTCTGCGGCGTCGCAACTGTCGGCGCGCTGTGGCTGGACATCGCGTCGTACGTGAACTTCCTGTACCTGCTCGGCTCGGTCCTGGTGCCCCTCGTTGCGGTCTTCCTGGTGGACTACTTCGGGACTCACAAGCTGCACGGCTGGGACGTGTCGGTCAGCGCGCCCGCCCGGCCGTTGATGATCGCCCCGTGGCTGGCCGGCTTCGTCGTCTACCAGCTGCTCAACCCGGGCTACATCGGCTGGTGGGAGCGGATGTGGCACCACGTCGACCGCTCGCTGCATCTAACGGTGCAGACCTGGATGAGCGCATCGGTGTTCTCGTTCCTGGTCGCGGCGCTCGCCACCGCACCGTTGGTCTGGATCAGACGACGACGCATGATGGGTGAGTGAGAAAGCTCAACCGCGGTGAGCGCGCACTCGTCTACGGCCTGGCCGGCTGGTGCAGCGAGGTCGTCAGCACGGGGCTGCGCAGTCACGGCCGCGACGGTGACTGGCGGCTGACCAGCCACACCTATCTGTGGATGCTGCCTGTCTACGGGCTCGCTGCCGTCCTGTTCGAACCGGCGTACGACGCGACCAAGCG
This sequence comes from Mycobacteriales bacterium, assembly GCA_035545175.1. Taxonomy (GTDB): domain Bacteria; phylum Actinomycetota; class Actinomycetes; order JAFAQI01; family JAFAQI01; genus DASZTV01. Next base: position 6,255 of record DASZYY010000136.1, read on the forward strand.
CGCCGGCACACCGTGGTGGGGACGAGCGTTGCTGTGGACCGGCGGGATCTACGCCGTCGAGGCCGCCTCGGGCGAAGCGATCCGCGCGATCACCGGCGAGGTCCCGTGGGACTACTCCCGACCGCGCGGCCGCAAGCCGGTGCCGACGCACTGGCGCGGTCTCGTCCGCCCGGCGTACGCGCCGGTCTGGTTCGCCGTCGGCCTCGGCATGGAGCGGTTGCACGACCTGCTCGGCCGGATCGAGGTCGCTGCGGCGGCGGAGTGAACCGATGAACCGCCCGCGAGTGATCGCACACCGAGGGGCTTCCGCGGTTGAGCCGGAGCACACGCTCCGGGCCTATGAGCGTGCGATCGAGATGGGCGCGGACGGTGTCGAGTGCGACGTGCGGCTCACCAGGGACGGTGTGCTGGTGTGCCTCCACGACCGGACCGTCGACCGGACGTCGAACGGCACCGGCGTCGTGTCGACGATGACGCTCGCCGACCTGCACCGCCTCGACTTCGGGTCGTGGTTCCCCTCCGCGGACCGCGGCGGGCCCGCGGAGATCCTCACGCTGGAGACGTTGATCGGCCTGCTTCGCGCGGCCGGTCGCCACATGGAGCTCGCGATCGAGACCAAGCACCCGACGCGCTACGGGAGCCGGGTTGAGCGTGAGGTCGTGGCGATGATCGAGCGGCTGGGCCTGAACGAGCCGCACAGCAGTGTCACCGCCCGGGTCATGAGCTTCTCGCCGCAGGCGGTTGCGGCCGCGCGGCGATTCGCGCCGCACCTGGACGCGGTCCAGCTCATGCAGCGGATCCCGGCGAGCCGGCGCGACGGAGGTTTGTGGAAGGCGGCGACCTGCGCCGGACCGTCCCTCGCGGCGGTGAAGGCGTTACCGGGGTTCGTCGCCCGAGCTCGCGAGCGGGGCCACGAGGTTCACGTGTGGACGGTCGACGAGGTGACCGACCTGGCCTATCTCGCCGAGCTCGGCGTCGACGCGGTCATCACCAACCGGCCGGACGTGGCGGTCGCGAGCTTCGGGGGCTGAGCCGATCGCACTACGCGGCGTACGCCGAACGGACGATTCCCCCGATTGGCCGCACGAGAACGGGGGGCGCGGGTGCCGAAGTAAAAGGAGAAGGCGCCGATCGTGGTGCCTCACGCCCAGGGGAGATGCGCATGCAGGAAATCGGTGTCGTACTCCGCCCCGCCGCCGTTCTCCCCCGCTCCTCCGCCGAGAAGGTCGTGGACGCACTGAGCGACCTCGACGTCTCCAAGGGTGGCGTCTGGATCGTGAACCCGGGCTTGTGGCAGCGTTTCGACAAGCCGTGGGACGGCCAAGGCACGCGCGGTACGGCCAAGCTCATCGGAACGATCGGCTCGGCGTACGGCACGCCGACGCGCTACGACATCACGCTCTACCGGGTCACGATCACCGCCTTCGGTGAAGAGGCCGGGTGGTCGGTCGAGTCGCTGTGCAACGACGCTCTCGGCTACGCCGGGCTGTCGCTGGCCAACTGCCCACGGGCCGACATGAACGCCCCGCCGGTCAACGACCCGTTCCGTGCGCAGCTCGCTCAGGTCCGCGCGACGCTGACCGAGGTCCAGGCAACGCTGCAGAACGTGGTTGCTAGCTGATCGCTTCTCGGGCAACCGGGCACGACATGCACCGCGGTCCGCCGCGGCCGCTTCCCAGTTCGCTGCCGGGAATTCGCAGTACCTGTATTCCGGCGGCTTCGAGCGCGGCGTTCGTCACCACGTTGCGCTCATAGGCGACGGCCAGCCTCGGGGCGATCGCGAGGGTGTTGTTGCCGTCGTCCCACTGCTCACGCTCCGCCGTGACCGGGTCCAGCCCGGTATCGATGACGTGCAGCTGGTCGATGCGCATGGCCGCGGCCGCAGCCGTGAGAAATGGTTGCGGGTCGCTGGCAACCAGCGAGCCG
>DASZYY010000137.1:0-3199 GCA_035545175.1 Mycobacteriales bacterium
GACCTGCTTGCTGTTCTTCTCGTTCTGCACGTCCACCTTCTTGAGCAGGTGGTCGTCGACGAACGGTCCCTTTTTCAGGCTGCGTGGCATCTGTTACTCCTCGACTTCCTAGCGACCGTGCTTCTTGCCGGTGCGCCGGCGTCGGACGATGAGCTTGTCGCTCGGCTTGTTCGGCTTGCGGGTGCGGCCCTCGGGCTTGCCCCATGGGCTGACCGGGTGGCGGCCACCGGAGGTCTTGCCCTCACCACCGCCGTGCGGGTGGTCGATCGGGTTCATCGCCACACCGCGGACGGTCGGGCGCTTGCCCTTCCAGCGCATCCGGCCGGCCTTGCCCCAGTTGATGTTCGACTGCTCGGAGTTGCCGACCTCGCCGACGGTCGCGCGGCATCGCGCGTCGACGTTGCGGATCTCACCGGACGGCATCCGCAGCTGCGCCATGCCGCCGTCCTTGGCGACGAGCTGAACGCTCGCACCCGCGGACCGCGCGATCTTCGCGCCACCACCGGGCCGCAGCTCGATCGCGTGGACGACGGTGCCGACCGGGATGTTGCGAAGCGGCAGGTTGTTGCCGGGTTTGATGTCGGCCGACGGACCGGACTCGACGCGGTCACCCTGCGACAGCTTCGACGGCGCGATGATGTAGCGCTTCTCGCCGTCGGCGTAGTGCAGCAGTGCGATCCGGGCGGTGCGGTTCGGGTCGTACTCGATGTGCGCGACCTTCGCCGGCACGCCGTCCTTGTCATGACGACGGAAGTCGATGACGCGGTAGGCGCGCTTGTGGCCACCACCCTGGTGACGGACGGTGACTCGGCCGTGCACGTTGCGGCCGCCCTTGCTGTGCAGCGGGCGAACGAGTGACTTCTCCGGCTCGGTGCGGGTGATCTCGACGAAGTCGGCGACGCTCGAGCCACGACGGCCCGGCGTAGTCGGCTTGTACTTGCGGACGCCCATTAGATGGACCCTCCGAACAGATCGATGCGGTCGCCCGGCTTGAGCGCGACGACAGCGCGCTTCGAGGAGTTGCGCGTGGCGAACCCGGTGCGGATCCGCTTGCGCTTGCCGGGTCGGTTCAGCGTGTTGACCGAGGCGACGCGGACGTTGAAGACCTGCTCGACCGCGATGCGGATCTGGGTCTTGTTGGCGTCCTCACGAACGAGGAACGTGTACTTGCCCTCGTCGATCAGGCCGTAGCTCTTCTCGGAGATGACCGGTCCGAGCAGGATGTCGCGGGGGTCGGCGATGCGGCTCATTCGCTGGCCTCCTTCTTGCTCTTGTCGAGGCCCTCGATGAACGTGCGCAGCGCACCTTCGGTGAAGACGATGTCGTCCGAGACCAGCACGTCGTAGGTGTTCAGCTGGTCGGGCGCGAGAAGGTGCACGGTGGCGACGTTGCGCAGGCTCTTCCACGTCAGCGCGTCCTCGCGCTCGAGCACGACGAGCACGTGGCGGCTCGACGCGATCGCGGCGAGGGCAGTCGATGCCGCCTTCGTCGAAGGGGTGTCCCCGTCGACCAGGGCCGACACGACGTGCAGCTTGCCGCCGCGCGCCCGGTCGGACAGCGCCGCACGAAGCGCCGCAGCCTTCATCTTCTTGGGGGTGCGCTGGTTGTACGAACGCGGTGTCGGGCCGTGGACGGTGCCACCGCCGGCGAACTGCGGCGCGCGGGTCGAACCCTGGCGAGCGCGGCCGGTGCCCTTCTGGCGGTACGGCTTGCGCCCACCACCGCGGACCTCACCACGGGTCTTCGTGTCGTGCGTGCCCTGGCGCGCGGCCGCGAGCTGCGCGACAACCACCTGGTGGACGAGCGGGATGCTCACCTGCGCGTCGAACACCGCGTCGGGCAGGTCGACCTTGCCGGTGACCTCACCGGTCGCGGACTTCACGTCGACGGTAGCCATCAGGCGGCACCCCCAGTCGCGAGCGGCGCCTTGGCGGCGGTGCGAACGAGGACGAGCGCGCCGGTCGGGCCGGGGACGGCGCCCTTGATGAGAAGGAGGCCTTTCTCGGCGTCGACCGCGTGCACCTTCAGGTTCAGCGTCGTGGTGCGCACGCCGCCGTGACGGCCCGCCATCTTCAGGCCCTTGAACACGCGAGCGGGCGTTGCGCAGGCGCCGATCGAACCCGGCGAGCGGTGCTTGCGCTGCACGCCGTGACCGGCACCCAGGCCACCGAAGCCGTGACGTTTCATGACACCGGCGAAGCCCTTGCCCTTGCTGGTCGACACGACGTCGACGAGGGCGCCGGCCTCGAACACCTCGGCCGTCACCTCCTGGCCGACCTCGTAGGTCGAAGCGTCGGTGGTGCGCAGCTCAACGAGGTAGCGACGCGGCGGGACGCCGGCCTTCTCGAAGTGCCCGGTCTCCGGCTTGTTCACCTTGCGCGGGTCAACCGCACCGAAGCCGATCTGGACGGCGTCGTAGCCGTCGCGCTCCGGCGTACGGACCTGCGTCACGACGCACGGGCCGGCCTTCACCACCGTCACCGGGACAAGCCGGTTTGCGGCATCCCAGACCTGGGTCATCCCGAGCTTCTCGCCCAGGATTCCCTTCTGCTCTCTCACACCCATTGTCGGTCGTTCCTCAGAGCTTGATTTCGATGTCTACGCCTGCGGGGAGATCCAGGCGCATCAGCGAGTCGACGGTCTTCGGCGTCGGGTCCAGGATGTCGATCAGCCGCTTGTGCGTGCGCATCTCGAAGTGCTCACGCGAGTCCTTGTACTTGTGCGGCGAGCGAATAACGCAGTAGACGTTCTTCTCAGTCGGCAGCGGCACCGGGCCCGCGACCTGCGCACCAGTGCGAGTCACCGTCTCGACGATCTTGCGCGCCGAAGAGTCGATGATCTCGTGGTCGTAGGCCTTGAGCCGAATGCGGATCTTCTGTCCCGCCATGGCTTCCTCTTCACTACCCCTAGGTCGTTACCGCTGCTGCTGCGACTTGCTTTTCGTGGAACCGGCCGGGTGGTTAGGCCCGGCCGGTCTCACGTCTTGAACTACTTGTTGATCTTGGTGACCCGGCCGGCGCCAACGGTGCGGCCACCCTCGCGGATCGCGAAGCGGAGACCGTCCTCCATGGCGATCGGCTGGATCAGCTCGACCTTCATCTCGGTGTTGTCGCCCGGCATGACCATCTCGGTGCCCTCGGGGAGGGTCACGACGCCGGTCACGTCCGTCGTACGGAAGTAGAACTGCGGGCGGTAGTTG
>DASZYY010000138.1:0-2051 GCA_035545175.1 Mycobacteriales bacterium
CGGCAAGCAGAGCCTGTGTGACCTCGGCCAGTACCTGATCGTCGGCCGGCAGATCGACGGCCTCGTGGCGCGTCACCACCTGGCGAAGGACGGGACCGACATCGGCACCATGTGCTGCCTCGGCACCTTCGCCTCGCACACGATCGTCAACGAGGCCTCGGTCGTGAAGCTCGAGGACGACATCCCGGTCGACAAGGCCGCCCTGGTCGGTTGCGGCGTCACCACCGGCTGGGGCTCAGCGGTCTACCGCGCCGACGTCCAGCCCGGCGAGACCGTCGTCGTCGTCGGCATCGGCGGCGTCGGGATCAACGCCGTACAGGGCGCGGCGATGGCCGGCGCTCGCTACGTCGTCGCCGTCGACCCGGTCCAGTTCAAGCGGGACTCGGCGCTGCAGTTCGGCGCGACCCACACCGCGGCCAGCGTCGAAGAGGCCTTCGCGCTGGTCGGCGAGATCACGTGGGGCGCAATGGCCGAGAAGGCGATCATCACGACCGGCGTCGCCGAGGGCTCGATGATCGCCGGCGTCATGTCGCTGGTCTCGAAGGGCGGCCGCTGCGTCGTCACCGCGGTCGCCTCGATCGAGGCAACCGACGTGACCATGAGCCTGTTCGAGCTCACCCTCATGCAGAAGGAGCTCGTGGGCAGCATCTTCGGCGGGTCCAACCCGCGCCGGGACATCCCGCGCCTGCTCCGTCTGTACAAGGAAGGCAAGCTCAAGCTCGATGAGCTGATCACGACCGAGTACAAGCTCGACGAGGTCAACCAGGGCTATGAGGACATGCGCAACGGCAAGAACCTCCGGGGCCTGATCCGCTACTAGCAAGTCTGCGGTGATCTTGACGGAGTGCGCCCTTCAGCGACCCTGATGGGCGCGTAACGTCAAGATCACCGCGATGACTTACCTGCGTAGCCGCAGGTAATTGGCTGACGCTAATGTCAGACCATGTCGATTGCCGTATCAGACGACCATCGCGCGCTCGCGGAAACCGCGGCTGACTTCCTCGCGAAGCGAGATGCCCGCGGCGCTGCCCGGGCCCTGCTCGAGGCGGACGCCGAGCCTCGTCCCGCGTTCTGGGACGACCTCGCCGCCCTCGGCTGGCTCGGGCTGCACCTGCCGGAGTCGGTAGGCGGCGCCGGGTACGGGCTCGAGGAGCTCGTCGTGGTGGTCGAGGAGCTCGGTGCCGCGGTGGCACCGGGGCCGTTCGTGCCGACCGTCGTCGCCAGCGCCGTGCTGGCCGCTGCGGGTGCGGAGTCACAGCTCGCCGGACTCGCCGACGGCTCGCGGACAGCGGCGATCGCACTGGCCAGCGAGGTGACGGTCTCGGACGGGAAGGCATCCGGCTCGGTTGCTGCGCTGCTCGCCGGTGGGACGCCCGACCTGCTCGTGATCGCCTCGGGCGACGACGTGCTCGTCATCGACGCAGCCGACGCAGCCGTCTCGATCAGCTTCCCGAAGAACCTCGACCCGACCCGCCGCTCCGGCTCCGTGACGCTGTCGGGTGCGCCCGCGACCGTGCTCTCCGGTGCCGCCGGGTCGCTGGTCGACCTGGCTCGCGTGATCCTGTCGGCCGAGGCGGTCGGCGTCTGCCGCACCACGACGGAGATGGCGGCGGAGTACGCCAAGGTCCGCGAGCAGTTCGGCCGCCCGATCGCAACGTTCCAGGGTGTGAAGCACCACTGCGCCAACATGCTCGTGGCGACCGAGCTCGCGACCGCCGCCGTGTGGGACGCGGCGCGCGCGGTCGAGACCGGCGGCGACCAGGCCCGGATCGCAGCCGCCGCCGCCGCGACACTGGCCGGCCCGGCGGCGTACCTATGCGCCAACCTCTGCATGCAGGTGCACGGCGGCATCGGCTTCACCTGGGAGCACGACACGCACCTGTTCTTCCGGCGCGGTACGGCGATCGGTGCCTTCGTCTCCGCGGACGCCGCGGCCACCGACGTCGTCGACCTGACCCGCAAGGGTGTGAAGCGTGAGCGCACCATCACCCTTCCGCCGGAAGCCGAGGCCATCCGCGACGAGGTGCGCGCCTTCGCCGAGAGCCTCAAGG
>DASZYY010000139.1:0-7601 GCA_035545175.1 Mycobacteriales bacterium
TCGCTGCGTGAGCAGTTCGGCTACTCGAACGTCATGCAGGTGCCCACCTTGGTGAAGGTCAAGGTCAACATGGGTGTCGGTGACGCGGCGAAGGACGGCAAGCTGATCGAGGGCGCGGTTCGCGACCTCACCCTGATCACCGGCCAGAAGCCAGCGGTCGCCCGCGCCCGCAAGTCGATCGCGCAGTTCAAGCTGCGTGAAGGCATGCCGATCGGCGCGCACGTCACGCTGCGTGGCGACCGGATGTGGGAGTTCGTCGACCGACTGCTGTCGATCGCGCTGCCGCGTATCCGTGACTTCCGCGGTCTCGACGGCCGAAAGCTCGACGGCAACGGCAACTACACGTTCGGTCTCAACGAGCAGTCGATGTTCCACGAGATCGACCCGGACGCGATCGACCGGGTTCGCGGCATGGACATCACGCTCGTGACGAGCGCCCCGACTGACGACGAGGGGCGCGCGTTGCTGCGGGCGCTCGGATTCCCGTTCAAGGAGCAGTAGAGATGGCAACCAAGGCCCTTCGGGCGAAGGCGGCGCGCAAGCCCAAGTTCGCGGTTCGCGGCTACACGCGTTGTTCGCGGTGCGGTCGGCCGCGTGCGGTCTACCGCGCGTTCGGACTGTGCCGGATCTGCGTCCGTCAGATGGCCCACGCCGGCGAACTGCCCGGCATCACGAAGTCTTCCTGGTAGTACCTATCTCTTCGCCGTAGGCCCGCAAGGGCGGGAACCGCGGTGGGAAGGACAGCAACTTATGACGATGACTGACCCGATCGCAGACATGCTGACGCGTCTGCGCAACGCCAACTCGGCGTACCACGACACGGTGTCGATGCCGCACTCCTCGATCAAGGCGCACATCGCCGAGATCCTGCAGCAGGAGGGCTACATCGCCGGCTGGAGCGTGCAGGAGCCTGACGCTGCCGCAAAGACCGGCCCGGGCAAGACGCTGATCCTCACGCTCAAGTACGGCCCGAACCGCGAGCGTTCGATCGCCGGCCTCAAGCGCGTCAGCAAGCCTGGTCTGCGCGTGTACGCGAAGGCGACGAACCTGCCCCGTGTTCTCGGTGGACTGGGCGTCGCGATCATCTCGACCTCCGGCGGTCTGCGCACCGACCGGCAGTGCTCCAAGTCCGGGGTAGGCGGGGAAGTCCTCGCCTACGTCTGGTGACGGGAGGCCTGACATGAGTCGAATCGGAAAACTGCCCATCACGGTTCCCTCCGGCGTGGAGGTCACGATCAGCGGTCGTGACATCACGGTGAAGGGCCCGAAGGGCGAGCTGAGCCACACCGTCGTCGAGCCGATCACGGTCGAGCAGGCGGACGGCGCGCTGCTGGTCAAGCGCCCGGACGACGAGCGCGACAGCAAGGCGCGCCACGGGTTGACCCGCACGCTCGTCAACAACATGGTCATTGGCGTGACCGACGGGTTCTCCAAGACCCTCGAGATCGTCGGTACCGGTTACCGCGTGCAGGCGAAGGGCAAGGACCTCGAGTTCGCGCTCGGGTTCAGCCACCCGGTACCGGTCCCCGCGCCGGACGGCATCTCCTTCGCTGTCGAGTCGCCGACCCGCTTCGTGGTGTCCGGCATCGACAAGCAGAAGGTCGGCGAGACGGCCGCGAACATCCGCAAGATTCGCAAGCCGGAGCCCTACAAGGGCAAGGGTGTGCGTTACGCCGACGAGGTTGTACGTCGCAAGGCCGGAAAGGCTGGTAAGTAAATGTCCGGCACCCGAGTTTCGGAGCAGCGGCGTACGTCGCGTGCTCGCCGCCACCTTCGCGTCCGCAAGAAGGTCAGCGGTACGTCGGTGCGTCCGCGCATGGTGATCAACCGCTCGGCTCGACACATCTACGTGCAGATCGTCGACGACACCGTCGGCCGTACCCTGGTGTCGGCGTCGACCCTCGACGAGGGCATTCGGGGCGCGTCGGGCGACAAGAAGGCCCGCGCCGCACAGGTCGGCAAGCTCGTCGCAGAGCGTGCCGGCAGTGCCGGAATCGCCAAGGTTGTGTTCGACCGCGGTGGCAACCGCTACCACGGCCGGATTGCTGCGCTCGCCGATGCGGCGCGCGAAGCTGGATTGGAGTTCTGATGCCAGGTCCGCAGCGAGGCGGCGGTAACGCCGGTGGTGGCGGCGACCGTCGCGAGCGACGTGACGGTGGCCGCGGCGACCGTGGCGGCGCGCCGCAGAGCCAGTACCTGGAGCGGGTTGTCGCGATCAACCGCGTAGCCAAGGTCGTCAAGGGTGGCCGGCGCTTCAGCTTCACCGCGCTGGTCGTCGTCGGTGACGGCGACGGTCAGGTCGGTGTCGGCTACGGCAAGGCCAAGGAGGTGCCCGCGGCCATCGCCAAGGGTGTCGAAGAGGCCAAGAAGCACTTCTTCGCCGTACCGCGGATCCTGGGCTCGATCCCGCACCCGGTCCAGGGTGAGGACGCCGCCGGCGTCGTACTGCTCAAGCCGGCTTCGCCCGGTACCGGCGTCATCGCCGGTGGCCCGGTGCGTGCCGTGCTCGAGTGCGCCGGCATTCACGACGTGCTGTCGAAGTCGCTCGGATCGTCCAACCCGATCAACATCGTTCACGCCACGGTCGCGGCCCTCAAGGGCCTGCACCGTCCCGAGGAGATCGCGGCTCGCCGTGGTCTGCCGATCGAAGATGTTGCGCCCGCCGCGATGCTGCGGGCGCGCGCCGGAGCGGGTGCCTGATGGGTCGCCTGAAGATCACCCAGAAGCGGTCGCCGATCGGCGGCACGCACAGCCAGCGCGAGACCCTGCGCACGCTCGGTCTCAAGCGCATGCGTGACGTGGTGGTGCACGAGGACCGTCCGGAGATCCGGGGCATGGTCCGCACTGTCGCTCACCTCGTGGATGTCGAGGAGGTCGAGGCGCGATGACGCTGAAGGTCCATCACCTGCGCCCCGCGCCGGGCGCGCACACCCCGAAGACCCGCGTCGGTCGTGGCGAGGGCTCGAAGGGCAAGACCGCGGGCCGTGGCACCAAGGGCACCAAGGCCCGCTACCAGGTTCCGGCTGCCTTCGAGGGTGGCCAGATGCCGCTGCACATGCGGCTGCCGAAGGTCAAGGGCTTCAAGAACCCGTTCCGCACCGAGTACCAGGTGGTCAACCTCGACAAGCTGGCCGCGTTGTTCCCGGCCGGCGGTGAGGTCGATCCGGACGTGCTCGTCGCACGCGGCGCGGTTCGCAAAGGCGAGCTCGTCAAGGTGCTCGGCACCGGCGAGATCGGGGTGGCGCTGACGGTGCGTGCGCACAAGTTTTCGCAGGTCGCACGCGAGAAGATCGTTGCCGCCGGGGGCACCGCTACCGCCCTGTAGTGATCGGCCGGTGATTTCGCCGGATACAGTCGCTCATCCCGCCAGTCCGCCCCAGGAGGAGTCGTGCTCACCGCTTTTGGCAGGGCCTTCCGCACGCCGGACCTGCGTAAGAAGCTGCTGTTCACGCTCGCCATCCTGGCGTTGTTCCGCTGGGGTTCGACGCTGCCGGCGCCGGGCGTCAACTACCACAACGTCCACGAGTGCCTGGACCTGCAGAAGAACAGCTCTGTCCTTGCGCTGATCAACCTGTTCAGCGGCGGCGCCCTGCTCCAGCTCACTGTCTTCGCGCTCGGGATCATGCCCTACATCACGAGCAGCATCATCTTGCAGCTGCTCGTCGTCGTGATCCCGCGCCTCGAGCGGCTGAAGGAGCAGGGCCAGGCCGGCCAGGCGAAGATCACGCAGTACACCCGCTACCTCACGGTTGCGCTCGCGATCTTGCAGTCGACCGGAATCGTTGCCCTCGCCCGCAGCGGTCGCCTGCTGCAGTGTGCCGACAACTCGGGCAACCAGATCCCGCTGCTCTACTCGACCTCGGTCTTCCGCATCGTGACCCTCGTCATCGCCATGACGGCGGGCACCGCGGTCATCATGTGGCTCGGCGAGCTGATCACCGACCGCGGTATCGGCAACGGCATGTCCTTGCTGATCTTCACCTCGATCGCGGCTCGCTTCCCCAGCCAGGGCAGCGCGATCCTGCAGGAGAAGGGCACGACCGCCTTCATCATCGTTCTGCTGGTCGGTGTCCTGATCATCGTCGGCATCGTGTTCATGGAGCAGGGCCAACGCCGGATCCCGGTCCAGTACGCGAAGCGGATGATCGGCCGGCGGATGTACGGCGGTACCTCGACCTACATCCCGCTGAAGGTGAACCAGGCCGGCGTCATCCCGGTGATCTTCTCCTCGTCGCTGCTGTATCTCCCGCAGCTGCTCGGCCAGGTGTGGACGTCGAACGCGGGCTTCCAGCAGTTCGTGACGACCTACTTCTCGCCGAACAACCCGCACTGGACCTACATCCTCGCCTACGGGCTGCTGACGGTCTTCTTCACGTACTTCTACGTCGCGATCACGTTCAACCCCGTCGAGGTCAGCGACAACATGCGCAAGTACGGGGGCTTCATCCCGGGCATCCGGCCGGGCCGTCCGACGGCGGAGTACCTCGAGTACGTGCTGTCACGGATCACGCTGCCTGGGTCCCTGTACCTGACGGCCATCGCGGTGCTGCCGATCATCGCGCTGCACTACCTGCCGGGCGGGTCTGCCTCCGGAGCCAACCAGGCTTTCCCCTTCGGCGGTACGTCGATCCTGATCCTGGTCGGAGTGGGGCTGGACACCTCGAAGCAGATCGAGAGCCAGCTCATGCTCCGCAATTACGAAGGCTTCCTGCGCTAGTGAGGTTGGTCCTCGTCGGCCCACCGGGTGCGGGGAAGGGGACGCAGGCCCAGTACATCGCCGCCCATCTCGCCGTACCCCAGATCTCGACCGGCGACATCTTCCGCGCCAACGTGAGCCAGGGCACCCCACTGGGCAAGCAGGCGAAGCAGTTCATGGACGCCGGCGACCTCGTCCCCGACGAGGTGACGGTGGCCATGGTGAGCGACCGGCTTGCCGAGTCCGACGCGGTGCGCGGGTTCCTGCTGGACGGCTTTCCGCGGACCGTGCCGCAGGCCGAGCAGCTCGACGACATGCTCGCCGAGATGGGTACCAAGCTCGATGTGGTGCTCGAGCTCGTGGTCGACGCCGATGAGGTCGTGCGCCGGCTGTCGGGCCGTCGTACCTGCCGCAGCTGCGGGCACATCTGGCACGTCGACTTCGACCCTCCCGCCAAGGAGGGCATCTGCGACATCTGCGGCGGCGAGCTGTTCCAGCGCGATGATGACCAGGCGGACACCATCCGCCACCGGCTTGAGGTGTACGACGAGCAGACCGCTCCGCTGATCGGCTACTACGCCGAGCGCGGCATCCTGGTCGGTATCGACGCGACGGGTCCGGTCGATGATGTAACCGAGCGCGCATCTTCAGCGCTGCGCCCGTTCGGGCGCTCATGAAGACGTTGCGCCCGTTCGATCGCTCGTGAATAGTCGGTGGAGGAGGCGAGCCCAGATGATCCAGATCAAGTCGCGTGACGAGATCGCGCTGATGCGCCAGGCGGGCATCGTCGTCGGCAACACTCTCGCCACGCTGCGCGACTCGGTGAAGCCGGGCATGTCCACCGCGGATCTCGACGAGATCGCGCGGGACTGCCTCGCCAAGGCCGGCGCGACGTCGTCATTCCTCGGCTATCACGGCTTCCCGGCGACGGTCTGCACGTCCATCAACGACCAGATCGTCCACGGCATCCCGTCCAAGAAGGACGTGGTCCGTGAGGGCGACATCGTCTCGATCGACTTCGGGGCGATCATCGAGGGCTACCACGGCGACGCGGCGATCACCGTCGGGATCGGCGAGATCGCCCCCGAGCTCCAGGAGCTGCTCCGGGTGACCGAGGAGTCGCTCTGGCACGGGATGGCCGCGGCGCGCCTCGGCGGGCGCCTGATCGACATCTCACGCGCGATCGAGACCTACATCCGCTCCCAGCCGCACCCGCTCGGCGGTACGTGGGGGATCGTCGAGGAGTACGTCGGACACGGCATCGGAACCGAGATGCACCAGGACCCGCAGGTCCACAACTACGTCGGGCCGCGGATGGGCAAGGGACCGGAGCTCGTCGAGGGCCTCGCGCTGGCGGTGGAGCCGATGGTGAACGTCGGCAGCCGCATGACCCGGGTCCTGGACGACGGCTGGACGGTCGTCACCGCAGACGGGTCGCGGTCGGCCCATTTCGAACACTCGTTCACCATCACCGAAGAGGGTCCCTGGGTCCTGACCGCTCTGGACGGCGGCCGCGAGCGCATCGCCGCGATCAACGGGGTCCGGTTTCCCGCGCCGAGCCCAACCTTTTAGACGTCTCAACCGCCCTTGAGGCATCCAAATCGTTGGGCTCGAGGGAAATCGGGGCTGGAAGCCGAGCCGGGCAGACCAAACCCGGCCGAAGCGGCAGCCATCCCCTGGTTGTAGCGGGTTTGACGGGCCGTAGCCGAAGGCGAGGCCCGGGTATCTTGGCCTGAGCGTGAAACCTGGCGCTTTTAGCGCTCAAACGCGCGGTTTGTATGGCGCGACACGCTCACGTAGACTCTTTCGTTGGCCTGCGGCTTCGCGGGCTGCTCAACCACACACCTGGGATTAGCGGAGGACATGCCGAAGAAGGAAGGCGCCATCGAGATCGAGGGGCGCGTTGTAGAGCCGCTGCCGAACGCCATGTTCCGCGTCGAGCTCGCCAACGGGCACCGAGTCCTGGCGCACATCAGCGGCAAGATGCGGCAGCACTACATCCGCATCCTTCCGGAAGACCGAGTCGTGGTGGAGCTTTCACCGTACGACCTGAGCCGAGGCCGCATCGTCTACCGCTACAAGTAATTCAGCGGGGTTCACCCCGTGCCCCAGGAAGGATCTGTCGGACATCCGTTCCGGCTGTTCTTCTTCCCGTGACGACGTGTCGCCGCGGCGGGGTGTGTAGCTCAGCCAGGGCCTCCCGGTTGCTCGAGAACACGACAGACATACGACAGAAGGCGACGGACGTGAAGGTTCAGCCGAGCGTCAAAAAGATCTGCGACAAGTGCAAAGTGATCCGCCGGCACGGGCGGGTCATGGTGATCTGCGACAACCTGCGCCACAAGCAGCGCCAGGGCTAGCCGAAGTAGCGAAGGAGCATCTGCCCGGATGGCACGTCTCGTCGGCGTCGACCTGCCCCGCGATAAGCGGCTCGAGGTTGCGCTCACCTACATCTTCGGCATCGGCCGGACGCGCGCGCTGGAGACGCTCGCGCAGACCGGCGTCAGCCCCGACCTGCGGGTCCACGACCTCACCGACGACGACCTGGTGAAGCTGCGCGACTGGATCGAGGCCAACTACCGCATCGAGGGTGACCTGCGCCGCGAGGTGGCCTCCGACATCCGGCGCAAGGTCGAGATCGGCTGCTACCAGGGCATCCGGCACCGCCGCGGCCTGCCGGTGCGCGGGCAGCGCACCCACACCAACGCGCGCACGCGCAAGGGCCCGAAGAAGACCGTCGCCGGCAAGAAGAAGGCAGGGAAGAAGTAGTGCCTCCCGCTCAGAAGCGCGCGGCGAAGAAGGTCCGGCGCAAGGAAAAGAAGAACATCGCGCACGGCCACGCCCACATCAAGAGCACGTTCAACAACACCATCGTGTCGATCACCGACCCGATGGGCAACGTGGT
>DASZYY010000140.1:0-4052 GCA_035545175.1 Mycobacteriales bacterium
CGCGGCGGGCAAGATCCTGGAGAACATGGAGATCGGCCACAACGTGATGCACGGACAGTGGGACTGGATGAACGATCCGGAGATCCACTCGGGCACGTGGGAGTGGGACACGACCTGCCCCGCCGAGCAGTGGAAGCACTCGCACAACTATGTGCACCACACCTATACGAACGTCATCGGCAAGGACAACGACATCGGCTACGGCATCCTCCGCGTCACGAGCGACCAGAAGTGGCACCCGGCGAACCTCGGCCAACCGGTCTACAACGCGTTGCTCGCGCTGCTCTTCGAGTGGGGCGTCGCGTTGCACGACCTCGACATCGAAGCGATCCGGCGGCGCGAGAAGGACCCGGTCGAGATGAAGCGGCAGCTCAAGGGCATCTGGCGCAAGGTCCGCAGGCAGGTCGCGAAGGACTACCTGATCTTCCCGGCGCTGACCGGACCGCAGTTCGTGTCGACCCTGACCGCCAACGCGACGGCGAACATCATCCGCAACCTGTGGGCGTACCTGATCATCTTCTGTGGTCACTTCCCTGACGGTGCCGAGAAGTTCACCGTCGAGGAGCTGGAGAACGAGTCACAGGCTGAGTGGTACCTCCGCCAGCTGCTCGGTTCGGCGAACTTCATCGGCAACCGGCTGATGCACGTCATGTCCGGCAGCCTCGGTTACCAGATCGAGCACCACCTCTTCCCGGACCTGCCCAGCAACCGCTACCCGGAGATCGCGGAACGGGTGAAGGCGCTGTGCGGGAAGTACGACCTGCCCTACACGATCGGTCCGTTGCACCGGCAGTACGGCCAGGTGATCCGCACCATCATGCGGCTGAGCCTTCCCGCCAAGCGAGAGACGAGCTCGCCGGAGCCGCCGAACCGCCGCCCGAAGCGAGCAACGCCGACTGAGCTCCGCAGCTACACCGGACCGAAGGCCCCGCAGGCGTCAGCCGCCTGAGCATGTCTCGCCGCCGATGGCTGTCGCTGCTTGCCGGCGTCGTCGGTGTCGTCGTGGTCGTTGCCGTGGTCGCAATCGTGCGGCTGCAGAACGTCCACCACTACGCGAAGCATGTCCGGCACCAGGGCTGGGGCTCCGGCGTCTACGCCGGACACAAGCCGGCGGACGACGAGGCGTTCGCCAAGTGGCGCGGCTCCGAGATCCAGGTGGCAACCGACTTCATGGGGCCGGGCAGCTGGTTGCAGTTCAAGCATCCGCTGGTGGTGCTGCTCGCCTGGCGCTACGACAAGCCGCTGCGCCTGGTGCTCAGCGTTCCGATGTGGCCCTCGTCAGGCGGGAGCCTCTCGGCGGCCGCCGCCGGCGACTACAACGGCTACTACCAACGGCTGGCTGCGTCGCTCGGGCATGACGGGCGCGGCGACACCATCGTCAGGCTGGGCTGGGAGTTCAACACCCCGTACTTTCGCTGGCAGGCAGCCGACCGGAAACAAGCTCAGCGGTACGCCGAGGCGTGGCGGCAGGCGGTCGGGGCGATGCGCTCCGTCGCCGGCCAGCACTTCCAGTTCGTCTGGAACCCGAACCTCGCTGACGATGGCGTCGACCCTGCCCTTGGGTATCCAGGCGACTCCTATGTCGACGACATCGGCTTGGACGTCTACGACCGGAGCCTGCACGCGACCGAAAGCCCTCGGCAGCGATGGGACGGCTTGGTGCACCAACGTTACGGGCTGGCGTGGCAGGCGCAGTTCGCGGGCGCCCACCACAAGCCGCTGGCGTTCCCGGAGTGGGGCGTTGTGCACGACCCCGACATCGACACCGCAGGTGAGGACGATCCGTTCTTCGTGCGCCAGATGCACGACTGGTTTGCCTCGCACGACACCGCCTTCGAGTGCTACTTCGACGACTCGTCTGCACACGGCGCCGAGTTCGACCTTGAAGGCGATGCCTTCCCGAAAGCCGCGGCGGTGTACCGGCAGCTGTTCGGAACGGACGGCTCGTAGCGCCCATTCGGCCCTGCCAACGGCCGTCGTTGTCTTTACGCTTTGGTGATCATGAAGCGATCACTTGCCGCGCTTGTCGTGGTGCTCGCCGTGACGATGACCGGGTGCGCACCGGCGCATGCCGCTGCGACGTCGCTGCGCGTCGGCCGATCCACCGAGACGATGGTGGTCGGCGGCCTGGTGCGTACGGTCCACTTCTACCGCCCGGCGGGCGTCACGCACGCCGCGCCGCTCGTCGTGATGCTGCACGGTGGGTACGGCAGCGGCCTGCAGGCGGAGAACAACTATGGGTGGGATGCCCAGGCAGACCGCGGGCACTTCGTCGCAGCCTTCCCCGACGGCTATCTGAAGTCCTGGAACGCCGGCGGGACCTGCTGCGGCCCGGCTGCGAAGCAGAACGTCGATGACGTCGCGTTCATCCGCTCCGTCGTGCAAGCCGCGCGGTCGGGGGCGCCGATCGACCCGGCGAGGATCTACGTCGCCGGCATGTCGAACGGCGCGATCATGGCCTACCGCCTCGCCTGCCAGACCGGACTGTTCGCCGCCGTGGCGTCGGTGGCCGGCACGATGCTCGCCGGCTGCGGCCGGGCTGCGCCGACCTCGATCCTCGAGATCCACGGCACGGCGGATCAGAACGTGCCCTACGACGGCGGTCCGGGCAAGCCCGCCCTCCCGATCACCAAGCCGATCGACGGGCCGTCGGTCCCGGCCGATGACGCCGCTTGGCGGACGATCGACGGCTGCGACCCGCCGACCGTGTCAACGGTGCGAGCGGTGACGACCTCGCTTGCCGGCTGTCCTGGTGGGCGCGCCGTCGAGCTGATCAGCATCGCCGGCGCGGGTCATCAATGGCCTGGTGGCGCATCGAGCCCGCTGGTGCAGGCGGCGCTCGGCCTGTCGCCGCCGTCGACGGCGCTCGACGCCACCTCGACGATCTGGGCGTTCTTCGCGGCACACCCGAGGGACTAGCCGAACCGATGCTTCGGCTAGCGTGCCGCCGATGAAGCCCACCGCGCAGTGGATCAGCCTGTGGCTCGCGGCCTTCTTCGGAGCCGTGATGCTCGTCGCGTTCCTGATCTTCCCGGGTTTCTTCCCGCCGATGTCACCGGACTGGTCGGCCCGGCACGTGGCGTACTTCTACGCCCACCACGCGACGCTGATCCGAACCAGCATGGTCATCTTCAACCTCTGTGGCCTCATGCTCGTGCCGTTCTTCATGGTGATCGTCTACCAGATGAAGCGGATGGCAACGCCGACCCAGGTGCTCGCCTACTGCTACCTGAGCGCCGCGGTCAGCGGCTTCACGCTGTTTGCGATCGCGGACTTGATGTGGCTGATTGCCGCGTTCCGCCCGCTGCGGGACCCGCAGCTGATCGTCCTGCTCAACGACCTCGCCTGGATCATCTTCACCGCGCCGGTTGGCGCGATCGTCGCGCAGAACATCGTGCTCGCGCTCGCCGTACGTCTGGACGCGCGCCCGGTGCCGGTGTTCCCGAAGTGGGTGGCGCCGTTCAGCCTGCTGATCGCTGCCGCGATTGCACCCGCCTGCTGCGGTGCGATCTTCCACAGCGGCCCGCTGGCCTGGAACGGCCTCGTCTCGTTCTGGCTGCGGATCTGCGCGTACGGCGTGTACTTCGTCGTGATGTTCCTGGTGCTCAGCAAGGCGATTCGCCAAGAAACGGCTGAAGCGTGACCGAGACGGGCCCGGTGGCAGACAAGCGGGACCTGTGGTTCTGCTGGTGGGTGCTGCCGTTCTTCTACTCGTTCTTCGGACTGATCTTCGTGCTGCTGACGCGCGTGATGCCGCCGCCGTCCCCGCACAAGTCCGAGGCGCAGGTCGTCAGCTTCTTCCACGCACATGGGACGACCATCCAGATCGGCTTCGCGATCCTCATGGTCGTCATCGGCGGCAGCGGCATCCTCAACGGCTTCGTTGCCTACGAGATGAAGCGGATGTCGGTGAACCCGGCTTTTGCCTACACCTACATCGCGACCCTCGCCGTCGGCGCCATTCCCGGCTGCCTCATGTGCGCGTTCTCGTTCCTGGCCGCGTCGTTCCGGCCCGATCGCGATCCGCACCTCATCGCAATGTTGTACGACGT
>DASZYY010000141.1:0-6212 GCA_035545175.1 Mycobacteriales bacterium
CGTCGAGCCCGGGAGTACAGCGCCGGGTAGCGGTGCAGCACCGCGCGACCGCGCCGAGCGAGAAACGCCGCCGTTCGTTGTGCTGCTCGGCTGCGGTATGCCGGGGCGCTGTTGTCGACCGGGATCTCGGCCGGCAACAGCGCGGGATCGATGCAGAGCCGGCGGCACTGCTCGCCGAGCAGGCCGATCGGATCGGCACGCAGGTCGTCGAAGAAGAAGATGTCGCAGCGATCGGGGAACGCCGCCAGCCAGGCGGGAAGGAAGCGCGCGTACTGCCCACCCCACAAGCCGGTGTAGTTGTTCGCCTCACGGGTGTTCATCTCTTCGGCCGGCACCGACCAGCACTTCGTGACGTAATCGGCGAGCGTCATGTCGGCCGGCACTTGTAGTCGACCCTGCATGAACTGGAAGAACGAGATCAGCCGGCTCGCCGGCTCGCGCAGGATGATCGCGACCCGGGGGTCGCAGGTCGCCTTGATCGTGGTAGCGGTCGCCTCGCCGCCGTAGAAGTAGTCGGGCGTGCACTCCATCACCACCGGCTGCCCGGAGTAGCGACGGAAGTAGGACTCGTACGTCGGCAGCGGCGCCAGTTGCTCGCCGTATCGCACCGCCTGGAAGTAGCGGGTCTCTTTGGTCGAGGACGCCAGGATCTGCGGGTGCTGGGCGAGCGTGTTGAACACCGTGGTCGTTCCAGCGCGGCTCACGCCGACGACGACGAAGTTCGGAAGCACTGTGACAGTGTGACTGGCGTGGCTGAGCAAGTGGTCGTGGTGGTGATCCCGGCGCTCAACGAAGAGCAGCGCATCGGCGCGACGGTGACCAGCGCGGCGGCCATTCCGGGCGTCGGCGCCGTGGTCGTCACCGACGACGGATCGACCGACCGCACCGCAGCGGCCGCGGGTGATGCCGGCGCCATCGTGGTGCGGCACCCGAGTCGGCGCGGCAAGGCAGCGGCGATGGTGACCGGCGCCGCCGCCGCGGTGACCGCCGGCTTCCCAACCGCTCCGCTGCTGTTTCTCGACGCCGACCTGGAGGGGACTGCCGAGGCTGCGGCCTCGCTCGTCGAGCCGGTCGTCGAAGGACGGGCGGACATGACGATCGCGATCCTTCCGAAGACCACCCCGGGGGGTGGACACGGCTTCGTCGTACGGCTCGCGACCCGGGGCATCGAACGCGCCACCGGATGGACGCCGACCCAACCGCTGTCGGGCCAGCGCTGCCTCACTCGCGACCTCTTCGACGCGGTTCAGCCCCTCGCACGGGGCTTCGGCGTCGAGACCGGCCTCACGATCGATGCCCTCAGGCTCGGCGCGAAGGTGCTGGAGTGCCCGGTTCCGATCGCCCATCGAGTCACCGGAACCAGCTGGCGCGACCAGCGCCACCGCGCTCGGCAGTACCGAGACGTCTGGCTCGCGCTGGCGGTCCGGCGGCTTCGCTCTCGCGGGTAGCCGTTCGTCGTAGATCGAATTTCCCGGAACAGACGTGAACCGGGCATGCCCGCGGCCCGTGATGTGAGGCATGAGACTGAGAGCAATCGCGCCCGGGGCGGCTGTCGTCGTAGCGGGTGGTGCGTTGGCGGCGACCTCGGCGTTCGCCCACACGGGATCGGCGACGTCGTCGACGGTGAAGACCCGGACCGTCTCGACGTTCGGCAAGATCCTCACCAACGGCAAAGGCTGGACCCTCTACCTCTACTCCCATGACACCAAGGGCCACAGCCACTGCAACGGCGCATGCGCCAAGGAATGGCGACCGCAGATCGTCGCCAAGGGCGAGTCGGTGCACAGCTCGGTGAGCGGGATCGGGACGATCAAGCGCAAGGACGGCAGACGTCAGGTGGCGCTGCACGGCAAGGCGCTCTACGTCTACACCGGCGACACCGGGCCCGGCCAGTCGCACGGCCAGAACGAGGACGGGGCGTGGCACGTCGCAACGCCCAGCGGTCCGAGCCACGCCACAGCCCCGACACCCGCTCCTACCCAGTCGACGCCCAGCGGCGGCGGCTACGGCTACTGAGGTGAACCCGATGAAGACGAAGTGGACCGCGATCACCACCGGTGTTGCCGTGCTCATGGCCGGCGGCGCGCTGGTCACGACTACCGCGTTCGGTGCCTCGAGCGACACGGTCAGAGTGAAGACCAAGACGGTCTCGCCGTTCGGCAAGATCCTGGTGAAGGGCAACGGCGCGACGCTCTACGTGTACACGGAGGACACGAAGGGGGTCAGCAACTGTGGCGGTGACTGCGCCACCGAGTGGCCGCCGTTCATCGTTCGCAAGGGTTACACGGTGAGCAACTCGGTCAGCGGGATCGGGACGATCAAGCGCAAGAGCGGCAAACGGCAGGTGGCCTACCACGGCCGGGCGCTGTACCAGTTTGCCGGCGACTCCGCACCGGGCCAGGCGAACGGACAGGGTGTCGAGGGCACCTGGCACGTCGTGAGGATCGGCAGCACGGCGCAGCCGACCTCCTCGCCGACTGAGTCGACGTCACCCACGGTGACGCCGACTGACAGCTCATCGCCCACTGCAACCCCGACCGACACCACGCCGGTTGGCGGCGGAGGCGGCGGTAGCGGTGGTGGCGGCCCGACCGGTCCGCCGGGTGGCGGGGGCTACGGCTACTAGGTCCTGAACGAACCAGCGAAGACGACTAACGCTCCCGGCGGGAGAGGCGGCGCCAACCGCGCCGCTCCTTCCGCCGATTGCGTCGTACGCCGAACTCCAGGGTGAGCATCGCGACCGCAACCGGTAGTGCGTCGCGCAGTCGGAGCACGGCGTAGCGCTGCTTGCCCAGCGCGTGGAACTTGCGCAAGTACCGGTACAGCGACTCGAGCTTGATCAGTGGGTCGAGCCGGTGCGCCGCCCAGTAGCCGAACCGGTCGAAACCGCGGTCCGGCTTCGCCTCGAACAGCTCCGGGAACGCCGCGAAGCACAGTGACACGCGTCGCGCGCCGTGCTGCTTCGCCCACTCGATCATGTCGTAGGTGAGCCGCTCGTCGACGCCGTTCGGCGCGCCCGGAACCCGCCAGGGCAGGTCCTGGGAGATCTCGCGACCGCGGTCGGCCGTCGCGAAGCGCTGGAAGCCCGCGACCTTGCCGTCGCGATCGAACGCCACTGCGATCTTCGTCCCGACGTGCTGTTCCTCGAGGAGCGCGTCGAGGATCATCGAAAAGCCGCGGTGCGGGTTGCGCTTGCTGCTCTCCACCGTCTCGCGCAACGTCGCGCGCAGGTCCGCCGGCAGCGTGGCCTCGTCGTAGATCTCGGTCGTCACTCCGAAGTTGTGCGTGCGCTGCACCGCTTGGCGCAGGTTGCGAAAGGCGCGGCCTTCCATCGAGAAGCTGGCCACATCGATCACGACGTCGCGACCGATCGGGAGCGCGCGGTGCCCTTCGTTCTCCCGCCACCACGCGGTCCAGTCCTCGCCGGCGCCGAGAACCGCGACCCGCCAGCCGTTGGCGTCCGCGGTCTGGCGGAACGTCCGTACCGCCTCCGCGTGCGAACCCGCCGCCCCGAGCGGGTCGCCCGAGGCGACCGCAACGCCGAGCCGCACCTTGTAGGCGACGGCGGCCTGTCCGTCCGGGGAGAAGATGTAGGACTTGTCCAGCCGCTGGGCGAACGGCGCGAGCGCGTCGTTGGGGGTGGCGTCGACGAGCTCGACGATCCGCTTTCGCTGAGCCGCCGTCCCCGGCGGGGCCGGCCTCGCCCACAGGGCGCACAGCGCGGCGACGACGACGGCGAGCTGCTCGATCGCTGCGTCACCCCGGCTGGCCATGATCCGGGCGAGCACAAGGCAGCCGAGGGCGAGGAGAAGGTGGCGTACGACGATCGGTCGGCCCTGTGCCAGGCCCCGTCCGACGACCGCTAGCGCGAGGCCCTCAGCGAGCTGCATGTGGTCGCGCACGTGGTTGCCGTGCAGCGCGAAGACGACGCCGACGGCGGCCATGAGGATCCCCAGCCAGCCGAGCTGTTCCGGGTAGGCCGGGGCGGTGCGTACCTCAGGTTCTGCCGTACGAGCGGTCCTCACGGGGGGCTTGGGCCGGCCGAACACCGTGCTCCTTCCGATCCGCCGCTCCCGCTGTCAGGTGCGGGACACGTCACCCATCAGGCTAGGCGATTGCGCCAACATCTCCTGATGCAGGCGCGCCACTTCCGCTGAGGGCTCCAGGCCGAGATCGTCGTCCAGCTGACGGCGCAGCACCTGATAGCACTCGAGCGCGTCGGCCTGCCGCCCCGATCGGTACAGCGCGAGCATCCGCAGCGACCACAGTCGCTCTCGCAGCGGGTGCTCGACCGTGAGCGCCTCCAGCTCGCCCAGCACATCGCGGGCGTTCCCGCCGGAGATCTCCGCGCTGATGCAGTCCTCCAGCGCGTTGAGCCGTTCCTCCTCGAGCCGGGCCGCCTCGCCGGCGACGTACGTCGACGTCGCGATGCCCGACAGCGCCGGGCCGCGCCACATCGAAAGGGCCGAGCGGAAGATCTCGGCGGCGCGGCGCGGATCGCCGGCCTCGAGTACCTCGCGGGCCGTCGTGACAGCGCGCTCGAATCGATCGGCGTCCACGCTGCCGTCCGCCAACTCGAGGAGGTAGCCGGTGGGCCGGGTCACCAGCAGGTTCTCCAGCCCGGCGGCCGCCAGCATCTTGCGCAGGCGCGAGACGTGGACCCGCAGTGCGGCGAGTGCGGAGTCCGGCGGGTCGTTGTCCCACACCTCGTCCACCAGGCGGTCGATGGAGACCACGCGGCCGCGGCTGAGCAGCAGCAGGCCGAGCAGCCGGCGGACCCGGGCGGCGCGGATCGGTACGTCCGCGCCCCGGTAGCGCACCTCGAGCGGGCCGAGCAGGCGGATGTCCAGCTCCGGTTCGTCGCCCTGCAGGGTCGCGCCGGCGCGGAGCCCGAGGATCGACCACGTCCCGGTCGGGGGCAGGTGCGCGGCGAGGTCGACGACCCCGCGGTCCTCGACGACCGCGTACTGCTTGCTCATCGTCGCCACGTTCGGCCCGCAGCGGACCTCTCCCGATGCGGCGGCATCGCAGATCATCCTGGCGAGGTCGACGACCGGGCCGATCGCCGAGTAGTCGAGGCGGCCCTCGTAGCCGATGACGCCCAGAGTTGCGTACCCGAAGCTCATCCCGCAGGCCAGCGCGAGATCGCGCGGCTCGCTCATCTCCTCGACAAGCGCGTTCACCGCCTCACGCAAGTCGATGGCGGCCGTGACGGCTGAGCGCACCGGGTCCGTGGCGGGCACGGGATCACCGATGAAGAAGACCACTCGGTCCCCGGCGAACGACCCGAGCGTGGCGCCGTGGGTCGTCACGACCTCGCCGACCAGGCGGTGGAAGTCCTGCAGTGCGCGAAGCACCGCTTCCGGCTCGCTCTCGGCCGCGAAGGCGGTGAACCCCCGCAGCTGGCAGTGGACGACGGCGACCTCGCGGCGATGCGGCTCGAGCAGCGCCTCGTCAGAGCCGAGCACGGCGTCAGCCACGTGCGCGGACAGGAAGCGACGCAGCCGCTGCAGCCGCTCGACCTCGACGACCTGCTCCTGGACCTGCTCCTCGAGCAGCCGGTTCCACGAGGCGAGCTCGGCAGCCTGACCGCCGATCGTGTCCTGGTAGGCCTTGATCCGAAGCAGCGACCGCACTCGCGCGAGGAGCTCCGCCTGGTCGAACGGGCGGGCGACGAAGTCGTCGGCACCTGCGTCAAGTGCCGACAGCTTCTCCTCGTTGCCCGACGCGGTCACGACGATGACGGGCAACATCGCGGAAGCCTCGTCCTCCCGGATCCGCCGGCACACCTCGTGGCCGTTCATGCCCGGCATCTGGACGTCGAGGATGACCAGGTCGGGCGGGTCGTCGGCGATCATCTGCAGTCCGGTCGGGCCGTTCTCCGCCGCGCGAACGTTGTAGCCGTGGGCAGACAGCACGGCCTCGAGCAGCCGGATGTTCGCGGGGTTGTCGTCGACGACGAGGACCGAGGCGGTGCTCACGGTGCAGCTCCTACGGTTTCCTCGACCTGGACGGGCAGCTCGATCGTGAAGGCGGCACCGCGGTCCGGCTCGCTGCGCACTGTGATGCGCCCGCCGTGCATCTCGATCAAGCTCTTGGCAAGCGACAGTCCCAGCCCGGTGCCCTCGGGCAGCTTGCCCCCGAGCATCCGAGTGCCTTGCTGGAAGGGCTCGAAGATGCGCAGCTGTTGATCCGGCAGGATGCCGATGCCG
>DASZYY010000142.1:0-24637 GCA_035545175.1 Mycobacteriales bacterium
GCGGGCATCGAGTACGGCGACAGCGTCGCGCTGCTGTGCTCCAACCGTCTCGAGTTCCTCGAAGTCACCCAGGCGATCAACCGCTCCGGACTACGCCTCACGCCGATCAACTGGCACGTCACCGCCGAGGAAGCGGCGTACGTCGTCGCAGACTGCGGCGCGAAGGCGCTGTTCGCCGACGTACGGTTCGCCGACGTGGCGCGGGCCGCGGCTGAGGCGGCGAACCCCACGCTGAAGCTGTCGATCGGCGGCGACATCCCCGGCTTCGCACCCCTCTACGACCAGCTCGAAGGCCACTCGACCGAAGACCTGCCGGACGCCCGCCTCGGCATGACAATGATGTACACCTCGGGCACTACCGGCCGGCCCAAGGGCGTGCACCGCGAGATCACCGGTCGCATGACCGACCAGTCGATGCAGATGATGCAGACCCTGCGCGAGTCCGCCGGTTACCAACCGGGCAAGGACGCGAGCCTGGTGACCGGTCCGCTTTACCACGCAGCGCCGCTGCTGTTCGGGGTCAGCCTTCCGTTCGCCTAC
Source organism: Mycobacteriales bacterium (assembly GCA_035545175.1). GTDB lineage: Bacteria > Actinomycetota > Actinomycetes > JAFAQI01 > JAFAQI01 > DASZTV01. Next base: position 541 of record DASZYY010000142.1, read on the forward strand.
GGCGTCACCGTCGTGCTGATGGACGGCTGGGACGCCGAGGAGATGCTGCAGCTCGTCGACACCCACGCCATCACCCACATGCACCTCGTGCCGACGATGTTCCACCGGATGCTGTCGCTGCCCGAGGAAGTGCGAAACAAGTACGACGTCTCCTCGCTGCGTCAGATCTGGCACGGCGCCGCGCCGTGCCCTGTCGCGGTCAAGCAGGCAGTCATCGAATGGCTCGGCCCGATCATCTGGGAGTACTACGGCGCAACCGAGGGCCTCAACACGATCGTTGACTCCGACCAGTGGCTGGCACGTCCCGGCACGGTGGGACTGACCGAGGAAGGCCAGGTGCAGATCCGCGACGACGACGGCAACGTTCTGCCAGCGGGTGTGGCCGGCACCGTCTTCCTGCGAGCCCCCGACGAGGGCCGCTTCGCCTACCACGGCGACCAGGCGAAGACGGCGAGCACGTACAGCGGCGACTACTACACCGTGGGTGACGTCGGTTACCTCGACGCGGACGGGTGGCTGTTCCTCACCGACCGCAGCGCCAACCTGATCATCTCCGGCGGGGTCAACATCTACCCGGCGGAGATCGAAGGCGTTCTGCTCGGCCACCCAGCGGTCGGCGACGTCGCGGTCATCGGCGTTCCTAGCGAGGAGTGGGGCGAGGAGGTCAAGGCGGTGGTCGAGCTCCAGCCCGGGGTGAGCGACGACGGGACCCTCGAAGCGCAGCTGCTCACCTTCGCGAAGGAGCGGCTGTCCGGCTACAAGTGCCCACGCAGCGTCGACTTCGTCGATCGGTTGCCGCGCGAGGACAACGGCAAGCTCTACAAGCGCCGCCTGCGTGAGGAGTATCGGGCGCGCGCGGCAGCGGGTCAGGGCGGTACCGTCAACTCGCGCTGAGCGACGGACGGCGACGGGAGCGGGAAACGATGCGTGCTCGGATCGACAACGACAAGTGCCAGGGCCATGGCCGCTGCTACACGCTGGCGCCCGATGTGTTCGGTGAGGACGACGAAGGCAACGGTCTCGTGATCCTCACCGGGACGCTCAGTCCCGAGCAGTTGTCGGCCGCCCAGCTCGCGGAGGCGAACTGCCCCGAGAGCGCGGTGATTCTCGAGGCCGACGCGTGAGCGAGGCGGCGGAGACCACCGACGAACGGTTCACCCGGTCGTTCGACGACCTCCGCAGCGATCGTCCGTTCGGCTCCCGCGTCGACCCGGTCACCGGGCCGGTCGCCGACTGGGCAACCGACTTCTCCCATATGGAAGAGGAGTGGGCACAGGACTGCTACCGGATCCAGGACGACCTCCGCGAGCGCTGCCCGATCGCGCACACCGACCGGTTCGGCGGTGCCTGGCTACCGGTCCGTCACGCCGACGTCTCCGAGATCGCCTATGACACCGAGAGGTTCTCGTCGCGGTCACCGGTCGTCGGCAACTTCCGTCCCCCGCTCGACATCGCGCCGGTAGGCGGCATCCCACCGATCTCGTCGGACCCGCCGTTCCACCACGACGCCCGCAAGCTGCTGCTGCCCGCCTTCACCCGCACCGCGGTCGCCAAGCTCGAGCCGGCGACGCGAGAGTTCTGCCACAAGCTCATCGACGACATCGGTGACGTCGAGGTGGTGGACGCCGCGACCCACTACGCGCAGCACATCCCGATGCGGGTCATCGCCCACATGATGGGTTTCCCGGCCGAGGACGGACCCAAGTTCCGGCAGTACGTCGAGGACACCCTGGAGGGGATCAACCTTCCGCCGGAGGAGCGGCTCGAGAAGGTCGGCAAGCTCTTCGACTACCTGCTGGTGCAGATCCGCGCGCATCTCGCCGAGCCGCAAGAGGACCTCACGACGTACCTGCTCGAAGCCGAGATCTACGGCGAGAAGCTCGATCCGTTCCACGTCGCGGGGACGATGTCGTTGATGCTCGTCGCAGGCATCGACACCACGTGGAGCGCGATCGGCGCCTCGTTGTGGCACCTCGCGAGGACCCCGGCAGACCTGAAGCGGCTCGTCGCCGAGCCGGAGCTGCTGCCGACGGCGATGGAGGAGTTCCTCCGTGCCTACGCGCCGGTCACCATGGGCCGGCTCGTCACCCAGGACATGCATTGGCACGGCGTCGACATGAAGGCTGAGGACTGGATCCTGCTGTCGTTCCCCGCCGCCAACCGCGATCCGGCGAAGTTCGACCGTGCCGACGAGGTCGTCATCGACCGCGAGGTCAACAAGCACGCGGCGTTCGGCCTCGGCATCCACCGCTGTGTCGGGTCTCACCTCGCGCGCATGGAGCTGCGGGTCGCGCTCGAGGTCTGGCTGGAGCGGTTCCCGAGCTTCACCCTCGAAGATCCGGACGCCGTCCACTGGTCAACCGGGCAGGTCCGCGGTCCCCGTTCCCTCCCGCTGCGAGTCAGGTAGCCGAACGTCACGTGGTCTTGGGGGTACGCGGGTCGGGCAGCGTCATTGGCGCGGGACGCGACGCAGCAGTCGAGCTGGGTGACGCTGCCGCCGTCGCCATCGCCGAGGAAGCGATCGTCGACGGCGATGTCCCGATCCGCCCAGGTACGGCGCGGTCGGCGCTGCGGTCGCGCGACATGCGCCGGCTCTGGCTGGCGATGGTCGGGTCCAACATCGGCACTTGGATGCAGAACGTCGCGCTCGGTGCGTACGCGTACAACCTGACCCACTCGGCGAGCTTCGTCTCGGTCGTCTTCTTCGCACAGCTCGGCCCCGTGCTCGTGCTGGCTCCGTTCGCGGGCTTGCTCGCCGACGTCGTCGACCGTCGCAAGCTGCTCGTGCTCACGAACCTCGAGCAGCTGGTGTTCTCGGGCGTCCTGTCTTTCGTGGCGGCAGCACGTCACCCGTCGCAGGCCGTGCTGATCGCCGTGGTGGTGGCGATCGGGGTCGGCAACGCACTGAGTGGGCCGCCGTTGTCCAGCCTGTTGCCCAATCTCGTGCCGCGCGAGGACTTGCCGGGCGCGATCTCCCTGCAGTCCATTCAGATGAACCTTTCGCGCGTCATCGGGCCCGCGATCGGCGGTCTCCTGCTGTCCAAGCTCGACGCAAGTGGGTTGTTTGCCCTAACGGCGTCGACGTACCTCTTCGCAGTGGTGGGCGTGCTGTCGATCAAGCCGGTCAGCCAGCCTGCCGCAGGTGGTGGTTTCGGTCTGCGGCGACTGCTCAGTGGCTTCGAGGTCGCGCGCCACGAACCCCTGATCCGGGATGTGCTGCTGACGATCGCCGCACTCTCGTTGTTCTGCCTGCCCTTCGTCGGAATCATGCCGGTAATCGCAGCGGTGAACCTCGGACTCGACGTCAAGAGCGCGGCCTACGGCTGGCTTTACGCCTGCTTCGGACTAGGGGCGATGTCAGGTGCGATCGCCGTCGGGTCGGTGCTGGCCGGCCGGCGCCGTGAGCCGGTGATTGCGGGATCGCTGGCCATGTTCGGACTCGCGCTCACCGGCTTCGCGCTGCTCCGTCAGCCCGGTCCTGCATACCCACTGGTCTTCGTCGTCGGGCTGTTCTACTTCTCCGCCGTCACGTCGCTGTCCACCCGGTTGCAGGAGAACCTCGAGGACGAGGTCCGTGGACGCGTCATGGCGCTGTACATGATGGGCTTCGGCGGCACCGTCCCGATCGGTGTGTTCGTGGGGGGACACCTCGTCGACGCGACGTCCGTGACCGATGTGGTGGGCGTCGGCGGGATCATCGCGCTGGTTCTCGCCTGGGCGGTGCGCCCACGCCGGGCGAGCGGCTCCTACGTGATCGGACTAGTCGAAGAGACGAACTAGGCCCTCCTGGCCGACCGTCACGGCGTGCATCCCGTCGATGGTGTGCAGCGTTCCGATGCCCAGTCCACGCGAGCTGAACGTCGACTTCGCGTGGATGTCGTAGAGCAGCCATTCGTCGGCACGCACCGGTCGGTGGAACCACACCGCGTGGTCGAGGCTCGCCGCCATAGCGGGCTGGCGCATGTCGCCGCGCGTCGTGCGAACGGCACCGAGCACGCCCATGTCCGAGATGAACGTGACGGCGCAGGCGTGGATCGCCGGATCGTCGGGCAGCGGCGCCCGAAGCCGGATCCAGAACGCCCGTCGCGGCTCGAGGTTGCGGTCGCGGAAGGAGTAGCCCGGTACGTCGAGCCGCTCGAACGGTGAGTCCACGCCCATCCGGTCGAAGCGAGGCTCCTGCTCCTTCAACAGCTCGTCTGGCAGTGGCAGGTCGGAGGCAACCGGTGTCGCGAAGTCACCGCCCGGCTCGTCGCGGTGGAACGAAGCGGTGAGGTTGAAGATCGCCTCGTCGCCCTGGTAGGCCACGACGGTCCGCGTCGAGAACGACTTGCCGTCGCGGATCCGGACCACCTGGAGCTCGGTCGGCTTGTTGTCCTTTCCCGGCCGCAGGAAGTAGCCGTGCAGCGAGTGCACGCGATGGTCGACCTGGAGGGTCTGCTGCGCGGCCCGCAGCGCGTGCGCGGCGACCTGCCCACCGAACAGCGACTGCTGAACGTGATCCTCCGGGTGGGGAGGGTTCCACGCCTGGAACCGATCCCCACCCAGCGACTCCAGCTCGAGCAGCTCGACGAATCGAGCTACCTCATCAGGCCCGGCCACTAAGCGTGCGACGGGGCCTTGAAGACCGGCTTGCCACCGTCACACCAGGCGTTGTTCGGCACGCCCTTGCATGGGTTCGGCATCGTCTTCTGCGCCTCGGGGTGCGGACCGGGACCCTGGTAGTCCTTCTTCTCCGTGATGCCGGCCGCGTTGAGCAGCGTCTCGATGCTGACCAGCGGATCGCCGATCTCGTAGATCCCCTTGAGCTGCTTGCGGCCCGGGTTGGACGGCCCACAGTTCTCCAGGTCCATGACGTTCGGCGGGTCGGCGGTCGCGGGCGTCGAGTGTCCGCCGGTCTTGTCCATGTTGTAGTCGAAGCAGTTCTGGATGCCTGTGACGTCGTTTGCGATGTCCGCGTCGCCGGGGCTTCCGGCATACGCGACGTGCTTGAACGTGTTGCTCAGCACCTGGTTGTTCATCGTCGGGGTGAACAGCCAGTGCATGATCACGCCCGCGTGCTTCTCATTGGTGATCAGGTTGTGCCGAACGACGTCGTCCTGGCCGCCCGCGAGCTCGACACCCACACCGACCGGCGCGATCGACGTGATGCCGGCACCTGGAATGTTCTTCTGGTTGTTGTCGTGGATGTAGTTGTCAGCGATGAAGACGCCGGACTGCGGCAGATCCGGCTCGCTGGTCAGCGTGTTCGGCGTGATTCCCGCGGCATTGTGGTCCCACTCGCTGTTGATGATGTAGAGCTCACCGCCGGCGTTGGTGCCGGAGTAGCCGAGCGGGTTGTACTCCGAGTGCGAGTTCGTGATCACGGCGTTGCAGTCACGGCAGCCGCCGATGTAGATGCCGCTGTCGGCGTTCCACGAGCCGTAGTCGAACGCGAAGGTCGACGGCGTGCTGCCGGACGACGTCGAGTCGAACGCGTAGATGCCGTAGTCGCCGTTGTCGTACGCCGTGAGGTAGTTGCCCCAGTAGCCATCGACGCCGGTCCAGTAGAAGGCGTTGGCGGAGCCCGTGTGGTAATGCTGGCCGGTCATGTTCTCGACCCAGGTGTTCTTCACCCCGATCACGTGCACCGCGGAGCCGCCGGTCTTCTTGCCGTCGAAGACCACGCCGTTGCGGTTCATCCCGATGATGTGCAGGTCGTGCGACAGACCGTGTCCGGGTTGCACCGTGACCGACTCCTGGTAGAGCCCTGGCCACACGAGGATGGTGTCCCCGCTGACCGCGCGGTCGACCGCGAGCTGCAGCGACTTGTAGTAGTGGGCACCCTCGGCGTTCGGGCACTTCACGGTGCCGTTGCAGACCAGCAACACGTGGTGCCGGGGCTTGGCCGCGGCCGTCGAGGTGGTCGCCATGACGAACGTGGTGCCGATGGCGAGTGCGGCAAGCGCGCTGAGGGCACGCCTCGGCCGCATGAGTCGGCGGGACAGGCTCACGGGATTCCCCCTTGTGATGATCACGGACCAACAGACCGTACGACGAAGCCAACGGAAGGACGCGGCGCCCGGATACGGCCGCGACGCCAGGCAATGAGAGCGACGAGCTGCGCACACACGAACACCACCGCGACGGACCGCGCGAGGCGAGCCCCGGCCGCAGCCCAGTCAGCGTGGGGAGTGGCGACCGGCTCCGGCGCCATGCTCATCCCCGCCATGCCCATATCGCGCATGTGGGCGGTCGGATGAATCCCTTGGGCCGTGTCGACGGCGAGCTCCATCGCGCGCTGCAGCGGCAGCTTCGCCAGTGCGGTGGGTGTCGCGTCACCGGACTGCAGGTAGTAGCCGGCTCGCTTCAGGCGCAGCGGCAGGCCTGCGGAGCCGCCCTTTGTGACGGCGAACTGCGCCATCATGCCGTGGTCCTCGTGATCGAGCATGTGGCAGTGCAGCATGAAGACGCCGGTGAAGTCGGTGAACTTCGCGGCCACCTCGACTGACTGGCCGGGATCGACCTCCCAGGTGTCGACCAGACCGTCCTCCCAGGGCGGTGGTCGAGAGCCGTTCACCTGGATCGTGTGCCACTGCTCCTCGTGGATGTGGATGTAGTGGGTGATCGTGCTGAGGTTCACCAGCAGCCAGGTCTGCGTCGAGCCCAGCGGCACGGTCTGGTCGATCCGCTTCGGGTCGTAGGCCTGCCCGTTGACCGTCCAGACGAGACCGCCGCCGTTGAGGTTGCCGCCAAGCCCGAAGATCCACACCGCCGACGGAACCGTGGGCGCCTTGATCGGCGCGACAGAGGGCAGCTTCGCCGGCACGTGGCTCGGGTCAGCCCCTCGGCCGCCCACGCGGAACTGCATGATCGGGCCGTTCTCGGTGCCGATCGCCTCGGGTGCGCCGTCCTGACGCGGGATGCTCTTGAGAATCACGTTGTGGTGCGCCTGGTGCGCGAAGTTCACGACGACGTCGGCGCGCTGTGACGGGCCGAGGACGATGTCCTTTCGCTCGACCGGCTTGGGCAGCAGGCTGTCGCCGCCGCCGATCTGCGTGAACGACATCCCGTTGGACAACGCGAAGTCGTAGGAGGAGAAGTTCGACGCGTTGAGCAACCGCAGGCGATAGCGCTTCGCCTGCACGTCGAGGTGCGGCGAGTACGTGCCGTTGACGAGGACGCTCTGCCCGACCGTCGCATCCCCCGGCGGTGTGTTCGCACCCAGCACGCCGCCACCGGTGTTGGTGAACGGATCGGTCAGCTGGTTGAGGTTGTCGAACGAGCGGTCGTTGACCATCAGCGGGACGTCGTACTTGCCCGTCGGCAGGTGGAGCTTGTCCTGACTCGCCGAGTGGATGATGAACATCCCCTGCAGGCCGAACCAGTTGGCTCGCCCGGTCGAGCCCATGCGGTGGTCGTGGTAGAAGTCGAACGCCGCCGGCTCCGGCTTCCCGGAGTCCTTGAGCGGATAGACATAGGTACGTCGCCCGCCCGGCTTGATCAGCCGCGAGTCCGGTTGGCCGTCGCTCGCCGAGCTGTGATGGTCGCCGTGCAGGTGCACGGTGATGTCGCCGACGTATCCCGGCAGGTGGTTGACGAAGGTGACCGTCGTCTTCGCCCCGGCCGGCCGCTCGATCGTCGGCCCGGGGTAGGAGCCGTCGAAGGTCCACATCCGGGTCTTCGGACCGGTGGGCAGGATCCGCACGTTGGCCTGCTTCACCGGAATCGTCATGTGCGAGCCGGTGAGCACCTTCGGGATGCGAAGCGGCATGGGGAACTTCTGGTGGCCGGTCGGCAGCGGCGGGTTGCCCTGGCCCTCGACGATCAGCGTCCCGGTCATGTTGGGATGGAACTGGCAGTAGAACTGGTAGGTCCCGGCGGGCAGCTTGTCCGCGCCCTCGACCTGGACGGTCTTGCCCGGGAGCGCGTTGCCGTTGAACAGCGGCGTGCCGTCGGGCTTGCGGGCGACCGACGTGACGGTGTGTGCGAGCTCGTCGAGGTTGACGAAGGTGAGCGTGCTGCCGGTCGTCATGACCGATACCTGCGTGTAGTAGCCGGTCGAGGCCCCGCCGGGCCCGACGACCACTGCGCCGGACAGCGGTCCGGCGGCGCTGGGCGTCGCATGGGCGGTCCGCTGCGGCGCGCCCGCACCGGCGGCCAGCGGCGCACCGACGTACCCGGCGATGCCGAGGGCCAGCACGAAGGCAGCCACGAGCGGCCGCCAGTGTCTGATCTGCACTCTTACCCGTTCGTCGACGCTGCGCCCGAAGCCTGTCTGCTGCAAGTGTGACGTAGCCGGTGGAACCTGTTTCAGTTGCCTAGCCCGACCTGGGTGATTTGTCCGTTTCGGGGCTCCCGAACGACGTTCGGAATCCGGCTCGATAGGATCAAAGGTCCGTGCGCGGATCCCTGTCGCGCCAGCTGATAGAGGTGCGGCAGCCGCGTGGTCGACGACTTCCCCTTGCGAATCGCTCTGCTGTCCTACCGAAGCAAGCCGCACTGCGGCGGGCAGGGCGTATATGTCCGGCATGTCTCGCGTGAGCTGGTCGAGCTCGGCCATCACGTCGAGGTCATCAGTGGCCAGCCCTATCCGGAGCTGGACGCCGGCCCGTCGCTGACCAAGCTGGCGAGCCTCGACCTCTACCGCGAGCCGGACCCGTTCCGCATCCCGCGGCCTCGGGAGTTCCGCGACTGGATCGACGTCCTCGAGTTCCTGCACATGGGCACCGGCGGGTTCCCGGAGCCGCTGACCTTCTCGATGCGGGCTGCCCGACTGCTCAAGGCGCGTGCCGCCGACTTCGACGTCGTGCACGACAACCAGACGCTCGGCTACGGGATGCTCAAGATCCAGGAGTTCCTGCCGCTGATCGCGACGATCCACCACCCGGTGAGCGTCGACCGGGTCGTGGAGATCGCCAACGCTCAGGGCATCCGGCAGAAGCTCGGCAAGCGCCGGTGGTACGCCTTCACCAAGATGCAGGGCAAGGTCGCCAGCCAGCTCTCGTCCATCGTCACGGTGTCGACCAACTCCGGTCAGGACATCGCTCGCGACTTCAAGGTCGACCCATCGGTGATGCGGGTCGTGCCGATCGGTGTCGACACCGACACCTTCCGGCCACCTAAGGCACCGCGGGTTCCCGGCCGGATCGTCGCGGTATCCAGCTCCGACTCCCCGATCAAGGGCGTGAAGGTGCTGCTCGAGGCCGTCGCCAAGGTCCGCACCGGCCACGACGTAGAGCTGGTCGTCGTCGGCAAGCCGAACCCTGACGGACCGGTCGCTCGCGCGGTGAAGGACCTCAACCTCTCGGACATCGTCCGGTTCGTCTCCGGGCTGTCGAACGAGGCGATCGCCGAGCTGCTCGGCTCCGCCGAGATCGCGGTCGTGCCGTCGCTGTACGAGGGTTTCTCGATTCCGGCCGTCGAGGCGATGGCGTGCGCCACTCCGCTGATCGCGACGAGCGGCGGTGCGTTGCCGGAGGTCTGCGGCACCGACGGAAAGACCGCCGTGCTCGTGGCGCCGGGCGACCCGGCAGAGCTCGCCGACGCGATCGACGCGCTGTTCACCGATGATGCCCGCCGCAAGAAGATCGGCGCGGCCGGCCGCAAGCGGATCGAGACGTCGTACACGTGGCGTCGCGTCGCCGAGTCGATGGTCGAGGTGTACCGGGAGGCGATCGAGCGTCGCGCCGCTGAGGCCGGTCGCTGATGCTCACCGTCGACTTCGACCAGTTCCCGATCGCGCCGGGAGAGCGGGTGCTCGACCTCGGTTGCGGCGGTGGCCGGCATGCGTTCGAGCTGTACCGGCGTGGCGCCGACGTGGTCGCGTGCGACTACAGCCTCGACGAGCTTCGCCAGGTCGCGACGATGTTCTATGCGATGAGCACGACCGGTGAGGCGCACGAGAAAGCGTCCGCGACGGTCGTCCGCGGCGACATCGTGTCACTGCCGTTCCCTGACGCGTCGTTCGACGCGGTCATCGTCGCTGAGGTGCTCGAGCACATCCCCGACGACGAGCGCGCGATGGCGGAGATCACCCGCATCCTCAAGCCGGGTGGCCGCCTCGCGGTGACTGTCCCGCGGTGGTGGCCGGAGCAGCTGAACTGGGCACTGCCCGGGGAGTACCAGCACGTCCCGGGTGGTCACATCCGGATCTACCGCGGCGACCAGCTGAAGCAGAAGCTCGCCGAGGCCGGCGTCGTGCCGCGCACGCAGCACCACGCGCACGCTCTGCACTCGCCGTACTGGTGGCTCAACTGCACGTTCGGCCGGGAGAGCCTGCCGTCGCGGCTGTACAACAAGATGCTGGTCTGGGACATCATGTCCGCGCCTTGGATCACGCGTACGGCCGAGAAGCTGCTCAACCCGGTGATGGGCAAGAGTCTTGTGGTCTACGCCGACAAGCCGGCTGGTGCGAAGGCTTCCAGTGCGGCGGCGTAGCGAGCTGGTGATCCCCTCGGTTGACGGGATCATCTCCGCCGAGCAGGTGCGAGCCACGGCCGAGTCGATCGCGCGCGCGCAGGAGGCCGACGGTGCGATCCCGTGGTTCACCGGCGGACACTGCGATCCGTGGGACCACATCGAAGGCGCGATGGCGATGACCGTTGCGGGCCTCGAGGAGCCGGTGGCGCGCGCCTACGAATGGCTTCGCCGGACGCAGCGCCCTGACGGTTCGTGGGCATCGAAGGTCACGGGTGGCGTGGTCGAGGACGCGACGTTCGAGACCAACCAGTGCGCCTACATCGCGGTCGGCGCATGGCACCACTACCTGATCACCGGGGACGACGAAGAGCTCGAGCGCATGTGGCCGCACGTCAAGGCTGGGCTTGACCTCGTGACGTCGTACGCGACCGACCGCGGCGAGATCGCGTGGTCGGTGACGCCGGAGGGCGAGGAGCGCGAGGGTGGCCCGCTGCTGACCGGGTGCTCCTCGACGTACCACTCGCTGCGTGCGGGCCTCGCGCTCGCCGACCACTTCGACGAGCCGCAGCCGGAGTGGGAGATCGCTGCCGGCCGGCTGGCGCATCTCATCGTCGAGCACCCCGATGTGTTCGCCGAGAAGGACCGCTTCTCGATGGACTGGTACTACCCGGTGCTCGGTGGGGCGCTGCGCGGCGCCGAGGCGATCGAGCGGTTGCGGTCTCGCTGGGATCGGTACGTCGTTGCGGGACTCGGAATCCGTTGCGTCGACGACGAACCGTGGGTGACCGGCGCGGAGTCGGCCGAGTGCGTGATGGCGCTCGACACCGTCGACATGACCGACGAAGCGCTGCAGCTCTACGCCGACATCCAGCACATGCGCGCTGAGGATGGTTCGTACTGGACCGGCTGGCAGTTCGAGGCCCAGGTCAACTGGCCGGCCGAGCAGTCCACCTGGACCGCCGCCGCCGTGGTGCTGGCCGCCGACGCGCTGTCCCGGACGACGCCGGGGAGCGGGATCTTCCGCGCCGGCGACCTGCCGATGGGCGACCGCCTCGAGCCGGTCGCCTGCGGCTGCGAGTCCGCAATCCGCCGCTAGCTCCCGGTCATCGGCTGTCAGTCGCCGACCGACGCGACGACCTTCGCGGGTCTTGGCTGCGGGATGCGCACGACCTTCGGGTCGGTCGTGTTGCCGAGCCACTGCTTGAGTTCCGGACCGGGCATCGGCTTGGCGAACAGGTAGCCCTGGATGAGGGTGCAGCCGAGGCTACGCAGCTCGGCGAACTGGCTCGCGTCCTCGACGCACTCCGCAACCGTGGTGATGTCCAGGGTCTGCGCGAGCGTGACGATGGCCGTGATAATCGCGTTGTCGACGCTGCTCGTGGTGATGTCGGTGACGAAGCTGCCGTCGATCTTCACGACATCGATCGGGAATCGCTTGAGGTAGTTCAGCGAGGAGTGACCGGTCCCGAAGTCATCGATCGCGACGCGGACCCCGATGTCCTTGAGGCCTTGCAGCGTCTGGATCGTCCAGTCCGTCTCGCGCATCGCCAGCGTCTCGGTGATCTCCAGACACAGCCGATCCGCCGGAAGCCGGGCTTCCTCGAGGGCTGAGCGCACCTCGGCGACCAGGTCCGCGTCCTGGAACTGGCGCGGCGAGAGATTGACGCTGACGCCGATCTCGACACCCAGCTCGTCCTGCCAAGCCCGGCACTGCAGGCACGCCTCGCGGAGCACCAGCCGGCCGAGCGCGAGAACGAGCCCGCTGCTCTCCGCGACGGGGATGAACTCGCTCGGCGGGATCAGCCCTCGCTGCGGGTGCCGCCAGCGAACCAGCGCCTCGGCGTCGGCGGCGGCACCGTCAGCTGCGAGCACCATGGGCTGGAAGAAGACCTCGATCTCGCCACTGGCGATCGCGTGGCGCAGATCCTCCTCCAGCTCCAGCTGAGCGAGCGAATGAGCGCTGCCGCCGTCGTACTCCTTCCAGCGGCCGAGCCCCTCGGCCTTTGCCTCGTACATCGCGAGGTCGGCATCGCGGAGGAGGTCGTCGCCCGTCGCGCCGGACTGGGAGACGGCGATGCCGATCGACAGGCTCGCAAGAACACTGCGCGACGCGGCAAGCTGGATGGGCGTCGCCATCGCCTCGACGACGCGGTCGGCGACGGCGTGCGCCTCCGACGGGTCGTGGATCTCTTCGAGCAGCAGGATGAACTCGTCACCGCCGATCCGGGCGACGGTGCCGCAGCTGCCCACGACGGTCTCGAGCCGGCTTGCGATCTCGGTGAGCAGCTCATCGCCGGCTTGGTGCCCGAGGCTGTCGTTGATCAGCTTGAAGCGGTCGATGTCGAGGAAGAGCACCGCGGTCGCACCGCGATGGCGATCCGCGCGACGGAGGGCTTGATCGAGCCGGTCGATGAACAACCGGCGGTTAGCCAGGCCGGTCAGCTGATCGTGGAAGGCATGATGCGCGAGCTGCTCCTCGAAGTGCAGCCGCTCGGTGTCGTCGCGGAACGCGAGTACGGCGCCGTTGACCACGTCACCCTCTCGGGTCGGCGCACAGGTGAAGCTGACCGGAAGCGGTGTGCCGTCTTGCCTGGCGAGGGTCATCGACGCGTTGAGGGTGCCGCCTGACTGCAGACAGCGGCGAACCGGCGCGAGCAGAAGCTCCCCGGCGGGGGAGGCGGGATCGAACGTCTCGATCGTCATGCCGAGGAGCTGCTGCGACGCGGCGTTCCAGAAGGTCGGACGCGCGGCGGCATCGAAGGCGCACACTCCCTCGGCGAGGTTGCCGAGGATGGTGGCCATGTCTCGCCGCTGCTGCTGTACCTCTGAGTACAACGCAGCGTTGGTGAAGGCGCCGTCTGCGATTTGCGCGATGGTGGTGAGCACCTGTTGGTCGGCGTCATCGAACGGCTCGGAGGCTCCGCGTCCGGACACGACCAGCGACGCGTCCAGCGAGGAGAGTGCCGCGCGCGGCTCGCTGCCAGACGGCATCGCCGCGGCGATGTGAACGTCCCCGCGCAGCAGCTGGGAGGCGGTGCACTCCACCGTCTCGCGAAGTCGTCCGTCCGTGGTCGACCCGTGGATCGTGCGCGCCGCTGCGAGCAGGCCGATGACACGATCCCGGTCCCGCCGCGCCTCGAAATGGCCGGCCAGGACATGGCGAAGCAAGAAGAACGCGGCCGGGACAAGTCCGAGAGCCCACGGGTTGTTTGCCGAGGCGGTCCCGCTCAAGACGCCTGCGGTCGTCCCGGCGCCGACCAGAAGGAACCGCGGCCGGTTCCCCTCGGTCAGCACGCTCATGAGGGACCGATCGCTGACGAAGACGAGCAACGCGCCGACGAGCACGGTGTTGACCGCCATGAACGTTGCGACGGCGACCAGCATCACGAGTGGAAGCGCTGGGCTCACCCCCGTCACGGATCGACCGAGCGCGTCTGCCACGAAGACAGCAGCGGTGGCTGAAAGCGTGAACTGGCCGGTGTTGAACAGCGCCTTGACCGTGCCGCGCCCACGCCAGATCTGGGCGGTGAGCTGAGTGACCGCGAAGGCAAGGATCAGCACCGGGGTCGTGAGCGTCGCGAGCGCGACGGCCAGCAGCCCCTCGTCAAAGCTGACTGCCTCGGAGTACTCGGTGGTGTAGAGCAGCAGCGGGAACCGCGCACAGGTCACCAGCATTGCGCTCAGGATCAGCAGAGCGGCGATTGACTCGCTACCCCATCCGAGCGGCTGCGTCGCCGACCACGCGACGCAGGCTCCGGCAGCCGCGACGACCGCTGCAATGAGTACGCGGGCGCGTACCGACAGCGTCGTTGGTGTCATCCGACGTCAGCTCATTGCCAGGTAGACGAGTTCCACGCGTTCGAGTTCCAGGCATTCGAGTTCCACGCGTTGGAGTTCCACGCGTTGGAGTTCCAGGCATTCGAGTTCCACGCTGACGAGTTCCAGGCGTTGGAGTTCCAGGCGTTGGAGTTCCACGCGTTGGAGTTCCAGGCATTCGAGTTCCACGCGTTGGATGTGACGTCGGCGGTGAAGTTGGCAACGTTCCACCCGGACACGCCCCACGTCGTGATCAGCGGGATCGAGACGCCGGGCGCAACCGGCATGACCAGCGAGGTGAACGGCTGAGCCAGCCGTACCGGCGGGCAGGTCGCCGCGTCGTAGGCGTCGAGGTCGCCGTGGCCATCGACGGTGGCGCTACCGACCGGCCCGGGGGTGGCAGTCGCCAGCAAGCGGCCCTTGATCCCGTCGGGGCTTGCAGCCGGGTTCTGCTGTGCCACGAGAGCGGCGGCACCGCTGGTGACCGCTGCGGAGAAAGACGTTCCGGAGCCGACGAAGTTGCTGGTTCCGACCTGCGCGCTCGGGTAAGCCTGGTCGATCGCGGAACCTGGCGCTCGAAGGCTGACCACCGAACGTCCGGCCGCGACCAGGTCGGGCTTCAGCCAGCCGTTTGCGGCGGTCGGTCCTTCGCTGCTGAACGACGGGATGCTGTCGTCAGCGGTGGCGGTGGTTGCCTCGTCGGCCAGCGCACCGACCGTGATGACGTCCGGGTCATCACCCGGCGCGGTGATCGTTCCCGCCGCCGAGCCGCTGTTTCCGGCCGAGGTGACGACAGTGACGCCGGCCTGCCAGGCAGCCTCGACTGCCTGGTCGAGCGGGTTGAGCTGCGTCGGTCCCGTCGGCACCTCGCCGAGCGACATGTTGAGGACCTTGATGCCGTACGCCGTACGGTTCGTGATCGTCCAGGCGATGCCCTGGATGACGGTCGCGACATCGGTGGTGCCGCTCGCTCCGGCGACCTTGACCGCGATCAGGTTCGCGCCGGTTGCCTCACCTGCGTATGCACCGGCGGAAGACGAGCCGTCCCCTGCGATCAGGCCCGCGACGAACGTGCCGTGGCCGTAGCTGTCCAGGAAGGGGTTACCGCTGCCCGAAAGGTCGACGCCACCGATGAGGCGGTTGCCGAAGTCGGGGAGCGGCGTGATGCCCGTGTCCAGGACGGCAACACCCACGCCGTCACCGGTGACACCTTGCGCGGCGAGCCTTGTCGCACCTGTCGTGGTCGGGTAGGCGTTCGCCGCGGGTGGCGCGTCAGAAGGCAGCGCACCGGACAGCGAGTCGACGGCAACGGGTGCGTCGGGACTGGTGACGAGGCCGAGCGTTTGCAGTGTCGTCAGCGCGATCGAGGACGGAACCTGCGCGTAGACGCCGTTGACCAGCGGAAGTGGCGTGACGGTGTGACCGCCGACCAGCGAGATCAGGTTCTGAAGGGCGCTCTGCGACGCACCTTGGACGATGACGTTGATCGGCGAGCTGGCTGCAGCCGGGGTCGCGGTGGCGGCCACGCCACCGGCGATCAGACCGGATGCGGCAAGCAACGCCGAGAAGCGCCGGAAGGTGCTTCGTATGGATCGCCCGGATCGCGACATGGTGCCCTCCCGCTGCGCGGCCCGGTGGGATGACCGCCATGGGCAAGCATGCGCGTGACGGAACGCGAACTGAATAGCGGTTCGGAGTCATCGTCCCCTGAACGGCATGGCCCCGATTGACTAATGCAACCTGGTCATTCCGGGCCACTGGGCTGCCGTTTCGCGGCATGTGTCCGGGCTTGTCATAACTGTGAGGGGCTACCGGCGCAGCACTCGCAGGCTCCCGACCCGGCGAACTTCGCGGAATCCGTCTGCGACTGCTCGCTCGTAGATGTGAAACGGCGCCTGTCCGCCGTCCTTGGGATCGGCGAACACATCGTGGATGGCGAGCACGCCGTCTTTGATGACGAATCCCGACCAGTTCGAGTAGTCGGCCTGCGCGTGCTCCTCGGCGTGTCCGCCGTCGATGAACAACATTGCCAGCGGCGTCGACCACAGGGAGGCAGCCACCGGACTCTTGGCGATGACTGCCGTGACCGTGTCCTCCAGACCGGCGGCGTGCATCGTCCGGCGAAAGAACGGCAGCGTGTCCATCAGCCCGACCGACTGGTCGACGAGCTCGGCGTCGTGGTGTTCCCAGCCGGCCTGGTTCTCCTCCGACCCGCGGTGATGGTCGACCGTGACGACCCGGCCACCTCGAGCCTCAGCGGCGGCACCGAGCCAGGTGGCCGACTTCCCGCAGTACGTGCCGATCTCGAGGATCGGACCGTACGGCGCCATCGCCCACGCCGCGTCGTACAGCGCCTCTGCCTCGTCCTCAGGCATGAAGCCCTTGGCGTCGTCGGCAACTTTCTTGCGCGCCGGATCGATGCGTTGCGGGGCGACTGCGGCTGGATCCTCCACGGTCACGACACTACGAGGACGGCGGTGGCTCGCCGCCGGCGAGTGCCAGCTGGCGGGCGTGCGCGACGAGTCGGCCGGTCGAGTCCCACACCGATGCCTCTTCGTCGAACCAGCCGTCGGATACCAGACGGGTATGCGACTCACAGGCCAGCCAGCCCGGCGCGGGAATGCCGCGGACCAGGACGCTGAGCTCGACCGTCGGCGCCCAGCCGAACCGGCCGAGGTGGAACACCGTGGGGAAGGCGCAGTCGACCGCGACCAGCAACGACATCACGTCCGGCTCTGACCCGTCGCGCATCCGGAACCAGTAACGCTCCTCCGGCCTGCCGTTGGGGATCGGCTTGCCGGTGTCGATGTCGAACGCCATCGTGGCGGGATCGATCCGGATGTCGACGTTGTCGAACAGCGCGATCGGGAAGTTCGGGTTGCCGCGGCCGTCGCACTCGTCCGGCGGCGGCATCTGCGGCGGTCCACCCTCGGCCCAGTCCGGCGCGACCTCGGAGAGCCGACCGCTTGTGACGGTTGCGTCGAGGAAGGGCTTGTCGCCCTGCCAGAGCACCGCGCGCGACGTCGATGCCCGGCGGCCGCTGCGCACGACGTCGGTGCGCACCTCGGCCGGACCGGCGTTGGGGGCACGCAGGTAGTGCGCGGACACCGCGAGCGGGTGCTCGGTGCCGACGACGTCGCATGCCGCGCGCGCGAGCACGGCGAGCAGGTAGCCGCCATTGGGCTTGTCACCGATCGACCAGCCCGGGTCGAGCTCCACGTCGTACCGCTCGGTGTCGCCGACCCGCCGGATCGCGGTCGCCTTCTCGAACGCGCTCATAGCGACAACAAGGCGGGCGCCAGCTCCTGCCATTCGCGGCGGGGAAGGCCGCGACGATCGTCGACGAGCACCTGCACCGCGACGTGGTCGGCGCCGGCATCGAGGTGTGCCCTTACCCGGGCCGCGATGGCATCGACCGTCCCCCATACGCAGATCGTGTCGACGAGCCGGTCGTTGCCGCCGTCGAGGAACTCCTCCGGGGCGAAGCCGAAACGCTGCAGGTTGGCCGTGTAGTTCGAAAGCCGCAGATACGACGTCGTATGACGTCGTGCGATCTCGCGCGCGACCGTCGGATCCTCCGACAGGACACACACCTGCTCGGGCACGAGCAGCCGGTCCGGACCGAGCACCTCGCGGGCGACGGCGGTGTGCTCCGGGGGGACGAAGTAGGTGTGAGCACCGTCGGCGCGTTCGCCTGCCAGTGCCAGCATCTTCGGTCCGAGTGCGGCCAGCAGCCGAGGCGGGCGCGACGCCGGCGGCACCGCGCGGTACACGCCGTACCCGTGGTCCATGCCGTCGAGGTACTCGCGCATGAAGGTGAGCGGCGTCCGGTAGTCCTCGCCGCGGACGTCGAGCAGCGGCTTGTGTGAGACGCCGATGCCGAGGATGAAACGATCCGGGTAGGCCTCACCGAGCGCGAGCTGGCCTGCCGCGGTGGCAAGTGCGTCGCGCGCCCAGATGTTCGCGATTCCGGTTGCGACGATCAGCGAGTCGGTCGCCGACAGCAGCAGTTGCGCGGCCGTCAGGACCTCACGACCGACCGCCTCTCCGGTCCACATCGCGCGAAAGCCAGTCGCCTCCACCTCGCGAGCGGTTTCCCGCACGACGTCCGCGGTGGAGAAGTCGAGCTGGCCGGTCCACACGCCGACCCGGCCGAGCCGGTCGGGCCATCTCGAAAGTTCCGAACCGGGTTCTGCCACGAGCCGACGTTACCGGCCGCGTTACTCGGACTTGTTGAAGCCCTCCGAGATCTTCTGCATGGCGGTCGTCAGCTCGCTCGGAATGACGAACACCGAGTTGCCGTATGACGCGATCTTGGGCAGCGCGTCGAGATACTGGTAGGCCAGCAGCGGCGCGTCCGGGTTGCCCGCGTGGATCGCACCGAACACGGTCTCGATCGCCTTGGCCTGGCCCTCGGCGCGAAGGATCTCGGCTTCTCGCTGACCCTGCGCGGACAGGATGGCGGCCTGCTTCTCGCCCTCGGCGTTGAGGATCTGCGACTGCTTGGTCCCCTCGGCGGTGAGGATGGCGGCCCGCTTCTCCCGGTCGGCGCGCATCTGCTTTTCCATCGACTCCTGCACGCTGGCAGGAGGGTCGATCGACTTCAGCTCGACGCGGTTGACCCGGATCCCCCACTGGCCGGTGGCCTCGTCCAGGACGCCGCGCAGCTGGCCGTTGATCTGGTCGCGGCTGGTCAGGGTCGCCTCGAGGTCCATGCCACCGATGACGTTACGAAGGGTCGTGACGGTGAGCTGCTCGATCGCCTGCAGGAAGTTCGCGATCTCGTACGTCGCTGCTCGCGGGTCGGTCACCGTGAAGTAGATGACGGTGTCGATGTTGACGACCAGGTTGTCCGAGGTGATCACGGGCTGCGGGGGGAAGCTCACGACTTGCTCGCGAAGGTCGATGAGCGGGCGAAGCCGGTCGATGAACGGGACGATGAGCGCGACGCCGGCGTTGACGGTGCGGCTGTAGCGGCCGAGGCGTTCGACAACCCCTGCTCGCGCCTGCGGCACGATTCGCACCGCACGCGCGACCGCGATGATGATGATCGCCGCGAGAACGATCCCGACGATTACGCCTGCGTTCACGCCGTCTCCCCCTGTGAGATTGGTTCGGTAGTCGGATGGACGATCGCGGTGGCGCCGTCGATCTTGACGACGTTGACCCACTGCCCGGGCGGGATGACGAGTCCGTCGACGTCCGGTCGCGCGGTCCAGGCCTCGCCGTTGATCCGCACCTGTCCGCCGTCGACGGACGTGATCGCGCTGATCGACAACACGCGAGCGCCGATGAGGCGTGCCGTCCCGCTGCGGACGGCGGGTGGGGTTCGAAGATGCCGCCGCGCTGTCGGGAGCACGCCGGTGAGCAGAACGAGGTCGCTGATTCCGAAGATGATCCACTGCCCGGCGGATGAGACTCCGATCGCTGCTGCGATCGACGTGCCGACGGCGGAGAGTGCAACCAACCCGAGGACGAACGTCAGCGTCAGGACCTCAGCGATCGCCAGCGCCCCCGCGACGATCGCCCAGATCACCCAGGCGTCCACCTGCGCAGCGTAGGCGAACTCCGTGCTGCGGTCACCCGATTGGGCTCGGCACCGCGATACCTGCCCGCTGTGTGCGAAGCACAAATAGCCAGGCCCGAACCCGCGTGTAACGATGAGGCTGGATTCCCACAAGGAGTGCAACCGTGAGTGAAGCGTCGCGTAACCCGCGCGAAGATGTACTGCTCCCCCAGCCATCCGAGGGGCCGGACTTCGTCCAGCTCCTGACGCCCGAGGGTCAGCGGGTCGAGCATCCCGACTACGCCCTCGACATCTCCGACGACGAGATAAGAGGTCTGTATCGCGACCTCGTGCTCGTGCGGCGGGTCGACACCGAGGCGATCGCGCTGCAACGCCAAGGCCAGCTGGGCCTGTGGGCGAGCCTGCTCGGCCAGGAGGCCGCTCAGGTCGGCGCCGGCCGCGCGCTGACCGAGCGCGACTTCGCGTTCCCGACGTATCGCGAGCACGGCGTCGCCTTCTGCAAGGGCGTGGACCCGGTCACGCTGCTCGGCTTGTTCCGCGGCGCGAGCCAAGGCGGGTGGGATCCGAACGAGCACGGCTTCGGGCTCTACACGATCGTCATCGGCTCGCAGACGTTGCACGCGACCGGCTACGCGATGGGTATTCAGCGCGACGGCGGGAACGCCGCAGCGATGGCGTTCTTCGGCGACGGTGCCACCAGCCAGGGTGACGTCAACGAGGCCTTCGTGTGGGCCGGCTCGTTCAACGCGCCCATCGTCTTCTTCTGCCAGAACAACCAGTGGGCCATCTCCGAGCCGGTCGAGCGGCAGACCCGCATCCCGCTGTACCACCGTGCCGAGGGGTTCGGCTTCCCTGGCGTTCGTGTCGACGGCAACGACGTGCTCGCCGTGCTCGCCGTAACACGTGCCGCACTGGCACGGGCTCGCGAGGGCAGCGGGCCGTCACTGATCGAGGCATACACCTACCGGATGGCGCCGCACACGACGTCGGACGACCCCACGCGCTACCGGCTTGCGGGCGACCTCGAGACCTGGAAGCTCAAGGACCCGATCGAGCGGGTGAAGGCGTACCTGTCTCGGCACGGTCACGCCGATGCCGACTTCTTCGCAGAGGTCGATGCCGCGGCGGACGAGCTTGCCGCACACGTCCGCGCCGGATGCATCGAGATGCCCGACCCGGAGCCGCTGTCGTTGTTCGACCACGTTTATGCCGGCGGGTCCGCGCTGCTCGACGAGGAGCGCGCTCAGATGGCGGCCTACCTCGCGACGTTCGAGACCGAGGATGCTGCGACGGTGAGCCGCTGATGGCGATGCTCACGTTGGCCAAGGCGCTCAACGAAGGTCTTCGGCGGGCGATGGAGTGCGACCCGAAGGTGCTCGTCATGGGCGAGGACGTCGGAGCGCTCGGCGGTGTCTTTCGCGTCACCGACGGACTGGCGAAGGACTTCGGTGAGGCGCGCGTCATCGACACGCCGCTCGCCGAGTCCGGGATCATCGGCACCGCGATCGGCCTGTCCATGCGCGGCTTCCGCCCGGTCTGCGAGATCCAGTTCGACGGCTTCGTCTTCCCGGCATTCGACCAGATCGTCACGCAGGTCGCGCACATGCACTACCGATCGTCGGGCAACGTGAGGCTGCCGATCACGATCCGCATCCCGTACGGCGGTGGCATCGGCGCGGTCGAGCACCACAGCGAGTCGCCGGAGACCTACTTCGCGCACACAGCGGGCCTGAAGGTCGTGACCTGCTCGAACCCGGCGGACGCGTACTGGATGATCCAGCAGACCGTCGCGTGCGACGACCCGGTGGTCTTCTTCGAACCGAAGCGCCGCTACTGGGACAAGGCCGAGGTCGACACCGACGCGACGCCGGCCGACCTGTGGTCGGCGCGGGTCGCCCGCACCGGTTCGGACGCGACGCTTATCACCTACGGGCCGAGCGTGCGGACCTGTCTCGAGGCGTCCGCGGCGGCTGCGGAGGAAGGCCGCGAGCTCGAGGTGGTCGATCTCCGCGCGCTGTCGCCGATCGACTGGGAAACCGTGTTTGCCTCGGTCCGCAAGACCGGTCACGCGGTGGTCGTCGCGGAGGCGCCGGTGTTCGCCTCGCTCGCCGCTGAGGTCGCGGCCCGGGTCACCGAGCAGTGCTTCTACTCGCTGGAGTCACCCGTGCTTCGCGTCGGTGGCTACTCAACGCCGTACCCCGCGTCGCGGGTCGAGGAGGACTACCTTCCCGATCTCGACCGGGTGCTCGACGCCGTCGACCGCGCGTTGGCGTTCTAAATGTCTATCAAGAGCTTCCTGCTGCCCGACCTCGGTGAAGGTCTCACCGAAGCGGAGATCCTGCACTGGCTCGTCGCCGAAGGCGACACCGTTCGGCTGAACCAGCCGATCGTCGAGGTGGAGACCGCGAAGGCTGCGGTCGAGATCCCGTCGCCGTATGCCGGCGTCGTGACGACCTTGCATCACGCCGAGGGCGCCACGGTCGACGTTGGCCTCCCGCTGATCAGCTTCGAGGTCGGCGGCGGCGATGCGGCCATGACGGCGGAAGCTCCGACGATCCAAGGTGGCGATCTCGTCCCGTCGGCCCCGAAGGCCGACGCTGACGAGAAGATCGAGGTGCTGGTCGGCAGCGGCCCGAAGGCCGGCAAGCTCACCCGCCGTCCCCGCAAGCAAGCCGCTGTTGCGGCCGCTGTCACGGAGCCGGCGGCTCTCGCTGAGGTGCACGTCCTCGCCAAGCCGCCGGTGCGGAAGCTTGCTCGTGACCTCGGCGTGGATCTGCGGGGCGTCGGCGGCACGGGCCCGAACGGCAGCGTCACCCGCGCCGACGTGCAAGCCGCTGCCGGCGGCCGTGCGCCGATCAGCGGTCACGGGCAGGGAGCTGCGGCGGCGATCGCAGCCGTGCTGGCACGACCGGACTTCGACCCGGCAACCCGCGAGCAGCGCGTCCCCGTGAAGGGTGTCCGCAAGGCGACTGCCGCCGCGATGGTGCAGAGCGCGTTCAGCGCGCCGCACGTGACGGAGTGGGTGACCGTCGACGTCACTGAGACGATGGAGCTGTCGCGGCGAATGCGGAGCTATCCGGAGTTCGAGGGCGTGAAGGTCTCGCCGCTGCTGCTCGTCGCGCGGGCGTTGTTGCTCGCGGTACGGCGCCACCCGATGATCAACGCGTCGTGGGACGACGGCGCGCAGGAGATCGTCGTCAAGGACTACGTGAACCTCGGCATCGCGGCCGCGACGCCGCGCGGCCTCATCGTCCCGAACATCAAGGACGCCGGCGCGTTGACGCTGCCACAGCTCGCCGCGGCACTCGATGCGCTGGTCGCGACGGCGCGGGAGGGCAAGACGCCGCCGGCAGACATGCAGCGCGGCACGATCACGATCACGAATGTGGGCGTGTTCGGCGTCGACAGCGGTACGCCGATCCTCAACCCGGGTGAGTCCGCGATCCTCTGCTTCGGCGCGGTGCGGGAGCAACCCTGGGTACACGAAGGCCAGATCGCGGTGCGCCAGGTGACGACCCTTGCGTTGTCCTTCGACCATCGCATCGTCGACGGTCAGCT
This sequence comes from Mycobacteriales bacterium, assembly GCA_035545175.1. Taxonomy (GTDB): domain Bacteria; phylum Actinomycetota; class Actinomycetes; order JAFAQI01; family JAFAQI01; genus DASZTV01. The sequence continues at coordinate 23,840 of DASZYY010000142.1, forward strand.
CGGCAGCGAGTTCCTCGCCGACATCGCCGCGATGCTCAACGACCCGTGGCGGATGGTCGACTTCTCCGGCTAGTCACCGTCGTGATGCGTGGCGACGCTGCTGACCTGGCCGTGCCAGGCGGCGCGTGACCCCGAGTCGCCGATCCGGACGACCTGCACGATGCTGAGCGTTGCCGCGACGACCGCGAGGACCCCGACGGCGACGATCCGCTTCATGCCGCCGGCATCGCGTGCGCCGGCTGGCGCCTCGGCCTCCGCCGGGCCACGGGTGTTCCACCAGACGAACAGCGAGAGCAGGAGCACGGCGAGCGAGAACGGCCACAGCTGCCCGCCGAGCTCGGTGTGACGACGCAGCAGGGCCGTCGAGGCCACGCGGTCCTCCAACCAGCCGCCGGCGTTCATTGCGGCGAACACTGACACGAGGGCGAGCGCGGCGGTGATCGGCAGCCACTTGCCCAGCCCGTGCGCGACGGACGTGCGCATCGATGCCACCAGGAGGACGGCTGACAGCGGCACGAAGACGACCACCATGTGAACGATCAGGATGTGGGCGGGAAGCCCGTTGACCGTGGACAGTCCGAAGGCTGGGGTAGTCATCCCTCGACGGTAGGGAAGATCGGGCCGCTCGCTGTTAACCGTGCTTTCAGGTAGCGGTCGGCGCTCGGGTTAGGCGAGCCCCAGCCGTTCGGCGAAGAAGTCGAGCACCTGGTCGAGCGCCTCGCGGGTCGGCGTACCGGGCTGGTCGACGAGATGCTCGGTCAGCACCGAGTGAGCCGCCCGCGGGTGGCCGTGGGTGTT
>DASZYY010000143.1:0-3575 GCA_035545175.1 Mycobacteriales bacterium
AAGGTCAAAGTTCATGGGGGCCAACGCTCACGAAGAGATTCGCAACCTGCTGGGCCGCTACTGCGAACTCATGGACGCCGGGGACTTCGCCGGGCTGGCTTCGCTGTTCTCCGACGGCCGGCTCGCCGACGATGCCGGGAATGTCTTTGCCGTCGGCGCCGAGCAGATCCAGGCGATGTGGGAACGCCAGACGATGACGTATGACGGCTCGCCGCGTACCCGGCACATCACTGCGAACCCGGTGATCGAGGTCGACGAGTCCAACGGCACGGCGACCTGTTCCTCGTCGTACGTCGTGTTCCAGGGCGTCGATGACTTCGGCTTCCAGCCGATCGTCAGCGGGCGCTACAACGACCGCTTCACGCGCGGCGACGACGCGACGTGGCGGTTCACCGAGCGCCGGTACGCCGTCGACCACGTCGGCGATCTCTCCCACCATCTTCGGATGCAGGTGACGGAGAGCTAGTTGACCATCCGGGCGCCGTCACCCCAGTACTGCGCCCGCAGCGCCTTCTTGTCCGGCTTGCCGAGCGCGGACAGCGGGATCGCCTCGACGAAGTCGACGCTCTTGGGCGCATGGGTGGCGCCCTTGCGCTCCTTGACCAGCTCGTAGAGCTCTTCCTCGCTGACGGTCTGGTCAGGCCGCAGCACGACGACTGCCTTGACTGCCTCGCCCCACTTGTCGTCGGGCACGCCGATCACGGCGACCTGGCCGACTGCGGGGTGCGTGCCGATGACGTCTTCGATCTCTCTCGGGAAGACGTTGAAGCCGCCGGACACGATCATGTCCTTCTTGCGGTCGACGATCGTCAGGAAGCCCTGCGCGTCCTTCTTCGCGATGTCACCGGTGTGGAGCCAGCCGCCGGCGAGGGCCTCGGCCGTCTGCTCGGGCTTGTTCCAGTAGCCCGCCATGACGAGCGGCCCGCGCACGCAGATCTCGCCCGGCTCTCCGTCCGGGACCTCGTTGAGATCGTCGTCGAGCAGCTTGACGTTGAGCCACGGCACCGGGCGGCCACAGGTGGCGAGCCGCTCTAGGTCGTTGATGTCGTGCTCGCCCTTGCGCAGCACGGAGATGGTCATGCCGCACTCGGACTGTCCGAAGAACTGGAAGAAGATGCGCCCGAACTTCTCGATCGCCTCCTTCAGGCGAGTCGGCGAGATGGCGGACGCGCCGTAGTAGACGGTCTCGAGGCTCGACAGGTCGTACTCGTCGATCTTCGGGTGGTCCATCAGGATGTAGAGCATCGTCGGGACGAGCATCGTCGCGGTGATCTTGTACTTCTGGATCGTCTCGAGGACCGCGGTGGGGTCGAAGCCCGGAAGTACGACGATGCTTCCGCCACGAAGCAAGGTCGGGACGAAGAACGCCGCACCGGCATGCGACAACGGCGTGGCGATGAGGAAGCGCGTCTCCTCGGGCCACTCCCACTCGGCCAGCTGGATCTGCGTCAGCGTCGCGCCGCTGCGGTACGTCTGCATGACGCCCTTCGAGGCACCCGTCGTACCGCCGGTGTAGGTGAACCCGCTGATGTCCTCAGGATCGACATCGGGCGCGACCAGCGGCTTCGGCTCGAAGGTCTCCGCCAGCGCGATGAGATCGGTGCCCACTTCGGACGGCCCCAGCGACAGCAGGGTCTTGAGGCCCGGCACCCGCTCACGGAGCTCGGCCGCCCGCTCCTCGAACGCACTGGGATCGAAGACCAGCGTCTCGATCTCGGCGTCCTCCAGGACGTAGGCCTGGTCGTCCGCCGACCCCATGGGATGCAGTGACGTGCTCCGGCAGGGCGTCAGCATGTTCGCGCCCATCGTGAACAGGACCTCGGGGCGGTTCTTCGACAGCATCGCGATGGGGTGGTGCTCGCTGATGCCGAGCGAGGCGAAGGCCTGGACGTACTTGCTCATCTGCGCCGCGACCTGCGATGCGGTGAGCACCTCGTCGCCGAGATAGACGGCCGGCTTGTCGGCATGCCGGGCCAGCGCCGCAACCAGAAGGTTGGGCATGAATGCCGGCTTGTGCAGGTCGTCAGTGGCCGTCGACATGAGCGCAATTCCTCCGTGCTGGTCTTCTTGCGACCATATCTGAAAAGGTGTCAGATAATCCCCACGAGGTTGCTCGCTCCGCTCACAACCCCGCGGTGGCCCCGAAATGCCAAGAAACACAACGCTTTGGGAGCTTGCGTCGTGCCAGTCACCTTGAGCGTCGGCGTATCGAACTTCGGCGGCTGGTCGGGTGGCGACTGGCGCGGGCTGGTCGAGGTTGCGCGGATCGCCGAGGATGCAGGGATCGACCGCATCGTCGCCGTCGACCACGTCGTGATGGGCCGCAACACCGATGCCTACGCCTGGGGCCGGTTTCCGGTGCCTCCGGAGGCACCGTGGCTCGAGCCGTTGACCGTGCTGGCGGCGATGGCCGCCGTCACGTCGACGATCCGGCTGTCGACCGGCATCCTCATCGCGCCGCTGCGACCGGCCGCACTGCTCGCCAAGCAGGTCGCCACGCTTGACGCACTGTCGGGCGGCCGCGTCGATCTGGGCGTGGGTGTGGGCTGGCAGAAGGAGGAGTACGACGCGGTCGGCCTGGACTTCTCCCGCCGCGGTCAGCTGCTCGACGAGACCATCGCGGCCTGCCGAGCGCTGTGGTCGGAGCTGCCCGCGAGCTTCGAGTCGCTGTCGGTGAGCTTCGAGGACACCTTCTGCTCACCGCTTCCGGTCCAACCGCGCCTTCCGGTGTGGTTCGGCGGGACGCTCACCGAGCGCATGGTCGCCCGCATCGTCGATCTCGGGGACGGATGGATCCCGATCATGGGCGCCACGCTGGACGACGTACGGGAGGGCGCGGCCCGCTTGGCCGCGGTGACGAGCCGTCCGACCGACATACAGATGCGGGCATCCACCGTGATGGGCGCTGACGGCACGCCCGACCCGATCGGGACAATGGCGGGCGTGCCTGAGCTCGTCGCCGCCGGCGTCACCGACGTCACCGTGAACCTCGCCGCGTTCTCGCCCACACTGGCGGATGCGCCGACGGCGCTTTCTGCACTCGGCAACGCGTTCCGTGAGGGAGTCTCGTGATCGACTTCATGGGCAGCTGGGAGATTCGCCAGCTCGTCGAGCGGTACGCGGCGGCGGCCGACCGCGGTGACGGCGCGACCGTCGCCCGGCTCTTCGTCGAAGACGGCGAGTTCGCCATGTGGCTCGACCCGGACTCCCCCGACCCGACGTCGCTCCGCCGCGGCCGCGCGGAGATCGGCGGGGCGATCGACCGGATTCGCGACTACAGCCATACGCACCACACCATCGGAAGTCACACCTGCGAGATCGCCGGTGACCGCGCAACGGGCGAGGCGCGCTGCGAGGCGCATCACCTGATCGGGGCGCCCCCCAACGTCAAAGACCACGTGATGTTCGCCTACTACCTCGACGAGTACGCGCGCCAAGACGGCATGTGGTTCTTCAAGCGTCGTGAGCTGCGGGTCAACTGGATCAGCGTCCTGCCCGTGGAGCAGTAGGACCGATGCGGGCGTATCGGCTGCTCGACTGGCAGCGGGCCGACTTCGACGACGTACCCGTTCCAG
>DASZYY010000144.1:0-2160 GCA_035545175.1 Mycobacteriales bacterium
GCGAAGGAGCCGACGACCACCCGAACGCCGTTCGGGTCGCGCCAGAAGGGCAGCGCCACCTTGTGCTCCCGCCCGCTGCGACGCCCGACCGTGCGAAGCAGGACGTGGTGCATGTTGACCCAGACCCAGGCGCTGTCGTCGTCGGAGCTCTCCATCAGCGCCACGTGCTGCGCGCTGATCGCAACGATCTCGTCTCGAGTCGGCGTCGTGAAGTCCGAGGATCGTTGTGAGGTCACGCCAGGCACCGTACTCTGCAACCTGACAGAACCTGACGAGGCGTCAGAAACTGAGGCCACGGTGACCCGAGAGGTTGCCGAGTCAATAGATACGGAGGCTAATCAGTGCGCACCCCGGTCTGCGAGAAGTTCGGGATCGAGTTCCCGATCTTCGCGTTCTCCCACTGCCGTGACGTGGTGGCTGCAGTCAGCCGCGCGGGCGGTCTCGGGGTGCTCGGCGCCCTGGCGTTCACGCCGGAGGAGCTCGAGATCGAGCTGAAGTGGATCGACGACCACGTCGAGGGCAAGCCCTACGGCGTCGACCTCGTCATGCCGGCCAACTACATCGGCAAGGGCGGCAAGCAGCCGTCCGAGGACGAGCTGCGCGCGATGATCCCCCAGGAGTACTGGGACTTCCTCGAAAGCATCATGGAGGAGTACGGCGTCCCGCCGCTGCCCGAGGACCTCGAGCAGGACCGCGCCAAGGCCGCCGGGCTCGGCGTCGACGACCAGGCCGGCCGTTCGGTCGACATCGCGCTCAGCCACGACGGCGTGAAGCTGCTGGTCAACGCGCTCGGGCCGCCGCCGGAGGACGTTGTCAAGAAGGCGCACGACCACGGTGTGCTCGTCGGCGCCCTGATCGGCAACAAGCACCACGCGCAGAAGCAGATCGACATCGGCGTCGACATCCTGGTCGCCCAGGGCGGCGAGGCCGGCGGCCACACCGGCGACGTCGCCACGATGGTGCTCGTTCCCGAGATCGTGGACGCGGTCGGTGACCAGGTCCCGGTTCTCGCGGCCGGCGGCATCGGCTGCGGCCGGCAGATGGCGGCCGCACTCGCGCTCGGTGCGCAGGGCGTCTGGACGGGATCGATCTGGCTGACGGTGGCCGAAGCTGACACGCAGCCCGAGCCGCTCGCGAACCTGCTCGCCGCCGACTCCCGCGGCACGGTGCGGTCGAAGACGATGACCGGCAAGCCGGCTCGCCAGCTTCGTACGGCGTGGACCGACGCCTGGGAGCGCGAAGGTGCACCGAAGACGCTGCCGATGCCGCTGCAGGGCATCTTGTGGAACCACATGGCACGCCGCGTCAGCCGCTCCAAGACCAAGGAGCTGTCGGGCTTCCCGGTCGGCCAGATCGTCGGCCGCATGAACAAGGTCCGCCCCACCCAGGAGGTCATGCTCGACCTGGTCCAGGAGTGGATCGCGACCACCGAGCGGCTGTCCTCGATGCTCGACGACTCGGCGTCCGGCTGATCTGACGATGGGCACCAACCAGCGGTCCGCGATCGTGCTGACCGACGAGGAGATCGACGACTTCCTCGCCGGCGCACGGTCGATGACCCTTGGCACGGTCGGCGCCGACGGCACCCCTCATCTCGTAGCGATGTGGTTCGCCGTCATCGACGGCGACATCTGCTTCGAGACCAAGGCGAAGTCGCAGAAGGCCGTGAACCTGCGACGAAACCCGAAGGTCAGCTGCCTCGTCGAAGATGGCATGACCTACGAGGATCTCCGCGGCGTCGCGATCGAGGGCACCGCCGAGGTCATCGACGACGCCGATCTGCTGTGGCGGATCGGCGTCAACGTCTGGGAGCGCTACTACGCGCCGTACACCGACGAAGTGAAGCCGTTCGTCGAGACGATGCTGAACAAGCGAGTCGCGGTTCGGGTCAAAGCGGACCGCATTCGCTCCTGGGATCACCGCAAGCTCGGGATGGCCTCGACAGGGCCGCCCGGAGGATCGACGATGACGGTCACCGGCCGCCGACCCCGCTAAGGGCCGCCCCAACCCACGAGGCGAAGGAGTCACATGCGCACCCCCCGCGCAGCTGCCCTGCTCATGATCGCCGGCCTGGTCGCCACGGCGTGCGGCGCTCGGCTTCCTGAAGACGTGCAGTCAAAGGCTCAGAGCGCCGTCCTGAACCAGAACACCGGTACGACG
>DASZYY010000145.1:0-2677 GCA_035545175.1 Mycobacteriales bacterium
CCGCCTTCGGTGCCCGGAGCGAGCTGGTTGCGCAGCCGGATGTTGGCGAACGTGCCGCGGACCATCACCTCGTCGTTGCCGCGACGTGAGCCGTAGGAGTTGAAGTCCCGCGGGTCCACACCGTGCTCGGTGAGGTACTGGCCGGCCGGTCCGTCCTTCTTGATCGAGCCGGCCGGGGAGATGTGGTCCGTCGTGACGCTGTCGCCGAGCACCGCGAGCACCCGCGCGCCGGTGATGTCGGTGATCGGCGCGGGCTCCGCGGGCATCCCGTCGAAGTACGGCGGGCGGCGCACGTAGGTCGACGCGTCGTCCCACTCGAACGAGTCGCCGGTCGGGACCTCGAGGCCCTGCCAGCGCTCGTCGCCGGCGAAGACGTCGGCGTAGGAGGACTCGAAGCCCGACGACGCGACGGTGGCGGTGATGACGTCCTGCACCTCGCGCGGCGTCGGCCACAGGTCGGAGAGGAAGACGTCCTTGCCGTCGGTGTCCTGCCCGATCGGATCGGTCAGCAGGTCGATGTCCATCGTCCCGGCGAGGGCGTAGGCGACGACGAGCGGCGGCGACGCGAGGTAGTTCATCTTCACGTCGGGGTTGATCCGGCCCTCGAAGTTGCGGTTGCCGGACAGCACGGACACGACGGCGAGGTCGTTGTCGTTGACGGCCTGCGAAACCTCGGGAATCAGCGGGCCGGAGTTGCCGATGCAGGTCGTGCAGCCGTAGCCGACGAGACCGAAGCCCAGCTTGTCGAGGTACGGCGTCAGCCCGGCCTTGTCGTAGTAGTCCGACACGACCTTCGAGCCGGGAGCGAGGGAGGTCTTCACCCAGGGCTTGCGGGTCAGGCCGCGCTCGACGGCCTTCTTCGCGAGCAGGCCGGCGCCCACCATCACGAACGGGTTCGACGTGTTGGTGCACGAGGTGATCGCCGCAACGACGACGGCACCGTGGTCGAGCTCGAAGCTCTCGCCGCCGACGGTCACCTTCGCGGGGTTGCTGGGACGGCCCGAAGCGCTGCCCGGGGAGGCGGGAGTGTCGTGGCTTCCGGCGTGGCTGATGGCGGGAGCGTCGCTGGCCGGGAAGGACTCCTTCGACGCCTCGTCGGCGCCGTTGCCGGCAACGTCCTTGGCATAGTCGTTGAGCGCCGCGCGGAACGCCGACTTCGCGCTCTTCACCGCGACACGGTCCTGCGGGCGCTTCGGGCCGGCCAGCGACGGCTCGATGGTCGACAGGTCGAGCTCGAGCTTCTCGGAGTACTCCGGCTCGCGGCTCGGGTCGTGCCAGAGGCCCTGCGCCTTCGCGTAGGCCTCGACCAGCTCGATCGTCTCCGCCGACCGGCCGGACAGCCGCAGGTAGGTCAGCGTCTCCTCGTCGATCGGGAAGATCGCGCAGGTCGAGCCGTACTCCGGGCTCATGTTCCCGATGGTCGCCCGGTTCGCCAGGGGCACCGCCGCGACGCCGGGGCCATAGAACTCGACGAACTTCCCGACGACACCGTGCTTGCGGAGCATCTCGGTGATCGTGAGGACGAGGTCGGTCGCCGTCGTACCCTCCGGCTGCTCACCGGAGAGCTTGAAGCCGACGACACGTGGGATGAGCATCGACACCGGCTGGCCGAGCATCGCGGCCTCCGCCTCGATGCCGCCGACTCCCCAGCCGAGCACGCCGATGCCGTTGATCATCGTCGTGTGCGAGTCGGTGCCGACGACCGTGTCGGGGTACGCGACACCATCCGCGTTGAACACGACGCGGGCGAGGTACTCGAGGTTGACCTGGTGCACGATGCCCGTGTCCGGCGGCACGACCTTGAAGCCGTTGAAGGCGTTCTGGCCCCAGCGCAGGAACTGGTAGCGCTCCTTGTTGCGCTCGAACTCGAGCTCGGCATTCTTCTCGAACGCGTCCGGCGCGCCGAAGTGGTCGACGATCACGGAGTGGTCGATGACCAGCTCGGTCGGGACGAGCGGGTTGATCTTCTTGGGGTCGCCGCCTAGGGCGGTCATGGCCTCGCGCATCGCGGCGAGATCGACCACGCAGGGGACGCCGGTGAAGTCCTGCATCACGACGCGGGCGGGGGAGAACTGGATCTCGGTGTCCGGCTCGGCGTCAGCCTTCCAGCCGGCAAGGGCGCGGATCTGGTCCGCGTCGACGTTGTGGCCGTCCTCGTTGCGCAGCAGGTTCTCGAGCAGGACCTTGAGGCTGTACGGCAGGCGGTCGCTGCCTTCGACCGCGGCGAGGGAGTAGATGGTGACGTCACGCCCGCCGACGTTGATCGTGGTCTGGGCGCCGAAGCTGTTGCTGCTCACGTGTCTCTCCCTGTGCTTGGTGGTGCGTCCTGCGGTGGCGTGTCGCGAACGGCCTGCTCGGCCAGATCGAGGATGGCTTCGAGGTGCTTGACCGGCATCCCGGTGGCCAGCTGGGCGACGAGCCCGTCGTACACCAGCAGCAGGAATGCTGCCAGGGTCTCGATCGGGACATCGACCCGGACCACCCCTGCGTCGCGCTGGCGGGCGAGACGGGCCTGGGTGGCGCGGGTGATCGCGCGCAGATGGTGGGCCCACAGCGCGGCGAAGGCGGGGTCGGTACGGACGCGCCGGGACACCTCGAGCTGTACGCCGAGCCAGCCGGCGTCCTTGTCGCGGAGCTTCTGCATGGCGCCGACCAGGCCGAAGTCGTCGACCAGCGT
>DASZYY010000146.1:0-6718 GCA_035545175.1 Mycobacteriales bacterium
GCAGCGCTTCGCGCGGCGGCCGACCGCGGTGGCATGACGGTCGAGGAGGTCGCGACGCCGATCGGGTTCCAGGACTTCCCGGAGACGTTCAGCTGGAGCCTGGCGCGCCCGGTGCCGCTCTCCGCCCACGCCTGACGATCACTACTCGTCGGCGTCCTTGTCGTGCAGCGCCTTGCCGGCGGGGAGGGCGAGCACGGTCCAGGTGGTCGTGCAGCCGCCGCCTGAGAGCTTGGTCTTGCCCTGGCTTCCGGCATGCGCCCACAGGATGTCGGCTTCGTGTGCCTCGGCGTCGCCACCCACGATCCGGTAGCCAGCGGCCGCGTACTCCCTCTGTACGAAGGCCGCAGAAACGCTCAGCGGCGTCGGTGTCATGAACTCCACCTCGTCCTCGCCTTTGACCGTGACCGGCAGCTGGCTCGGCGAGACGGCGTAGGCCGGGTGTGGCACTCGCGCCGCGGGACTGTCGGGGAACCGATCCCCGATTTTTGGCGGGCTTGGGCACGACTGCGTCGAGGGCGTCTTCGAGGCACCGGCTGCGCTCGGCGCTCCGCCGGAGGAGCCGGCGCCGCAGCCGGCGGCGAGCGTGCTCAGCGCGACGAGGGGTACGGCGAGTCGCAGAGGTGGCACCGCAGAAGGATGCCATGGAACGGGGGCGAAGTACGCACCACCGAACGAAGAAGCTGGTCATGCGCCACCGCGCGGACCGCAAGGATCAGGTGGGCCACATGAACCGCACCGCACTTCTGCTCGCCGGCCTTGGCGCCGGGTGTCTCGGAATGGCCGCCCTCGTGCCGGCCACCGCCGCGACCGCGACCACCCACGAGACGGCATCCGCCGTCCGCGTGCCGGCGGCGACATCGTCGCTGCCGCGCAACGCCATGCGGTTCTCACACGAGGTCGTCGTCGACGAGCAGCGCAATGGGTTCGAGCCCGACATCCTGATCGACTCGCACGACCGCATGTACACCTCGGTGCCGAACGGCTCGAGCCAGGGCACCAGCTTCGTGTGGACCTCGTCGGACCACGGCAAGTCCTTCCGGCTCGTCCCTGGTTCGGTGCTGCACGGCAAGCCCGTCACCTGCGTCGGTGGCGGCGACACCGAGCTGCAGCTCGACAAGTCGGACAACCTGTTCCTATCCGACCTGCAGAACCTCACCAACCTGTCGAACAGCGTCACGACCAACCATGGTCGTACCTGGCAGACCAGCTGCGTTGGCGCCGTGAACACCCCGGTCGACCGCATGTGGTACGCCGTGCAGGGTTCGCTCGGCGACCCGAACTTCGCGATCTATGAGGAGTACGACGCGGTCGACAGCAGCGCCAACATCGGCAACCAGCTGGTCGAGGAAGTCAGCAGCGACGGGCTCGTCTTCGTCCCGGTCACCAACCCCAACCCGACGGCCTGCCTGGGTGGCGGGTTCCTCAACTGCGTGTCCGACGACGAGGGCATCTCGGGCAACCAGTTCATCCTGCCGAACGGCGAGGTCGTGATCGCCCACACCTCGAACGACGGCAACCTCGCGCAGGTCAGCTACGCCAAGCCGGTCCTGACGCGCACCAACGGGATCATCACGGGTGCGACGGCGACCTGGCACACCGTGACGGTCAACCACAGCCTCTGCCCGGACCAACCGAACAAGGCCCCCGGCATCTGCGGCGCGGCGTTGTTCGTCACCGCGACTCACGACAGCGCCGGCAACATCTACGTGTCGTTCGCCTCCGCCAAGACGAATGCCTCAGGTGCCCAGGTCGGGCCCTACAACGTCTACGTCGCGATCTCGCGGGACGGCGCGAAGACGTTCGGCAAGCCGATCCAGGTCAGCCGGGGTGGCTCGAACGCGTTCTCGTGGGTGCACGCGGGCTCGAAGGGCCGAGTCGCGATGGCGTGGTACCACGCGAACGAGAGTCACGAAGGCAAGACGGGTTACACCTTCGACGACCTGCACCACACCGAGTTCAGCGTGCAGGTGGGCGAGAGCATCAACGCGCTTTCCGCCGATCCGACCTTCAAGATCTCGACGGTGAGCGAGCACCCGATCAAGTTCGGTCCGATCTGCACGCAGGGCACCGCGTGCCTGATCAGCGGTGGTGACCGCTCGCTCGGTGACTTCCTCGAGGTCAGCAACGACAAGCGCGGTGCGCTCGCCCTCGCCTACGTCGACGACACCTCGAACACCTTCGCCACCGGCACCGACGGCGTCGAGGAGAACGGTCCGCCCGTCGTGGTGCGCCAGATCCACGGCCCGTCGCTCATCAAGGGCAAGGCCAACCCGACAGGTTTCATCAACGGACCGGGCAAGGGGCCCGGCGTGCCGATGGGGCACGTCGCCGACCCGGGCGGCGACGACTTCTACTCGGCCAACAGCGCGCTGACACCGGCCGGGTCGGCGCTCGACCTCCGCGCCGCGAGCATCTCGGTCAACAAGGCGAAGACCGCGCTGATCGTGAAGATGCGCATCAACCCGCAGTCGGGTCTCGATGTGCCCGCCTCGGCGGGCGGAACGACCGGCGAGTGGATCACCCGCTTCACGACCTACAACCCGGGCACGCCCGGCAACGGTCACGTCTACTACGCCGGCATGCAGTCGGTCCTGGGCGGCAAGCCCACCTTCTACCTCGGCGACACCGCTGCGCCCAACCCGGTTGCGCTGGCCAACCTCCAGCTGTCGATGATGTTCAGCAGCGAGACGAAGGCGCAGGGCTCCTACAACTCGGGTACCGGCGTCATCACCGTGAAGGTGCCGTTCAGCGCGGTGCCGGGAGTCGCGAAGCAGGCGACGCTCTACAGCGCCACCGCGTTCAGCGGTACGACGGTGGGGGAGCTGGGTCCGGCCAACGCCTCCGGAGTCGGGGGCGAGATCAACCAGACCGACGCGACCGAGCCCTTCGATGTCGTCGTGGACCGCAGGACCGGCGCGCACGCCGTAGCGGCGAGCGGGGTTGCGGCTACCGCTACGTCGGCACCGTTCGTGGTGGGTCTCGTGACGCTCGGCACCGTGCTGCTCACCGGCGCGGTCCTGCTGAGCCGTCGCGCGCGCGCCCGGCGCGTCGCGCTGACTTCCTAGGCCGCCGCAGAGGAGAGCTTCACCTCGTCGTCGTCGATCTCCAGGTCCTTCGGCAGGAGGAGCGCTACCGCGGCGGCGGCGGTTGCCGTGACCAGCAGACCGATCAAGGTGGCGAGCCGCAGGCCACCGACGAACGCGTGGCTCGTCACCGTGCCCACCCGCGCAGCGACGTCTGACGGCAGGCGTCGCGCCGCGATGACCGCCTGGCCGATCTGCTCGCTGATCGCGCCGCGTTGTCCGGGCGGCACCGCCCGCAGCGCTCCGCCGTACGCCGCGTTGACCTGCGACCGGTAGTGGCTCGTGGCGAGCGTGCCGACGATCGCCACCCCGAAGGATCCGCCGAGCCACTGCACCATGCTTCGCACGCCGGAGCCGACCCCGACCTTGGCCTCCGGCAGGACGCTCACGACGGCGTTGGAGGCCGGCGCGATGGACAGGCCCATGCCGGAGCCGACGCAGGTGAACGCAACGCCGACGAGCAGGAAGCCCGAGCTCGTCGAGACCATCGTCGTGAACAGCCCCAGACCGGCGATCACGAGCACCATCCCGGACAGGACGGTGTTGCGTAGCCCGAATCGGTGGGCCACGCGCGAGGAGATGTTGCTCGCCACCAGCGAACCCAGGGCCATCGGGGCGAACCGGAGGCCGACCGAGAGCACCGAGACTTTCTGGATGAACTGGATGTACTGGCTGAGCAGGAAGCTCACGCTGAACATCGCGAAGAACATCGACGTCACGGCGCCGATCCCGGCCGAGAATCCGGGGTTGCGGAACAGCCCGAGGTCGATCAGCGGGTCGTCACGGCGGGTGTCCCAGGAGAAGAACGCGTTGAGCAGGATCAGTGACGCGGCGATCGAGCCGAGGACGAGGTGGGACGTCCAGTGCTTGCCGGGCGCGATGATCAGCGCGTAGGTCAGCGCGGTGAGCCCGGCCGCCGAGAGCACGACGCCGACCGGGTCGATCGGGTTCGGATGGCAAGCCCGGGTCTCGACGATCGCGTAGCGCGCGCCGACGATCGCGATCACCGCGATGGGGACGTTGATGAGGAAGACCGAGCCCCACCAGAAGTGCTGCAGCAGAACACCACCGAGGATCGGCCCGGCCGCGCCGCCGATGCCCCCGATGCCGGCCCAGATCCCGATCGCGCGGCCGCGATGGTGACCTTCGAACGTTGCCACGATGATCGCCAGGGTCGCCGGCATGAGACCGGCGGCGCCGAGGCCGGTGACGACGCGCATCGCGACGAGTGACCAGGTTGTGTGCACGAGGGCGCAGCCGAGCGAGCCGGCACCGAACAGGGCGCTGCCGATGATGAACATCCGTCGTCGCCCGAAGCGGTCGCCGAGCGCGCCGCTGAAGACGAGCAGCACGGCCTGGGTCAACGTGTAGCTGTCGACGATCCACTCGAGCCCGCTGTTGGTCGGGTGCAGGTCCTTGACCAGCGTCGGCAGCGCGATGTTGAGGACGGTCTGGTCGAGGCTGATCAGCAGGATCGTGAAGCACAGCACGGCAAGGACGAACCACTGCTTGACTGACAACGACCCGTCCTTAGCCTCGCTAAGTATCTTAGCGGGCGACGAGCAGCGACAGCGAGAAGTCCCCGGCGGGGTCGGTCCACGGCTTGGTCAGTCCGAAGCCGTGCAGCGCGAGCTCGTCGTGTAGCGACGGCAGGTCGAACTTCGCGCTGATCTCGGTCAGCATCTCCTCACCTTTTGGCAGCGACCACTCGAGATCGATCGCCCGGAAGGTCGCGCGGATCTCCCTCCTCGCCCGCAACCACATCTCGATCTGACCGACTTCGTCGTTCCAGCGCGCCACGTGGTCGAAGTCGGCGGGGTCGAGGCCGGCGGCATCGAGCTCGCGGCGAAGCACCTCGATCAGGTTGCGGTTGAACTCGGCGGTGACGCCGGCGCTGTCATCGTAGGCCGCGACGAGGCGCGCCGGGTCCTTCTTGAGGTCGGCACCGAGCAGTACGTGGTCGCCGGGATCGAGCGAGTCGCGCAGTCGCGCGAAGAACGCTGCGCGCCCTTCGGCGTTGTAGTTGCCGATCGTGCCTCCGAGGAAGGCGACGAGTCGCTCGCCCGGAGCGCCCGGAAGCCGGCCGAACGGGTCGTCGAGGTCGGCCACGATCGCCTGCACCGTCACCGCCGGGTAGTCGTCGGCGATCCGCTGAGCGGTTGCGGTGAGCACCTCGACACTGATGTCGATCGGCACGAACGTCAACGCGCCGCGCTGGCTGAAGGCGTCGAGCAGGAGCCGGGTCTTCGCCGACGTGCCGGATCCGAGCTCGACGAGCGTGGTCGCGGCAGTGAGCGTGACGACGTCCGCGGCGTGCTCGACGAGGATCTCGGTCTCGCGTCGCGTCGGGTAGTACTCCGGCAGCCGCGTGATGTCGTCGAACAGCTTGCTCCCGCGTTCGTCGTAGAACCATCGCGCGGGCAACGTGGGTGGGGACTGCGTGAGCCCGGCGTGAACGTCGGCAGCGAGTCGGTCCGCAGTCGACAGGACGGTACGCCGACCGGAGACGGACCATCTGGTCGGGTCGAGGAGCAGCGCGGATTCTGCCGCGGGGTCGCGCAGCGTCGTCATGAGCGTGCCAGCCGAAGCCCGCTGAACGCCCACCGGGAGCCCGCCGGGAAGAAGTTGCGGTAGGTGAGGCGCTGATGCCCCACCGGAGTGACGGCACTGGCGCCGCGCAACACGTGCTGGTCGGACATGAACTTGCCGTTGTACTCGCCCACCGCACCCGCCGCGGGCCGGAATCCCGGGTACGGAAGGTAGGCGCTTGCCGTCCACTCCCAGACGTTTCCGGTCATCGCGGATCCCGCCGTGGCAGGGTGACATCGCGACGGATCGAGCAGCGGGCCGGTGGCATCGGCGAGGGAACGAGCCGCCGTCTCCCACTCCTGTTCGGTGGGCAGCCGGGCGCCCGGCCATTTCGAGGCGGCCCAGTGCGCGAACGCATCCGCTTCGTAGAACGACACGTGGCAGACCGGCTCGCCGCCGCGCAGCGGGCGCCGGCCGGAGAGCGTGAACTGGGTCCACGTGCCGTCATCACGGCGCCAGTACTCAGGGGCGTCCCAGCCTTCCTGCTGGATGCGTGCCCATCCGTCGGACAGCCACAGCTCCGCGCGCCGGTAACCGCCGTCGTCGATGAACTCCAGCCAGTCGGCGTTGGTCACGGCGCGCTCGGCGATCTCGAACGGTTCCAGGTGGTGGAGGTGGGATGGCCCTTCGTTGTCGAACGCGAACCCCGGGTCGCGATGTCCGATCTCGACGAGACCGCCGGCGACCGATCGCCAGGTCAGCGGCGGCGCCGCGGCGTCAGGCTCGACGGGCCGCTCGACGTAAACCGGATCGAAGGCATTGGCCGCGAGCAGGTGCTTGACGTCCATCAGGATCAGCTCTTGGTGTTGCTGCTCGTGATGACAGCCGAGCTCGATCAGGTCGAGCTGCCGGTCGTCGAACCGGTCGGCATCGAGCCGGCGGTAGAGCGCGTCGTTGACCGCGGTGCGGTAGCGCCCGATCTCGGCCGCGCCGGGACGCGTCACGAGCCCGCGTCTCGGACGCGGATGGCGGGCGCCGACTGCCTCGTAGTAGGAGTTGAAGAGGTAGCGGTACGACGGGTCGTAGGGCTCGTACGCCGGGTCCGC
>DASZYY010000147.1:0-4044 GCA_035545175.1 Mycobacteriales bacterium
GCAAGAGCCGCTCAGCCCGGGTGGGCGGACGTTCCGGCGCCGATCCGCGGCCGCGCGATCGCACACATCGGCCGGACCGTCGAGGCCAACGCGGAGCGCCTCGCCCGCCTGGTCAGCCGCGAGATCGGCAAGCCCTACGCCGAGGCGCTCGGCGAGGTCAGGGAGATCGTCGACACCTGCGACTTCTTCCTCGGCGAAGGTCGCCGCCTTTACGGGCAGACCGTCGGCAGCGAGATGCCGGACAAGCAGCTGTTCACCTTCCGCAACCCGGTGGGTGTCGTCGCGGCGATCACGGCGGGCAACTTCCCGGTCGCCGTACCTGCGTGGTACCTCGTCCCCGCCCTGCTCTGCGGCAACTCCGTCGTGTGGAAGCCCGCCGACTACTCGCCGGCCTGTGGCGAGGCGCTCTACGAGCTGTTCGTCCGCGGCGGCGGCCTGCCCGACGGCGTGCTGAACCTGGTGTTCGCCGACGGGCAGTCGACGTACGACGGGCTGGCGCAGGCGCTCGAGGCGGCCAACGTCGACAAGGTCGGTTTCACCGGGTCGAGTGCGGTCGGATCGCGAATCGGCGAGCTCACCGGCCGCTACCTGCAGTCCGCGTGCCTCGAGCTCGGCGGCAAGAACCCGATGGTCGTGACGCCGTCCGCCGATCTCGACCTCGCAGCCGAAGGTGCGCTGTTCTCGGGTTTCGGCACGGCGGGACAGCGCTGCACCTCTCTCGGCACGGTGATCGTTCACGAAAGCGTCCATGACGACTTCCTCGCGCGCTTCGACAAGCTCACCCGTGAGGCTGCGGTCGGGGACCCGAGCGACGGTGTCGTGTTCGGACCGATGCTCGACGAGAAGTTCGGCGCGCAGTACGAGGGCTACCTCGAGTGGCTGCAGCCGCATCACACCCTCCATGGCTCCTCGGCGACCGGGCGGATCACGCGGGACAACCCGCGCGACGGCTTTGTCGGCGACCCGGACGCCGGCGTCTACTACCACCCGGTGATCGCTGACGGCGTGCGGCCTGACGACGCGATCTTTTGTAACGAGACGTTCGGTCCGCTGGTCGGCGTGACGACCTACCGGGATCTGGACGAGGCGATTCGGCTCGCGAACCTGCCCGGGTACGGGTTGTCGTCGTCGATCTACACGACGGATGCGGAGGAGGCGTTCCGGTTCCGTCGTGGCGTCTCGGCCGGGATGGTCAGCATCAACAACTCGACCTCCGGCGCGGAGGCGCACCTGCCCTTCGGTGGCAATGGGAAGTCGGGCAACGGCTCGCGCCAATCCGGGATGTGGGTTCTCGACCAGTTCACTCGCTGGCAAGCGGTGAACTGGGACTACTCCGGCCGTTTGCAGAAGGCGCAGATGGACGTGGCTGAGCTCGTCCCGGACGAGTCGTACCGGCTGCCTGAGTAGCCAGGTCCCGTCGTGAGCGAGGCGCTGCCCGAAGAGGCGCTGGACACCGCGTTCCGTGAGGCGGTCGCCTCTCTTTCGCCGGCGAGCGGCGCCGTCGGGCTCGACGAGCCGGTCCGCGGCGGGACGCAGCTTTCCGCGAAGCGCGCCCTCGCGTTGTTCGACGCGCAGCTCGGCAGCCGGGCGCTCGACATCGAAGCGCGCAAGCTGCGGGCAACGGGCGTCGGCTACTACACGATCGGGTCATCCGGACACGAGTCCAACGCCGCTGTCGCCGCAGCGCTACGGCCCACCGATCCCGCGCTGTTGCACTACCGGTCGGGCGCGTTCTATCTCGCTCGTGCAGCGCAAGTGCCCGGATCGACACCGCTACGCGACGTCCTTCTCGGCTTGGTTGCCGCCGCCGACGAGCCGATTGCGGGCGGCCGGCACAAGGTCTTCGGACATCACGACCTGGCTGTGATCCCGCAAACGTCGACGATCGCGTCGCATCTGCCGCGGGCACTCGGCGTGGCGTTCGCGATCGACCGCGCCCGCAAGCTCGGGGTTGAGCTGGCGTGGCCGAAGGATGCGCTCGCGGTCGTGAGCTTCGGAGATGCCTCCGCCAACCACTCGACCGCGGCGGGCGCGATCAACGCTGCCTGCCACGTGGCGCACGGCGGCTTGCCGATGCCGTTGTTGCTGGTCTGCGAGGACAACGGGCTCGGCATCAGCGTGCCCACCGCCGGCTCATGGATCCAGTCGGCCTACGGCCACCGACCAGAGCTCGCCTACTTCACGGCCGACGGGACCGACCTCGCCAGCTGCTACGACACCGCCGTCGCCGCGGCGACGTACGTGAGAACCCAGCGTGCGCCCGCGTTCCTGCATCTGCGGGTCGTCCGGTTCATGGGTCATGCCGGTACCGACGCGGAGATCACCTACCGCGCTCGCGCGGACCTGGCCGCCGACCTCACCCGCGACCCGCTGGTCGGCACCGCGCGCCTCCTGGTTGCCGCCGGGGTGCTGACGCCGGCTGAGGTGATCGCGCGGTACGACGCGGTGCTGGCCGAGGTGCACACGCTGGCGCAAGAGGTCTCCGGCCATCGTCGCCTCGCCAGCGCGGTCGAAGTGATGGCGCCGCTCTCGCCCCGCCGGCCGGCGCTCGTCGCGCAGGCGGCATCGATTGCGGCCGACGACGCGGTGCGCCGGGACGGGTTCGCGGGACGGCTGCCGGAGGACGGCGAGACGCTCACCCTCGCCGACAGCATCAACCGCACGCTCGCCGACGCGATGCTCGCCGCACCCGACGTACTGGTCTTCGGTGAGGACGTCGGCCGCAAAGGCGGGGTCTACGGCGTGACGCGCGGGCTCGCCAGGCGCTTCGGAGCGGGCCGGGTCTTCGATACGTTGCTCGACGAGCAGTCCGTGCTCGGGGTCGCGCTCGGCGCCGGGGTGTCCGGTCTGCTTCCGGTGCCGGAGATCCAGTACCTCGCCTACCTCCACAACGCCGAGGACCAGCTGCGTGGCGAAGCGGCCAGCCTGTCGTTCTTCTCCAACGGCAGCTACCGCAACCCGATGGTGGTTCGTGTCGCCGGCCTGGCCTACCAGAAGGGGTTCGGTGGCCACTTCCACAACGACAACGCGCTTGGCGTGCTGCGCGACATCCCCGGCATCGTGGTCGCGGTACCGGCGCGCGGCGATGATGCCGCCGCGATGCTGCGCACCTGTCTCGCGGCGGCGCGGACCGACGGCACGGTTTGCGTGTTCCTCGAGCCGATCGCGCTTTACCACTCACGTGACCTGTACGCCGAAGGCGACGGGGAGTGGGCAGCGCCCTACGCCGCGCCGGACACCTGGGCGGCATCGCACGTGCCGATCGGGGCCGGGCGAACCCACGGCGACGGCACCGATCTCACGATCGTGACGTTCGGCAACGGCGTACCGATGTCGTTGCGCACCGCGCGGCGGCTCGGTGAGTCCGGCGTGAGCTGCCGGGTCCTTGATCTGCGGTGGATCGTGCCGCTCCCGACCGAGGACCTCATGCGGGAGGCGGCCGCGACCGGCCGGGTGCTCGTGGTCGACGAGACACGGGCCAGCGGCGGCGTGTCGGAGGGCGTGATCACCGCGTTGTCCGACGGCGGCTTCCGTGGCGAGGTTGCTCGGGTGGCCGCGTCTGACAGCTTCATCCCGCTGGGTGACGCCGCCGACCAGGTGCTCGTGTCGGAGGCCGCGATCGAGAAGGCCGCGCACGACCTGCTCGCGCGCTAGTCGGTCGGGCGCTTGCGTCTGCGGTCCAGCCGGTAGCGCCACGGGGCGACGAACCGGGTGCGCAGCCAGTATTCGCCGGCGCTGTACGGGAGCTGGGTGACGACTCTTCCCGCCGGGGTGGCGAAGTAGTTGGTGCAGCCCGCCACCCACACCTTGCCCTCCATCGCGGCCTGGATCTTGTCGTTGTACTTGCGCATCACCCGCGGTCGCACGTCGATCGCGCCGAGCCGGCGCCGTCGCAGCATGCGCAGCGTCCGCACGATGAAGTGCGCCTGGGCTTCGTGCAGGAAGAGGATGGAGTTGACCCCGTTGGTGTTGGGGCCGTACAGCATGAAGAAGTTGGGGAAGCCGCTGACGGTGAGGCCCAGGTAGGCCTCCGCGCCGTCCGAC
>DASZYY010000148.1:0-11290 GCA_035545175.1 Mycobacteriales bacterium
CGCATCCGGTTCCAGATCACGGCCTCCTGCTCGGCGGGCAGGTCGCGCGGTCCCTCGCCGTTGGCGCGCCGGACGTCCTCGTGGTGAACGAAGTACTCGAAGTGGTTGACCTGCTCGTCCATCGGGCGCCACAGCAGCGGAGGACCGCCGGCCACCCGCGCGACGACGTCGTCGAAGGTGTGCACCCGCAGCACGCTGTCCATCACCCGGTCGGTGTGCGAGGCGAACGGCCCGCCGATGATCACGCCCGGACCGGCGTCCGGACGGCGCTCGCGAACGTAGAGATGGGCCGCCATGTGGGCGGTCGTCCAGCCCTCGCAGGCAGTCGGGGCGTCCGGCCCCAGCCGCCGCAGCAGCTCGACCAGCTCGGCCCGCTCGCTTCTCGCCCACTCCGCCATTAGAGGTCCCCCCGGCGGCCCAACGGCCTACTACGCGACGCCCACGAGCTGCCTGGCGGCGTTCTCCTCGTCGCCAATAGTTCCACTATTGCCTCCTCGTCGGCCTGGCCAGCCAACTCGTGGCCGCCGCTCGCTACGGCCGAGGACCACCGGGCGGACCTCTCCTAGGATGCCAACTCATGACCAATCCGCCGATTTCGGCGGCCCTCGCGGGACGACGAATCCTGATCACCGGCGCAACCGGCTTCGTCGGCGAGGCGCTGCTCGAGCGGGTGCTGTTCGACCTGCCGGAGACCCGCGTCGTACTGCTCGTCCGTCCCCGCGACGGCGTGACCGCGGAGGAGCGGGTCGCCAACCTGATGCGCGGCGCCGCGTTCGGACGGCTGCGCGACCGCGACGGTGACGCTGCCGTCGCCGCCCTGATCGGCGACCGGATCGAGGTGGTTGCCGGTGACCTCGACGACATCCCACCGTTGCCGAGCGATCTCGACGCGGTCATCCACTGCGCCGGCGAGGTCTCGTTCGACCCGCCGATCGACGAGGGCTTCGCCACCAACCTGCACGGCACGCTCAACCTGCTCGCAGCGGTGGACGCCAGCGGCTCGAAGCCGCACTACCTGCACGTGTCGACGGCGTACGTCGCCGGCCGCCAGCAGGGGCACATCCGCGAGGGCCGGCTCGACCACGACGTCGACTGGAAGTACGAGGCCGAGCTCGCCTCACAGCTACGCGATCGCGTCGAGCTCGAGAGCCGCACCGCCGCTCGGCTGGCGGAGTTCAGCACTGAAGCGGAAAAGCAGCACGACGTGACCGGCGCGTCGTCGGTGGCCGCCGAAGCCGAGAAGCGCCGCTCCGCGTGGGTCAGCAAGGCGCTCGTCGACGCCGGCCGCGAACGGGGCCGCAGTCTCGGGTGGACCGACTGCTACACGTTCACCAAGGCGATGGCGGAGCGCGCCGTCGAAGACACGGTGACGGACCTGCCCGTCACAGTCCTTCGCCCCAGCATCATCGAAAGCGCGTTGGAGCAGCCGTTCCCCGGCTGGATCCAGGGCTTCAAGATGGCCGAGCCGATCATCCTCGCGTTCGGCCGCGGCGACCTGCCGGAGTTCCCCGCGATCCCCGATGGCGTC
The DNA here is from genome assembly GCA_035545175.1 of Mycobacteriales bacterium. Classification (GTDB taxonomy): domain Bacteria; phylum Actinomycetota; class Actinomycetes; order JAFAQI01; family JAFAQI01; genus DASZTV01. The sequence continues at coordinate 1,529 of DASZYY010000148.1, forward strand.
CTCGACGTGATTCCCGTGGACCTTGTGGTCAACGCGACGCTGGCCGCCGCTGCCGTGACACCCGAGCCGGGTAGGCCGTCGTACTACACGATCTGCTCCGGCGCCCGGAACCCGCTGCGCTTCGGCCTGCTCTACGAGCTGGTCCGCGAGTACTTCATCGAGCACCCGATGGTGCAGCGCGACCGCGGCGAGGTGAAGGTCCCGCAGTGGAACTGGCCCGGCTCGGCGCGCGTCGGGCAGCTCATCCGCATGGCCGAGCGAGCGCAGAAGACCGCCGACCGTGTCGTCACCTCGCTGCCCAGGTCGAACCGGACCCGCGGCTGGGCGAAGTCGCTGGACCGCCAGAAGGGACGGATCGACTTCCTGCGGCGCTACTTCGACCTCTACCAGCCCTATACCGAGGCCGAGCTCCACTTCAACGACAACGCGACCTACGCGCTGCACGAGTCGCTACATCCCGAGGACACCGAACGGTTCGGCTTCGACCCCACGGTGATCGACTGGCGGCACTACCTCCAGGACGTCCACGTCCCGGCCATCGTCACGCCGCTCACCGCGTTGCAGGCGCTGCGCGGACCGCGTCCTGAGCCGACGCGCACCGTCCACAGCGATCACGCCGACGTCGTCGCCGTCTTCGACATGGACGGCACGCTGCTGTCGAGCAACGTGGTCGAGGCCTACCTCGCTTTGCGACTCCGCGAGCTCGGTCCGGCGGCCAAGGCGAAGGAGCTCGGCGACGTCGCCAAGGCCTTGCCGCGCTGGCTCGCCACAGAACGCCGCGACCGCTCGGCGTTCCTGCGCATGGTCTATCGACGCTATGAAGGCGCGTCGCTCGACGAGCTCGACCGGATCGTCGACGAGCACCTCACCGCGCCGATGCTGAGCAAGCTCGCTCCCGCTGCGGTGCGCGCGATCCGGGAGCACCGCGCGGCCGGGCACCGGCTCGTTCTGGTGACCGGCGCGATCACGCCGCTGACCCGGCCGATCGCCGCACTGTTCGACGAGATCGTCACCGCGGAGCTGCAAGTCGACGCGACCGGGCGCTGCACGGGCCTGCTCCAGCGCCCGCCGCTGGTCGGTGAGTCCCGCGCGTCGTGGCTTCGCCACCGCGCCACCGAGATGGGGTGGAACCTGTCCGCGAGCTATGCGTACGCCGACTCCGCGAGCGACCTCCCCTTGTTGCGTGCGGTTGGCCATCCGGTCGCGGTCGATCCCGACATCGTCCTCTCGCGCGTTGCGCGAAAGGAGAGGTGGCCAGTAGAGATCTGGCACGGGAGGAGCGGCCCGTCGGCCGAACGGCCGACGGCAGCGGCGGGTGCCCGATGATCACCGCACTCGAGGTCTACCGGTCGCTTCCGCGGTACGTCGCCGCCCGCGCGATCGGCCCGCGGGTGCCGGGTCTGCTCGCCGGACCCCTGGCACCGCTTCGGCTCGTGCATCGCGACGGGCCGCGCCACACCGGAGCGGGCTGGGTGCGGGTTCGGCCCCGGCTCTCCGGGATCTGCGGCAGCGACCTCGCGACACTGGCGGGCCACACCTCTCTCTACTTCACGCCGCTGGTGTCGATGCCCTTCGTCCCGGGCCACGAGGTCGTCGGCGAGACGCTCGACGACGCCCCCGGAGTCCCGGCCGGCAGCCGAGTGGTGATCGACCCGATCCTGTCGTGTGAGGCCAGAGGCCTCACACCATGCGCAGCCTGCGAAGCAGGCAAGCGCAACCGCTGCGACCGGATCACGGTGGGGCACCTCTCCCCCGGCCTGCAGACCGGCTACTGCGCCGACACCGGCGGCGGCTGGAGCGGCCAGCTCGTCGCGCACGTCTCGCAGCTGCACGTCGTACCGGATGACCTCCCCGATGAGCGCGCTGTCCTGGTCGAGCCACTCGCCTGCGCAATCCACATCGCACGGCGCGCGGGTCTCACCGACGGCGGCTCGGCGCTCGTCGTCGGCGCCGGTGCCGTCGGGTTGTTCACCGCACTTGCGTTGCGCGAGCTGACGCCGGCCGGTCACGTCACCGTCGTGGCCAAGCACGGCCGGCAGGCCGACCTGGCCCGGCAGTTCGGCGCGAGCGATGTGGTGTCGCCGGCCGAGGTCGCGGCAGCCGTGCGACGGTCGACTCGCGCGCTTCGGCTCGAACCCGAGCGCGGCCAGGCCTACCTGCTCGGCGGCGTCGACGTCGCGATCGACGCGGTGGGATCCCGCGCCTCGATCGACACGGCCCTTCGCACCGTGCGGGCCGGCGGGCGCGTCGTCCTCGGCGGAGTTCCCGGCGACGGGGTGGACATGACCCCCGCCTGGTTCCGCGAGCTCGACGTCACCGGCGCGTATGCCAGTGCCGGCGACGCGTTCGACGTCGCGATCAAGCTCGCCGCCGAGGCTCCACTCGACGGGCTGCTCGGCGTCGCGTACTCGCTGGACCGCTGGCGCGAGGCGCTCGACCATGCGCATGACGGCGGTCGACTGGGCACATTGAAGGTTGCGTTCGATCTGAGGAGGGCGTCGTGAGCAGGCCAGGGTTCGTCCTCACCGTCGACGAGCGGACGCCGCCGTTGCTGATGCACTCGGGCGAGTCGTTCCGCCTGCAGGAGTTCCCGCTCGGCACCCGGGTCGTCTACCCGCCGGAGTCGCTCCCCGGTCTCGTCGACGTCGACGAGGCCATCGAGCACGCGCTGCTCAACCCGGTCGACAGCGAGCCGCTCACGGCGCTGCTGCGCCCAGGCATGAAGCTGACCATCGCCTTCGACGACCTGTCGCTGCCGCTGCCACCCATGCGCAAGCCGGACGTCCGCCAGCGGGTCCTCGAGCACGTGCTGCAGCACGCCGCGGACGCCGGCGTCGATGACGTGCAGCTGATCGTCGCGACGGCGTTGCACCGCCGCATGACGGGTGCGGAGATCAAGGCCGTCGTCGGCGAGCGGGTCTACCGGTCGTTCTGGCCCGACAACCTCTACAACTTCGACGCCGAGGACCGCGCCAACCTGGCGCACCTCGGTACGACGGACCACGGCGAGGACGTCGAGATCTCGAAGCGCGCCGCCGAGTCCGACCTGCTCGTCTACGTGAACGTGAACCTGGTCGCGATGGACGGTGGCTGGAAGTCCACGGCAATCGGCCTCGCGTCGTACAACTCGCTACGCCACCACCACAACGCGCACACGATGATCCACTCGCGGTCGTTCATGGACCCGCGGCACTCCGAGCTGCACTCGAGCGCCTGGCGGATGGGCCGGATCATCAACGAGCACGTCAAGGTGTTCCAGATCGAGACCACCCTGAACAACGACGCGTTCCCGTCGCAGTACGGCTTCCTCACGAAGCGCGAGTGGGAGTGGTCGATGCGCGACCAGGCGATGTTCCTCGGTGCCAAGCGCGGAATCGACCTGCTGCCGACGAAGCAGAAGCGGCAGATCTTCCAGAAGATGGAGGCGCCGTACCTCGTCACCGGCATCAGCGCCGGCGCGGTCGAGCCGGTGCACCACCAGACGCTGGAACGGGTGCACCGCCAGCAGCTGGTGGAGGTCGACGGCCAGTCCGACGTGCTGGTGATGGGACTGCCGTACCTGTGTCCCTACAACGTCAACAGCGTGATGAACCCGATCCTGGCGGCCTGCCTGGGGCTCGGCTACTTCTTCAACATGTACCGGAACAAGCCGCTGGTGCGCGAGGGCGGCGTGATCATCCTCAACCACCCGGTGCCGTGGGAGTTCTCGACGCTGCACCACCCGAGCTACGTCGACTTCTTCGACGAGGTGCTCGCCGAGAGCACGGATCCGAAGGTGATCGGGCCGAAGTTCGAGCAGCAGTACGCGACCGATCCCTGGTACACGCACCTGTACCGGACCTCGCACGCCTACCACGGCGTTCACCCCTTCTACATGTGGTACTGGTGCGCGCACGCGCTCGACCACGTGGGCCAGGTCATCTGGGTCGGGGGCGACCGGCGTTCGGTGGCCCGAATGGGGATGCGCTCGGCGTCGACGTTTGCCGACGCGTTGGAGCTCGCCCGCGACACCGTGGGAAGCAACCCGTCCATCACCTACACGCACAACCCGCCCCATCTCCTTGCGGATGTGCGATGAAGGGCCTTGAAAAGGACCTTCGAGCGCTAGCGCAAGGCTGGCGATGGGGACATCGCAAGCTGCCACCGCACTCGGCTGAGCCGCACCACTCCTTCGGTGACCGCAAGGAGTTCCCGACCGACTGGGCGCGGTCGCGCCCGGCGCGCGCCGCCCGCGAGGTGATCCTGCGCGGCGGGCTCACCCCGCTGATTCATCGCGAGACGACGATGCGCGTGGAAGGCCTCGACGTCTTCGACGACCTCGACGGCCCGGTCATCATCGTGGCCAACCACACCTCACACCTCGACACCGCCGTGCTCCTGACATCGCTACCGGCGGAGCGGCAGCGCAAGGTCACCGTGGGAGCGGCCGCCGACTACTTCTTCGATGCATGGTGGCGGGCGATCGGCTCGGCGCTGGTCTTCGCGACCTTCCCGATCGAGCGGCACGGCCACGGCCTGTCCGACACCCCGACGAAGCTGATCGAGGACGGCTGGTCGATCGTGATGTTCCCGGAGGGCACCCGCTCCCCCGACGGCTGGACCCGCCGGTTCCGCCCCGGCGCTGCGGCCCTCGCCATCACCCACGGCATCCCGATCCTGCCGGTGGCGATCCGCGGCTCGTACGCCGCGATGCCGAAGGGCCGCGGCTGGCCGAAGCCCGGCCGGCCACCCGTCCACGTCCGCTACGGGCGCCCGCTCCACCCGCGCGACGGCGAGGGAACCCTCGAGCTCAACGCCCGGATGGCGGCCGCGATCGAGACGCTGCTCGACGAGGACGCGACGGACTGGTACGCCGCGGCCCTGCGCGCGTCAGCCGACGAGACCCCGGCGTCGAGCGGTCCGGAAGTCGCCGACTGGCGCCGCGTCTGGGCATCGACCGCCGGGCCCGCGAACACCCCCTCGCATCCGAAGGCCTGGCGATGAGCGAGCATCGCGAGCTCGCGATCCGCTACTTCAACGCGGCCTGGGACCTGATCGACAAGACGGATCGCTCGGCCGACGACGACCGGGACATGCTCGGCCTCGCTCTTGCCTCGCGGCAGCACTGGATCGAGGCGGGTGGGACTGCGGAGAACTTGGCCATCTCGGACTGGCAGGTCGCCCACACCGCCAGCCTCAGCGGGCTCCCCGACACTGCGATGCGGTTCGCGACCGCGGCTGTCCAGCGAGCGGAGGCGGCCGGTCTTCCGGCCTGGCTTCGCGCCTCGACGCACGAGGGGCTCGCCCGCGCGCATGCCGCCGCCGGCGACCGCGCCGGTTACGACCGTGAAGCGGACTTGACGCGCAAGCTGCTCGCGGAGGTCGATGACACGGAGAGCCGCGATCTCGTCGCCGGGCAGCTCGACAGCATCACTGCCCCGGCCTGATGGACGGTCCGGTTGTCATCGACCGGGTCGTCACCGCACGCGGCGAGCTGGTGCTCCGCCGAGACCAAGAGCACTTCGAGGTCATCAGCAACGGCGTCTTCCTCATGGACACCCGCAACGGCGAATCCGAACGCCGCCTGGTCCGCGAAGCGCTGTCGCGAGCAGCGAAGCCGCGCGGCGTCCTGATCGGCGGGCTGGGTGTCGGCTTCTCGCTCGTCGAAGCGCTGAGCGACGAGCGGGTGGCGCGAGTCACGGTCGTCGAGATCGAGCGGCGGATCGTCGAGTGGCACGACAAGTACCTGCAAGCGATCACCGGGAAGGCCCGAACCGACGAGCGCACCGAGATCGTGATCGCCGACATCGCCGAGGTGCTGCGAAGCGGCGAGCAGCACTTCGACGCGATCTGCCTCGACATCGACAACGGACCGGACTGGACCGTCACCGATGCCAACACCGGCCTGTACGGCGACGAGGGGACGGCGTTGCTGGCGAGCCGGTTGCGGCCGGGCGGCGTACTCACCGTCTGGAGCGCGGCAAGATCTTCGGCGTACCAACAGGTTCTTGCCCGTCACTTCGGGAAGGTCGAGGTCATGGAGATCCCGGTGCCGCGCGGCGAACCGGACGTCGTGTTCGCAGCAACCTCGGCCGTGGCGCAGACTCTTGGGCGTGACAGTGACAGCAGCTGACGAAAAGCGCGTCGTCGACGCGGTCCCGAAGGGCTTGTTCATCGGGGGCAAGTGGCGGGACAGCTCGAGTGGCGCGACCGTCGACGTCGAGGACCCCTCGACGGAGCAGACGCTGTGCGCGGTTGCCGACGGCACGGCCGAGGACGCCGTCGCCGCGCTCGACGCTGCCTGTGACGCTGCCGACGCCTGGGCCAAGACACCACCGCGCGACCGCGGCGAGATCCTGCGCGGCGCGTTCGAGCTGATGAACGAGCGCATCGACGACCTCGCGTTGCTCATGACCCTCGAGATGGGCAAGCCGCTCGCCGAGTCACGCGCCGAGATCGCCTACGCGTCGGACTTCGTGCGCTGGTTCTCCGAGCAAGCGGTCCGCGTTGACGGGCGGTTCGCGATGAACCCCAGCGGCGCCGGCCGCCTGCTGACGATGAAGCAGCCGATCGGCCCCTGCCTGCTCATCACGCCGTGGAACTTTCCGAGCGCGATGGGTGCCCGCAAGATCGGTCCGGCGCTGGCGGCCGGCTGCACCATGGTCGTCAAGCCCGCGCAGCTGACGCCGCTGTCGATGGCTGCGTTCGTCGACATCCTGACCGAGGCGGGCCTGCCAGGCGGCGTCGTCAACGTCGTCACGTCGAGCAGCGCGAGCCGCGTCACCGCCCCGCTGTTCGACGACTCGCGGCTTCGCAAGATGTCGTTCACCGGCTCGACGCCGGTCGGCAAGAAGCTGATGGAGATGGCGTCGAAGCGCCTGATCAAGTGCTCCATGGAGCTCGGCGGCAACGCACCGTTCCTGGTGTTCGACGACGCCAACCTCGAGCACGCCGTTGATCAGGCGGTCATCGCCAAGATGCGCAACGGTGGCGAGTCCTGCGTGGCGGCCAACCGCTTCCACGTGCACGAAGCCGTCGCCGAAGAGTTCTCCGCCCGGCTGGCGGAGCGGCTTGCCGCGATGCCGGTCGGGCGGGGCACCGACGACGGCGTGCTCGTCGGGCCGCTGATCGACGCCGACCAGCGCAACATCGTCGCCAACCTCGTCGACGACGCCGTCGGCAAGGGCGCCTCGGTGCTCACCGGCGGCTCCAAGGTCGGTGACAAGGGCCACTTCTTCGCCCCCACGGTCCTGTCCGGCATCACATCCGACACCGAGCTGCTCCGCGAGGAGATCTTCGGGCCGGTCGCCGCCGTGAAGACCTTCGCCACCGACGAGGAGGCGATCGCGTCGGCCAACGCCACCGAGTACGGCCTGGTCGCCTACGTCTTCACCCAGGACATCAACCGCGCCTTCAAGGTCACCGAGGCGCTGGAAGTCGGGATGCTCGGCCTCAACCGCGGCCTGGTGTCCAACGCCGCGGCTCCGTTCGGCGGGATCAAGGAGTCGGGCTTCGGGCGCGAGGGAGGCCCGGAGGGCATCGAGGAGTACCTCTCCACCAAGTACGTCGCGCTGGACCTGTAACCATGCGTCGGCTCGTCCTACCGCTCGTGCTGGCTGCGCTCGCGACCGGCCTGGCAGCGCCCGCCGGCGCCGTGACCAGCACGGCGCAGCAGTGGCAGGTCCCTGCGCCGGCGCTCCTCGCGTCGCACGGCCCGCAGGGCAAGCGGCTGCCGAACTGCCGCGTGAACGAGATCCGGGCAACCGCGCGGACCGTGAAGAGCACGTACGGCGTGCTGGGCGTCGTACGCCTGCGCGGCGCTAAGTGCCGCATCCAGGTCGAGAACCGCTTGGTGGCCCTCCTCGACGCGGCCCAGCATCCGCTCAAGCTGGACATCCGGTCCGCGTCCTCGCGCAACCGTGGCGCAGGCACGCCGTTGCGCAACAACACCAGCGCGCTCTCCTGGGGCTTCTCCTGGCGCGGCTCGTGGTGCGGCGCGCAGGCGATCTACGTCCGCATCGAGCTGAGCAACAACCGGCTGATGCGGATCCCGGTGCCGGGAAGGCAGCCGGCCTGCCTGGCGAAGGGCGGCGGCAAGCCGGTGGTGATCCGCGGAACGTATGGATCTCCCGGCGAGCCGGTCCAGACCGCGCCGCCCGAGTGGTCGGCGCTGAAGGCGAAGCTGCACGTCAACCCGACGACGTCCGGTGCGACGTTGCGCGGCCTGTCCGTGACCCTGACCAACACCTCAGCGGACGCGATCACGCTCGACCCGTGCCCGCACTACGCCCTCATGGCGCAGTCTGCGAGCGCCGCCGACGAGCCGGTCCCGAGTGCGCGGCTGGCCGACTGCCCGGCCCTGCCGACCGTCGTACCGGGCAACCGCTCGAAGACGATTCACCTGGATGCCGCACCGTTCAATCGGAAGGATTTCGGACCCTCCGGGACGAAGCTCACCGTCACGTTCGGAATGGCGGGACTAGCCCCTTCGGCGGTACGGACGAGGCTGTCGTGACCGACCTCTCTAGAGAGGGAAAAACCGGGCTACTCTGGCGGAGCCGTCCGCTCGCGGACGGTCCCCTCGGCGGCACCGAGCACGGGAGATGCAGTACGTGAGCAGCGCACGTCAAGCCGCGGCGGAGCCGGCAAAGCGAACGAGCCGAAGCCGCAAGCCGGCGATCGCCGTCGTCGCGGAGGCCTCCGATGACGTTGAAGCGGAGCCCAAGGTCAGCGCCGTGACCGAGGCCACCGACGGGGCCTCGCCCCAGCCGCAGATCGACCCCGAGGCCGAGCCCACCGAGGGCGAGCTCGCCGAGGAAGAAGAAGACCTCGAGATCGTCGCCGAGGATGACAACTCGGGCCCGTCGACCGACCTGGTTCGCGCCTATCTCAAAGAGATCGGTCGCGTCGCCCTCCTCAACGCCGAGCAGGAGGTCGAGCTCGCCAAGCGGATCGAAGCCGGCCTGTTCGCCGCCGAGAAGATCCGCCAGGGCGACAGCGGCGAGGCGCGCATCGCGAAGGCCCTGCGCAAGGACTACGACTGGCTGATCGCCGACGGCCAGCGCGCGAAGGACCACCTGCTCGAGGCCAACCTCCGCCTCGTCGTGTCGGTCGCGAAGCGCTACACCGGCCGCGGCATGGCGTTCCTGGACCTGATCCAGGAAGGCAACCTCGGTCTGATCCGTGCCGTCGAGAAGTTCGACTACACCAAGGGTTACAAGTTCTCGACGTACGCGACGTGGTGGATCCGGCAGGCGATCACCCGGGCGATGGCAGACCAGGCCCGCACCATCCGCATCCCGGTGCACATGGTCGAGCAGATCAACAAGCTGACCCGCGTGCAGCGCCAGATGCTCCAGGACCTCGGCCGCGAGCCGACTGCCGAAGAGCTCGCCAAGGAGCTCGACATGACGCCCGACAAGGTCGTCGAGATCCAGGGCTACGCGCGCGAGCCAGTGTCCCTCGAGCAGAACGTCGGCGACGAGGGCGACAGCCAGCTCGGCGACTTCATCGAGGACGCCGACGCTCCGATCGCCGCCGAGGTCGTCTCGTTCGGCCTGCTGCAGCGCGAGCTCGACAGCGTCCTCAAGACGCTGCCCGAGCGCGAGGCGGCTGTGGTCGCGCTGCGCTTCGGTCTCACCGATGGTCAGCCGCGGACGCTCGACGAGATCGGCCGCGAGTTCGGCCTCACCCGTGAGCGGATCCGCCAGATCGAGGCGAAGACGCTGTCGAAGCTGCGCCACCCGAGCCGCTCCCAGAAGCTGCGCGACTACCTCGAGTAGC
>DASZYY010000149.1:0-27730 GCA_035545175.1 Mycobacteriales bacterium
CGGGGGCGCGGTCGAGCGGCTCGGCGGGGGCCGCTGCCGGCGCGTCGGGTGCGGCTGCCGGCTTGGCGGCCGGCGCCGGAGCGCTGACCGGAGCGACACCCGCGGCGAGTCGCTTCTCCAGCCGGTCGAGCCGGGACAGCAACGCTGCGGTGTCGTCCGTTGCGGCCGGCAGCAGCACGCGCGCGCAGGCGAGCTCGAGAACGAGCCGCGGCGACGTCGTACCGCGCATGTCGACCAGCGCCGTCGCCATCACGTCGGCCGCGTGCGACAGCGACGCGCGACCGAGCTGTGACGCCTGGCTGCGCATCCGTTCGAGGGCGTCGGTCGGTGCGTCGATCAGGCCGGCGTCCGCCGCATCGGGTACGGCGTCGAGCACCAGCAGGTCGCGGAACCGCTCGAGCAGATCCTGGGTGAACCGCCGCGGGTCGAGCCCGGCCTCGATCACCCGGTCCACCGCGGCGAAGACCGCAGCGCCGTCGCCACCGGCAAAGGCGTCCACCGCGTCGTCGAGCAGCGCCGCGTCGGTGTACCCGAGCAACGACAGCGCTCGCTCGTAGGTGATCAGCTCGCCACCCGAGCCGGCTGCGAGCTGGTCGAGGATCGACTGCGCGTCACGTGCCGACCCGGCGCCGGCTCGCACGACGAGCGGCAGCACGAGCGGATCGACCTGGATTCCCTCCCGTCCGGCGAGATCGGCGAGATGCTCGCGCATCACGGCCGGCGGGATCAACCGGAAGCGGTAGTGGAAGGTCCGGGACTTGATCGTGGTGAGGACCTTGTCCGGCTCGGTGGTCGCGAAGACGAACTTGACGTGAGCCGGCGGCTCCTCGACAACCTTCAGCAGCGCGTTGAACGCGGCCGAGGTGATCATGTGCGCCTCGTCGATCACGTAGATCTTGAATCGCGACGACACCGGCGCGAAGAACGCCCGCTCGCGGAGGTCGCGGGCGTCGTCGACCAGGCCGTGGGATGCCGCGTCGATCTCGATGACGTCGAGCGAGCCGGCGCCGTTCGGCGCCAGCGCGACGCACGAGTCACACTCGCCGCAAGGCGTCGACGTCGGACCCTTCTCGCAGTTCAGCGACCGCGCCAGGATGCGGGCGCTCGAGGTCTTGCCGCAACCGCGCGGCCCGCTGAACAGGTACGCGTGGTGGATCCGGCCGGAGTCGAGCGCGGCGCAGATCGGCTCGGTCACGTGCTCCTGACCGACCACCTCGGCGAAGCTGCCAGGTCGGTACTTGCGGTAGAGCGCGAGCGACATGCCCACCGCCTCCGAAGCTCCGGACACCCCAACACTTGGGACGCTGAATCATTGGGACCCCTCGCACACCCGCCAGAGCCCGCTTACCCTTGCTGCCTTCCGGCCCTGGGGGAGTTGGGCGGGATAACGCCGCACGAGGGGTCGCCGCTCACTCTAGTTGCGGCATCCGGCCGCCCGCGAGTGACGATCCACTCCTTGGGCCGCTCGCTCCGGACGCCACTAGAATCGTCGACGGAGGATTCGCCTAGTTGGCCTATGGCGCACGCTTGGAAAGCGTGTTGGGGGCAACCCCTCGCGAGTTCGAATCTCGCATCCTCCGCCAGGAATATCTGCGTGATCTTGGGGAAGGGAGCGCAACAGCGCCCCGGCAGCGTTAGCAGATCGCAAGCAAATGTCCCGGTTTGTGACCTGCGGTTTTGTTGATTCCCAACGAGATTTGCTAACGTAGTGCTTGCTCCCAGCAAACGCTTGGGAGCCCCGTACGGCGCGCCGAATCCTGCCAGCCGTCCGGGCAACGAGGACCTTGGCAGGACCGGGGGAACCACCCGCGGTGCACGACGCACCGCATGGGGTGAAGCCGGCAGTAGCCGGCCGGGCACCTTCCAGCCCGAACCCGTCAGCTCACTTCGGAGGCGCGCGGAAGGGATTCACGCATGCCTCAGCGCCGCTACCGCGGACGTCATCGCAAACCCTCGACCGCCTCTCGGCTCACCACAGTGGGCCTGGTCGGGTTCGGTACGGCCGCAGCAACCGTCCTCGTTCCGACGGCCGCCAACGCCGCAACCGACGCCCAGTGGGACCGGGTCGCGCAGTGCGAGTCCGGCGGCAACTGGCACACCAACACCGGCAACGGCTACTACGGCGGGCTGCAGTTCTCCGCCCGAACGTGGGCCTCGTTCGACACGAGGCACTACGCGTCGCGTGCGGACCTCGCCAACCGCCAGGAGCAGATCGACGTCGCGAACCACGTCCTCGCCCGCGAAGGTTGGGGTGCCTGGCCGGTTTGCTCGCAGTACGCCGGGCCACCCGGACCGGGTGCGCACTCGCGGAAGGCTCGCCACCACAAGGCTCGCCACCACGCCGAGACGGCGGAGTTCCAGAGCAGCAACCCGGAGGTCTACGTCGTCAAGCGCGGCGACACCCTCAGCGCCATCGCGCGCAAGCACCACGTCAAGGGCGGCTGGCGCGTGATCTACCGCCACAACCGCGAGGCCATCGGGCCGGACCCGAGCAGGCTCTCGGTCGGGACGCACCTCAAGATTTGAAGAGAGGGCGGGATGCTGATCCTGCTCGCTCAGGCGATAACGACCGCCGGCGCGCTCGGCAGCAGGACCCGGATCAGGCGGTCGACTATCCGACTGGCGATACCTGCAAGGTATCGAGCAACTTGGTGAAGTCGGCGTCTGCCTTTGCGTCTCCTCCGTTGAGGAAGCTGACGACGAACCTCGCTCCCTGCGAGGCGAACAGGACCAGCTCGCCCTTGTTCGCCTCGTAGGTGTAGTCGGCTTCGACTGCCGTGCCCACGGTCGGCAGGGTGATCTCGTGAAGCGAGCTCGCGTCGAACGCCGAACCGGCCGGCAAGGGCAGATCGGACGCTCCCAGACGCTGCTCGACGGTCGCGGGATCGAACGGCGTTTCGGAGGGAACCGCGAACACCCCGATGCCGGATCCGTCCGGGCCTTGTAGCAGCAACTTCAGCCCCCCGTCGCCGGCGAACGGATCGTCCGTCGTCTGTATGGGGACCTTCGACCAGCCGCTGGGGGCGGTGAACTGCACCCCGTCGATGTCGTAGGCGTGCGACGGCCCGAGCACGATCGCGACAGCCGCGATCGTCAGGACGCCGTTGAAGCCGAAGTGCGCGGACATCGAGGCGACGAGCCCGCGCTTGGCGTAGAGGACGCCGAAGACGGCACCCATGATCGTGTAGTAGAGGAGCGCCTTCGGGGTGAAGTGCCAAACCGCGAAGAAGATCGCCGAAACCAAGACCGCCATCCCGAGGTTCTGATGGCGAAGCGACTCCAGCAGCAACCCGCGGAACAACGTCTCCTCGACCAGCGGCGCCGCCGCACACACGAGGAGGAACGTCGCGATGACGTGACTGGCCTGCCCGCCACTCATCATCGAGATCGCACGGCTGTCGGTGCTGAGCTGCCCCTCAGCCGCGCTGAGCAGACCTAGTACGACGCCGCCGCCGACCGCGCCGATGCTGAGACCGATCACGACCCGAACCACCCTCGAGCCCTCACCCCATCGCAGCCGCACCTTGGGTGTCAGCTGAGTGAGGATGAGGGCGGCGACGACGGCGTAGAAGACAAGCGTCAAGACGATGCCGTAGCGGATGACCGTCGCCTGGTTGAGGTGCGAGTCGTTCGAGATCGCGTGACCGATCAGCTGGAACACGCCGCCGAGCCCGATCGCGATCGCGACGATCGCCAGGGCCCGGCCGCTGAGCAGCCGCCCCTCCGCGACCGGATCGGACGGCAGGGCGCCGGGTGCACCGAACGGTGGCGCAGCCATCCACGGCGCGTCGCCGGGGGGCTGCCAGCCAACGCGTTGCAGCGGTGCGGCAGCGCCCCAGTCCGGCGCGGCGGGCGGTAGCGGCGCAGCCTGGTGGACCGGCGGTCCGGCCGGCGGGGCCCACATCGATGGGTCAGGCGGCGCAGCCTGAGGCGGCGGGGGCGAGACCATAGGAGCAGTCGGGTAGCCCGCCGGCGGCGGCATCGGCGCACCGGTGGGTGGCCCGACGGGCGCATCGGTCGGCGCCGCCAGCGGGGCGGGCGCCGCCACGGGGGCGGGCGGCGGAGTAGCTGCCGGCATGGGATCCGGGACGGGTCCTGCCGCCCCCGGCATCACGACGCCGGTGAGCGCGGCCTGCACCGCCGGACTCGGCGTGAACGGCAGGTAGCACTTCCCGCACCACTGCGCCTCGTCCGGCTCAGCGGCGCCGCACTGCGGGCAGGTGCGCACCCAGCCCTATCGGCGGATAGGCCCGGGGGCTTGACGACCGACCGGCGCAGCCGCGCGGCCGGCGAGCTCAGGCACTGGGTCGCGGCAGGATCGGCGCGTCACGACCGGTCCCCCGCCCCGGCCGGGTCACCGGGTCGGTCGTGGACTCGTGGTAGTCCGCCTCCACATTGACCGCCCAGACGTCGTGGCCGGTGCCGTGCAGCAGGTTCTCGACGGCGAGCATCGCGGTCACCATCGAGTGGTCCTGGTTGTTGTACTTGTGCATCCCGTTGCGGCCGACCGGATACACGTTGGGCAGGTTGGCCTCGATCCAGCGCCGGATGACGTCGACCGCCTCGGCGTAGCCCTCGTCGTAAACCGGATACGCCTTGGGGATCCGGACGACGTACGCCGCCTCAACCTCGCCGACCTCGACGAGTCCGAGGTGCGCGAGCTCCGCCGCCGCCAGCTCGGCGAGCTCGTCGTCCGACATCTGCCACAGCCCTTCGCCCTCCGTGACGAAGTACTCGAGACCGAGGCAGGCCCTGCCCTCCTTGACGAGGTACGGCGACCAGGATCCGAAGTTCTGGACCCGACCGACCTTCACGTCAGGCGCATGGATGTAGATCCAGTTGTCGGGGAAGCTTGCCGACTGCGGTACGACAAGGGCGACGGTGAGGAAGTCGCGATGGCGCAGCCGCCTGGCCGCGGCACGTACCTCGTCGGGTGCCGGCGGATCGAACGCGAGCGCCAGCTCGGGCAGCGGGATCGAGCTGATCACCGCCGACGCCTGCCTCGTGACGCGGCGACCGCCGCGACGGGCAACGACCGCAGTCGCACCCGTGGTGTTCCACTTGATGCTTTCGACGCGGGTAGACAACTCGATCCGCGCGCCCGCCGCGACGGCGAGGTCGCGCGCCCGTTCCCACATCATCCCGGGTCCGTACTTCGGATATCGGAACTCGTCGATCAACGTGGTGATCTCGGTCTGTCCCCGCTTCGGGAAGACCGCATGCAGCACCGCGCTCGCCAACGACAGGTTCTTGATCCGCTGCGCCGCCCAGTCCGCCTCGATCTGGCTCGCCGGGACACCCCAGACCTTCTCGTTGTAGGTCTTGAAGAAGATCCGATACAGCCGCCAGCCGAATCGCGCCGCGACCCAGCCCTCGAGCGTCGACTGGTCTTTCGGCGGGCGCAGCCGCACCCGAATGTAAGACAGCACGCACCGGATGGCTTCGAAGATCCCGAGGTTGCGCAACGCGTTGGAGGCGCGCAGCGGGTAGTCGAAGAGCTTTCCTTCGTAGTAGATCCGGCTCATCCGCGGCCGCAGCAGGAAGTCCTCGTCAGGAAGGATCTCGTTCCAGAGCTTCTCGACCTCGGGCACCTTGGTGAAGAAGCGATGGCCCCCGATGTCGAACCGCCAGCCGTCGCGCTCCACGGTGCGGCTGATCCCGCCGACGATGTCGTCGGCCTCGAGCACCGTGACCGGCGCATCCGCCTTGGACAGCAGATAGGCGGCGGTGAGACCGGCGGGCCCGCCACCGAGGACGACCGCAGGCGGATTCTTCTGGGTGGCCATGGCTAGGCCACGACGCTAGCCGGTATGACCGCGGACGGTGCGTCATCCGGCTCGGTCCGCGCCGCCGCCGCGATGGCGATGACGAGTAGCCCGAGCGGAAGGGTGTAGTGGTTGAAGAAGGTCTGCTTGTTCGCGATGTCGACGGCCCACATGACCAGCGCGCAGCCGAGCGCCAGTCCTGACGCCGTGCGGGGCAGCCGCGTGACGGCTACGGCGTAGGCGACGGCCACCACGACGGCCGTCAGTACGAAACCGGCGCGAACTCCGTGATGCGACAGGAAAGCGGGCAAGTTGTCGGCGAACGGCAGGACAGGGAAGCTGGTCTCCGCAGTGACCGCGTCGTGCCACATCGCGCCCGGGTTCGCGATCAGCCATGGCAACGCGATCGCGAGGGCCGAAGCCGCGGCGATCGCGGCGCGACGTACGCCGAACGAGCGCCAGACCGCGAACAGCGGCAACAGCGGCGCGACGAACTGTTTCGTGACGAGCGCGGCGGCAAGGGCAGCAGTTGCCCAGCCGGTCCGCCCGGAACGCAGCGCGAGGATGCAGGCCGCTAGCTCCGCCACGAGCAACGGCTCGGTCCAGGACTGGTCGATGAGAAACGCCCAGTGCGGCATCAACACGATGAGCGCGGCCAGCGCCGGCGGTGCCTTGGGTGCGAGCCGCCACACCAGGAAGACCGTCAGGAGCGCGGCAAGTGCCAAGCCGTAGCGGACATCACCGAACAGCCACTTGAAGGGCGCAAGCAGCAGCGTGGTTCCGGGCAGGTACGGATAGACGTCGGTCAGTTCACCGGACGGCGACCCGGTCCAGTGTTGGGTGTACATGTTCGCGCCGTGCAACAGCCCGGAGCTCGACTGCTGCAGGAACACCCAGACGTCGATCGCCGGTGACGGCGCTTCGCGAATGACGACAACAGCCGTCGCGACCGCGAACGCGGAGATCGTCGCCAGGCCCCACCGGTTGCGCGCCTGCCGCACCAGCAACGTGACCGCGGCGACCGTCGTACCGGCAATCACGAGACCCTTCATCGCCGTCTCGCCGTCGTTCGTGATGTACATGTACGCCTTCGCCGGGTGAACGATCGACGTCCAGAGACACACGCACACCGGAATCGCGAGCATCGGCCAGGTTGGGACTGCCAGCGCCGCGCCGGAGCTCGCCACCACGAGGAGCAGCACGAAGCCGGCGGCCACGCACGCGAAGCTGACCGTCGAGTAGAAGCCTTCGTTGCGAGCGTCGCCGAAGGCGAGCAGCGACCAGGCGACGAGTGCGCCGACGGTGCCCAGGCTGGCCGTCATGGCTACCCGGCTCGGCACCGGGCCAATCGTAGAGTTCCGAGCCGGTGAGACCGCGCTATTCAGCGCCCGCCAGCTCCACAACGAGCGCTCGGACTCGGCGCTCGATCTCGTCACGGATCGGGCGTACCCGCTCCGGCGGCAGGCCGGCCGGATCATCGAGCGTCCAGTCCAGGTAGCGCTTCCCCGGGAACAACGGGCAGGCGTCCCCGCACCCCATGGTGATGACCACATCGGAGGCCTCGACGGCTTCTGTCGTCAGCAGCTTCGGACGCTCCGTGGCGATGTCGATTCCCACTTCGCGCATGACCTCCACGACAGCGGGGTTCAGAGATTCGGCCGGTGCGGAGCCGGCGCTGAGGACGTCGATCCGACCCTCGGCGTGCTTGGCGAGCAACGCGGCCGCCATCTGGGATCGGCCCGCGTTGTGAACGCAGACGAACAGAACTTGCGGACGGTCGCTCATCGGCTCGCTTCCAAGGTCTCGTGCGGTACGACGACGTCTGGTGCCGCCGTCTCGGCGTGCGGGTACAGGGCGACGAGCAGGCCCAGTCCGACCCCGCCACCTACCAGCTGCGCGGCGACGAATCCCGGCACCGAGCCGGGCGCGATCCCGGCAAAGCTGTTGCTGAACATCCGCCCGACCGAGACCGCGGGATTGGCGAAGGACGTCGAGGAGGTGAACCAGTAGGCGGCGCCGATGTAGGCGCCTACCGCCCATGGCGTCTGACGGGTCGCGCCGGATCGGGTCAGTCCGAAGATGACAAGCAACAGGCCGGCGGTGGCGACCACCTCGCCCAGCCAGAGGTGGCTGCCGCTGCGATCGTGGGTCGACAGCCCGGCGGGCTGGTTGAACATCACGTTGGCGAGGAGCGCGCCGGCGATGGCACCCGACACCTGGGAGATCACATAGCCGACCACCCCGGCGCTGCTGAGCCCCCCGCTGCCCCGTCGGCCGAGCCACCAGTCGGCTATCGAGACGACCGGATTGAAGTGGCCACCGCTGACCGGACCGAACACGAGAATCAAGACGGGCAGCGCGAGTGCGGTGACGATCGCGTTCTCGAACAGTCGCACTCCGCCATCGACCGACAGCCGCTGCGCGGCAATGCCCGAGCCGATGACGACGGCGACCAGCAACCCGGTACCGAGGAACTCCGCCAACGCCCGGCGGGCGGCCGGCGGCATCACACCGACTCGAGCGCGCGACTGAACAGGCCGCCGATCGCTTCGAGCGCCGCACGCTCAGCCCGGTAGTAGACCCAGGTCCCCCGCCGCTCGCTGTCGACCAGGCCCACCGACTTCAACACCTTCAAGTGGTGGCTGATGGTCGGTTGCGATACGTCGAAGGGCGTCATCAGGTCGCAGACGCAGACCTCGTCAGCGGCGGCGATCATCGACATCAACCGAAGCCGGACCGGGTCCGACAGTGCCTTCATCAGACCGGCGACGTGGTCGGCCTGCTCACGACTCATCGGCTCGATGCCGAGCGGAGCGCAACAGGCAACCTGGTCGGCAACACCGAGCGGATTCGAAGGCTGCTTCGACATACATCTATATTGACAGATGTCGAATCAGTCCGCAACCTGGGTGAACTCGTACCGCGCAAGGAGCCGCAGATGTCCCGAGTCCAGCTCGCCCTTCGCGTCGCCGATCTCGACGCCGCCGTCGACTTCTACAGCAAGCTCTTCGACGCGGCGCCGGCGAAGCGCCGTCCGGGCTATGCCAACTTCGCGATCACCGAGCCGCCGTTGAAGCTGGTGTTGCTCGAAGGCGCCACCGGTGAGCCGACTCGCATGGACCACCTCGGCGTCGAGGTCGAGACCACCGACGAGGTCAGCGCCGCAGCGCAGCGGCTGGCGAAGTCCGGACTTGCCACTGAGATCCAGGACGACACCACCTGCTGCTACGCGGTGCAGGACAAGGTGTGGGTGACCGGCCCGGGCAACGAGCCCTGGGAGGTCTACACGGTCAAGGCGGACGACCGACCCGAGCTCGAAGGCTGCTCAGAGCTCGCCCTCTCAGCCGTCGCGGGCGACGGCACCTGTTGCGCCTCCGAGACAACGTCTGGCAGCGCCTGCTGCTGATCGCGCGGAATCGCCACTCGGCAGCTCATCGCCATTGCCGGGCGTGACAACACCGTGGTCGACTCAGGTGACTACCAATTCCGCGCAGGGCGGGGAATCCGGAGGCAGCTGATGCGCCGATTCATCTTTCTCGTTGCGGTCGCCGCGGTCCTGGCGCCGACGGCGTCGGCCTCCGCCGCAACGAACAGCTATGTCACGAAGGTGAGAGTCGGGCACCACGCGAGCTTCGACCGCATCGTGATCACTTTCCACGGCCCGGTGCCCAAGCATGCGGTCCGCTATGTCAAGACCGTGCGCCAAGACGGGTCTGGCAAGGAGATCCACCTCCTCGGCAAGGCCAAGCTGCTGATCACCGTCCACCCGACGCTCGCCACGAAGAGCCAGCCACAGGGAACCGTCACGCCGCGCTTCCCGGAGATCCGTCAGGTCAAGGGCGCCGGCAACTACGAGGGATACACGTCGTACGGCGTGGGCCTGGCGGCACACGAACCGTTCGACGTGTCGACCCTCGGCTCACCGAGCCGACTCGTGATCGACATCCAGCTTCCTGCCGGAAGGTGAACCCGGGACTACTGGCGGTGGAGGTGGGATTTGAACCCACGGAGGAGTTGCCCCCTCACACGCTTTCGAGGCGTGCTCCTTCGACCGCTCGGACACTCCACCGGCGAAGAGCCTAGCCCGACCGGTCGCCACGTCGGGAAGCGAACCACTCGGCCAACAGCTCACCGCACTCGTCGGCAAGCACTCCCGCAATGACCTCAGGTCGGTGGTTGAGCCGGCGGTCGCGGACGACGTCCCACAGCGACCCGACCGCGCCCGCTTTCGGATCGTCCGCGCCGTAGACGACGCGATCCACCCGGGCGAGCACCGAGGCGCCGGCGCACATCGTGCAGGGCTCGAGCGTCACCACCAGCGAAAGGCCGTCCAACCGCCACGAGCCGCGGGCCGTGGCCGCCTCCCGCATGGCCACCAGCTCCGCGTGGGCGGTCGGATCAGCCGTCAGCTCGCGCTGGTTGTGTCCTCGCCCGAGGACAACCCCGTCGGCGTCGATGACCACAGCGCCGACGGGGACGTCACCCGCCGCGTCGGCGAGCTTGGCCTCGTCGAGCGCATGCCGCATCGCAGCGACGTATCGGGAGTCGAGCAAGTTGGCGCGGCCTCTTACTCGCCGCGCAGCTTCTCCAGCACGTCGAGGCAACCCGCGGCCTCGCACAGCGCCGCGATGACGTCCGCCGGAAGCGCGCCTTCCTCGGCGCACAGAGCGAGCAACCGCGCCGGCGGGGTGCCCAGATCGCTCATCAGCGCCGAATCACCCGCCGGGTCACCGTCGGCGAGAACCGCGTCGTCGTCCTCTTCCTCTTCCTCGTCGTCCACGTCGTCGTCCGCCTCGTCGGCCGCGGGCAGCTCGACGGCTCCTTCGGCCAGCAGGGCCGCGATCTCGCTCGTCGCCACGACACGGGCGTCCGAGACGAACACCCGCGGGTCGCCGTCGGCGTCGATCCGAAGGATCGCGAACCACTCGTCATCCTCTTCGACGAAGAGAACGCCGGTGTCGGCGTCGTCGCCGATCACTTCGCGAACCATCTCGACGACGCTGTCGAGATCCTCGAGGTCGTCGAGGGACACGTCATCGCCGAACCAGGCGGAGTCGATGCGGGCGAGCGCCGAGGCCACATACGTCAAGGCGTACACCTTTCAATCTGTACGTCGAGGCAACACATCAATGCAGCGCAACTTCCAAGGCGCGATCGTAGACGTCAGCAAACCCGAGTCGATCAGCAACGCTGACGAGCATCTCGTCGGCGTACGCATCGATGTCGTCGAGCAACACTCCCAGCTCCATCTCGTCCAGGCCGAGGTCGGAGAAGATCGCGATGTCGCCGGCCGGCCAGATGTCCTCGCCTTCCTCGTCATCGGGGGTGTCGAGGCCAAGTCGATCGGTCACCTGCCGGGCCAGATCCCAGGCGACCGCAGCCGAGGCATCCGACAGCATCATCCGCACGTCGTCACCGCGCACCCGCAATGCGACGAAGAACTCGTCGGCAACGTTGACCAGCCCGATGGCGCCGTTCTCTGCGGGTTGTTGACGCAGCACCTTGATGAGGGCGTCGAGGTCGTCGGCGATCCGATCCGGGAGGACGTCGCCCCGCCAGCTGCCGTCCTCGCGATACACGACGATGGCAACGCTGTCCCGCGCCTGACCGCCCATCGCGCCGCCTCCTAGGCCCTGTGCCCGCATCGTTGCAGATCCCAGAGGCAAGGCCAAGAGCGAAAAGGATGGTGAATCAGCGGAAGGGGGAAGGCCGCCCTTACTTGTCCGAGTCCTCCCCAGGACCCGACTCGGGATCGCCCGCAGGTCCGCCGCCCATCCGACTGGGCGTGCCCATCCCGATATAGGACAGCGACCACGCGCGGCGGCACGACTGGCACCACCAGGCGCCGTGCTTGTCGGCGTACGGCTGCAGGTCTTCGTCCCCGCAGTACGGGCAGTAGAACGGCACTGCCCGTTCCGTCATCGGCACGGCCGTCGGGGCGAGCCGATGAACCGGATCTGCGTTGGATTGGAGCGAGCCACCTCCGCTTCGCTCCGGTACTCGCTCACTGAACCAGCTCCTCGTCGGCACGGCGCACCCATGTGGCGAACCGCTCGCCGTCCTGCCGGTCCTTCATGTAGTTGCGCAGCACTCGCTCGACGTAGTCGGGCAGCTCGTCCGCGGTGACCTTCAGCCCGCGAAGCTTGCGGCCGAAGCCGGCGTCCTCACCGATCGCACCACCGAGGTGGACCTGGAAGCCCTCCCCGTCGTCGACGATCATGCCCTTGAGTCCGATGTCGGCGACCTGGAACCGCGCGCACGCGTTGGGGCAGCCGTTGACGTTGATCGTGATCGGCGTGTCGAAGTCCGGCAGTCGCTTCTCGAGCTCGTCGTACAGGTCGATCGCGCGCGCCTTGGTCTCGACGATCGCGAGCTTGCAGAACTCCAGGCCTGTGCAGGCCATCATGCCGCGACGGAAGTTCGACGGCCGAACCGGCAGATCCCGCGACTCGAGCTCGGCGACAAGGGCGTCAACCTCGCTGTCCGGTACGTCGAGAATCACCATCTTCTGCTCGACGGTGCACGTCACCCGCCCACTGCCGTGCTTCTCGGCGAGGTCGGCGATCGCGGTCAGCTCGGTGCCGCTGCTGCGGCCGGTGCGGAAGGCGAACCCGACGTAGTTGTTACCGTCCTTCTGCTTGCGAACACCGACGTGGTCGCGCTGCGCGCCGGTGTGCACGGGCGCCGGACCGTCCTCGAGCTTGCGGCCCAGGAACTCCTCGCTCTCGAGCATGTCGCGGAACTTCTCCGCACCCCAGTCGTCGACCAGGAACTTCAGCCGGGCGCGGTTGCGCGAGCGTCGGTAGCCCCACTCGCGGAAGATGCGGGTGACGCCGGCCCACACCTCGATGACGTCCTCCGGCGGGACGAAGACACCGAGCCGCACCGCGAGCTTCGGGTTCGTCGACAGCCCGCCGCCGACCCAGAGGTCGTAGCCGACCCGGCCGTCGTCGTGGCGTACGCCGACGAAGGAGATGTCGTTGATCTCGTGCGCGATGCACTGCACCGGGCAGCCGCCGATCGCGGTCTTGTACTTGCGCGGGAGGTTCGAGAACTCCTTGTTGAGGTAGGCGTAGGAGTTCAGCGCGTGCAGCGTCTCGGTCGAGTCGAGGACCTCATCGACGTCCACGCCGGACAGCGGGCAGCTGAGGATGTTGCGGGGAGTGTCGCCGCAAGCCTCGCCCGTGGACAGGCCGACCTCCTCGAGGCGCCGCCAGATCTCCGGCATGTCCTCGATCCGGATGTAGTGGTACTGCACGTTCTGCCGGTCGGTGATGTCGGCGAAGTCGCGCCCGAACTCGGTGGCGATGGCCGCGACCACCCGCAGCTGCTGGTTGCTCAGCTGGCCGCCGGGGATCCGGACCCGCAGCATGAAGTAGGAGTCGTCGAGCTCCTCCGGCTCGAGGATGGCGGTCTTGCCGCCGTCGATCCCCGGGCGTCGCTGGGTGTAGAGGCCCCACCAGCGCATCCGGCCGCGGAGGTCACTCGCGTCGATCGAGTCGAACCCGGCCTTGGCGTAGATGTTCTCGATCCGGGCACGGACGTTCAGGCCGTCGTCGTCCTTCTTGAACCGCTCTTGCGGGGTCAGCGGCTCCAGGTGGCCCTTGGCCCACTGGCCCTGACCAGCGCTGCGGCGTGCGGGTGGCATAAAAGATCGACTTCCTGAGTTGAGAGAAGCGTGGGGAGCGTGAGACGACGTTGTCTCGAAGGCTGGGACAGGCCTGGTGACGCAGGCTCTGACCTGTGCCAGACTACCTATATGTCCTCACCGGTGCTTCTGGTGGCGCGGCTGCATGTAGATCTGCAGCGCGTCACTAGCGCCGCGTGTCGCATGCGCTGAATCACAAGCGCCCGCGACCCTTCTACCTGCTGAGGACATCTTTCAATGACTGCCCCTGTTGGCGACAGTTTGTCGTTCTTGCACCATGACGACACGTCGCTGGAAGACCTGTACGACGCCTCCGACGGGCTGATCCACCTCGCGCAGCACGCGGGTGCCGCCCTCGAGGGCGCGACGCCGCAGGAGATCATCCGGTGGGCCCATGACCGCTTCGGTCAGCGGTTCGCGATTGCCGCCTCGATGGCGGACGGCGTCATGGCTCACCTCGCCGGCACCGTGGTGCCCGGGATCCGCGTGATCTTCCTCGACACCGGCTACCACTTCGCCGAGACGCTCGGCACGGCTGACGCGGTCGAAGCCACGCTGCCGATCGACCTGGTGCGGGTGACGCCGCACCTGTCGGTCTGCGAGCAGGACGCGGCGTTCGGCAAGGACCTGTTCGCTCGCGACCCGGACCTGTGCTGCGCGATGCGCAAGGTCGCCCCGCTGACCAAGGCGCTCGCGCCGTACGTCGCCTGGGCTTCCGGCATTCGCCGCGACGAGACCGACACCCGGGCCGGCGTCCGGGTCGTCGAGTGGGACGACAAGCACCAGATGGTCAAGGTCAACCCGATCGCCGGCTGGACCCAGGACGACGTCGACCGCTACACGCGGGACAACAACGTGCTGGTCAACCCGCTCATCTCCGAGGGCTACGGCTCCATCGGCTGCGCGCCGTGCACCCGCAAGGGCGAAGGCCGCTCCGGCCGCTGGCTGGGCCTCCCCAAGGTCGAGTGCGGCCTCCACGAATAGCAGGTCTTGCGTCCTCGGCCGCACGCTCGCGGCGTTGTCCCTCGCTCGCGTGCCTTAGCACGCTTCGCTCGGTGCCGCCTTGCGAGCGCACGGCGGAGAACGCAAGACAGACTTGATCTGTGCCAAGTCGCGCGCTGATCCTCGCTGCCCACGGCAGCTCTGATCCCGGGTACACCGCGGTGTTCGACTGGGTTGCCGACCGCATCGTCGGCAACCGGCCGGACCTCGACGTCCGGGTCGGGTATCTCGAGCACAACTCGCCGCGGCTGGCCGATCTGCCGACCGCCGGCGCTGTTGTCGTCCCGATGCTGCTGGGGCGAGGCTTTCACCTCGACACCGACATCCCGGCTGCCGCTCCCGACGCGATCATCGCGCGGTCGATCGGCCCCGATCCCCGGATCGCGCAGATCGTCACCGATCGGCTCACCGACGCCGGCTGGCAAGAAGGAACCCCGGTGGTTCTCGCGGCGGCCGGCTCGAAGGATCCGCGCGGCATCGCCGACGTGCGGATCGCCGCAGAGCAGCTGGGTGCCGTCCTGCGGGTGGAGGTCACGCCGGCGTTCGTCGGCGCCGGCGAGCCCGCCCTGGCCGACCTCAGCCCGCGCTCCGTCGCGACCTACCTCCTGGCACCGAGCCAGTTCGCGGACATGGTCGCGCGTTGCGGCGCCGAGGTCGTCAGCGCGCCGATCGGCGCCGACCCCCGCCTCGCCGAGGTCGCCATGAGCCGGTACGACGACGCCGTACCGCTGTTCTAGTCGTCGCGCGGCTTCATCGTGCGATAACCGGGGTGAACGCCGATCTCATGGTCGGCCATCAAGCGTTCCAGCAGCCGGTGCAGCTCGAGTCGCTCTTCGCGATTGAGGGACTTCAACAGCGCTTGCTCCGAATCGCGACCGATGTCGGCCACCTGCCCCATCACCTTGGCACCCTTGTCGGTGAGGAACAGATTGTGCGCGCGCCGGTCGCGCGGGTCGCGACCTCGCTCGACCAGACCGGAGTGCTCGAGGTCGTCGATGAAGGCAACCAGCCGGCTCGGCGGCATGCCGAACTCCTCGGCGACCGCCTGCTGGCTACGACCCGGTTCCCGCGCGATCGCGCGTAGCAGCCCGACGTGCGGTGGCGTGAGGTCGAGCGCAGCGAGCCGGCGCCCGAAGTTCATTGCGGAGTGAGCGCCGAGCGCGGAGAGCAGGAAGCCGGTTCCGATGACTTCGGGCTGGCCGGACCGTCCTGACTGCCGGGGCCCGGGCTCCCTTGCCATGTGACAGATAATACACTTGCGGAATCATTCTGCATCTGAAACATTCTCAAGCCGCAGTAAGTCCCAGACGAGGGTGGGAGCGTTGATGAGCGAGACGGCAACGGTTGAGCCGAGCAACTGGTTCGGGCGACTGGCGGCCCTGGTGCTGCACCACCGCCGTTGGGTGATGGTCGGCTGGCTGGTCATCTTCATCGCCGGCATGTTCGCGGCCGGCAAGATCCAGGACCGGCTGTCGATCGACTTCTCGCTGCCGGGCCAGCCCGGCTACGACACCTCACAGCACCTGACCAAGCTCTACGGCCCGAACGGCACGACCGGGTTCACCAGCATCGCGGTGATGCAGACACCGGAAGGCACGACCGCGGCCTCTCAGACCTCCGCCATCGCGCAGGTCGGTCCGGCCATCGACAAGGCGCTGCCGGGTACCCGCGTCGTCGACTACGCCAACACCCACGACGCGCGGTTCATCGGCAAGGACGGCCGGACGACGATCGCCATCATCTTCACGAAGCCGCCGTCGTCGTTCTCCGACGACCCCACCGACGACCTGAAGAAGGCGGTGGCCACCGCACTGCCGAGCTGGAAGACCGGGATCACCGGTGAGGGGCAGCTCTCTTCGGGGGGCGACTCGAACGGACCTGGAGTCTTCGCCGAGACACTGCTCGGCGGCTTGGGCGCACTGATCGTGCTTGCCTTCGTCTTCGCCTCCCTCCTCGCGCTGCTCCCGATGCTCGTCGCCGCCGTGTCGATCCTCACGACCTTCCTCATCGTGCTCGGCCTCACCACGTTCACCGAGGTGTCGTTCATCGTCGAGTTCCTCGTCGGTCTGGTCGGGCTCGGTCTCGCCATCGACTACAGCCTGCTGTTCGTCACGCGCTGGCGTGAAGAACGCGAACACGGTCGAGACAACCATTCCGCGGTGATCCGCGCCGCGGAGACCGCCGGTAGAACCGTCGCGGTGTCGGGTCTGACCGTCGCCATCGGCCTGCTTGCGCTGATCGTGCTGCCGGTGCCGGGACTTCGCAGCGTGGGCATCGGCGGCGTCCTCATCCCGGTGGTCTCGACGATCGTGGTGCTCACCCTCCTGCCAGCGCTGCTCGGCGGAATCGGCCCGCGCGTCGACTGGCCGCGGATCCGGCACGAGGCGTCCGCCAGCAAGTCCTGGACCCGGTGGGCGAACGGCGTCGTGAAGCAGCGGTGGGCGGGTGCCGGCGTTGCGATCGTGATCCTCGGCGTGATGCTGGCGCCGGTCTTCGGCCTGAAGGTCGGCGAGACCAGCGTGCAGGCGCTGGCCAAGAGCGGACCGGCGTACGAGTCGTACTCGTTGATGACCCAGCAGGGGATCAGCCCCGGCGTGCTCACCCCGCTCGAGGTGCTGACCAAGACCTCAGACGCACCGCAGGTGCGGCAGGCGGTCGACAAGACCGATGGCGTGTCCATCGCGACGCTGCCGACGGGAGCGGTCGCCAACAACGAGGGCTACTCCGACATCATCGCGGTGCCGGACGAAGTGACGGCCAACAACGAGACGCTCGCGCCGGTTCGAGCTGTCCAGGCGACAGTGAAGTCATTCCCCTCCGTCGTAGGCGTCGCGGGCGACGGACCGACGCAGCAGGACTACATCCACGCGGTCTACGGCAACTTCCCGCTGATGTTCTCGATCATCGCGTTGCTGACGTTGATCCTGCTCGCTCGCGCGTTCCGCTCTATCGTGCTCGCACTCAAAGCGGTCGTGCTCAACGTCATCTCGATGGGCGCGACCTTCGGGTTCCTGACCTGGTTCTGGCAGAGCGGGCACGGCTCGGACGCGCTCTTCGGAGTCGCACCCACGGGCGCGATCACGTTCTGGGTTCCGCTGATGGTCTTCGCATTCCTGTTCGGCCTGTCGATGGACTACGAAGTGTTCATCTTGAGCCGGATCCGCGAGGAGTACGACGCCTCGACCGACGAGAGCGGGACCAACACCGCCGTCGTTCGTGGGCTCGGTCGGACCGGCCGCCTCGTCACCAGCGCTGCGCTGATCCTGTTCCTCGCGTTCGCTGCGCTCGCCTCCGGCCCGGAGACCGACATCAAGGTGCTCGGCACCGGTCTCGGTGTCGGCATCCTGCTCGACGCGACGATCGTCCGGGCGCTCCTGGTGCCCGCCTTGATGTCGCTCATGGGCCGCTGGAACTGGTGGCTGCCGGGGCCGGTCGCCCGCGTCCTGCGGGTGGCGCCGAGCCCGATTTCGGCTAGCGCGAGCTAGCCGACCGAGATTCCGACACCGCCGCGCGTCGTGGCGCCGTAGCGCTCTTTGGCCGCGGCGAGGTCAAGCGGCCCGATCCGGGTCCGAGCGTCCTTCGCGTCCTGCGTCAACCGGTCGGCCGGGACGATCCACGCAACCTCGAACTCGAGGCCGTCCGGATCGTGGGCGTAGAGGCTCTTGGTGGTGCCATGGTCGGACGCGCCTACTAGCGCACCGGCTTCGCTGAGTGCCCCGTGCAGCCGCTCTAGCTCCTCGAGGGTGTCGACCTCCCACGCCAGGTGGTACATGCCGACCGTGCTCTTGCCGGCCATCGACGGGCCGAGCGCGTCACCGAGCGCGAACAGCCCGAGGTCGTGGTCATTCGTCGAGCCGGGGGCGCGCAGGAACGCGGCGCCGGCAAAGCCGGCCGGGGTCATCTCCTCGATCCGGGTGAAGCCGAGCACCCCGACGTAGAAGTCGAGGCTGCGCTGCAGGTCGCGGACGTAGAGAACAGCGTGGTTCAGCCTGACGATCGGCATGGCGCGCTCCTAGCTCACCGCCGACGCTACGCCCGCCTCAGGAGAGCTTGGTCCGAATGATCTGAGCCTGCTTGTTGTTGGCCACCTTGATCGTGCCGAAGATCTGCTCGTGGACGGCCAGCGGCTTGGTCGCGTTCTTGTACCTGGCGTTGCTCCAGGTCGTCAGCGTCTCGACCATCGACTTGCCGGACTTCTTGCAGTCGACGCTGCTCGGCTTGGAGTGCTTGCTGGCGCTGAGCTTCGCACTCCCACCGGAGTTGGTGTTGGCCTTCACCACGAGCGACGCCGCGGTTCCGCTGGTGTTCAGCACGAGCTTCTTGGAGGTCCCGAACGCCGAGTCGATGCGCTGCGTGCCGGCCGGGCTGGCGATGTCAGTCGTCCGGGAACCGAAGATGAAGCCCTTCGTCCCCGACTTGGCGCCGGACAACGAGATGTCCTCGTTGCCCGACTGCCAGAACAGGCTCGAGGCACACGGCACGTTGCCGAAGTCGATGCAGCTCGGCGCGCTCGGGTTGAGGTAGGTAGTGGTCACGGTGTTCGTGGTCGAGAAGGTGAAGGTCGTGTTGTTCGCCTTCGAGCCGACGGTCCCCCACGCGTTGCTGCCGGTCGACTGGCTGTCGAAGTAGAAGGTCCCCGCAAGGGTCACCGGCTGCGTCTGCGTGCTCGGGCTGCCCTGGCAGCTGGTCGTGGTCGGGTCGCCGACCGGGGTGATCGTCAGGTCGATCTTGCCGAACGGCGTGATCGCCGGGTTGGGCACGTTCAGCGAGCCCGCACCGGTCGAGTCGACGGTCAGCGCGCCGTCGGTGTTGTTGAACTGCCACTCATGGCTCTCGCTCTTCGATGAGCTGCCGGTGCTGAGGCTCACCGTCACCTCACCCGAGGTCGGCTGCCCGGTGAACTGCGCCTGTGTCTGGTTGGCGGTGACCTGCACGACCAGCTTCTTGCTCGTCGACGACGTGACCGCGGTGTGGCCGCTGGTGAGCGCGACGGACTGGACCGTCGGCGTGGCCGACGCCGCGGCAACCACGGCGGGTCCCGCGACAACACTGGTACCGGCGACGGCGACGGCGGCGCCGATCAGCGCGACGAAACGCGACGGGGCAAGAGGCATGCGAGTGATGTCCGGCATGTCCGGATCATACGACCGCGTAGTAGCGGACCCCGTCCCTCTCCTGCATCGTCGCGCGGCCCTGGCCGACGAGCAGCTGCAAGTGCGCGCCGGACTCGCAGACGGCGAGGAACTGGTTGAACACATCCAGCTCGCTGAGCTTGCGCTCGCGCCGGGTCCAGGTGACCACGCCCGCCACCGCGGCCGCCGTCTCCGCGCCGCCGGCGAGCGCCGCAGCCATCTGGTCGAGGCGCACCCGGTGGTGCTCGACGAGCTCGTCCACGCGGGCGTGCGTGCTCGGCACGACGGGGCCGTGCGCGGGGAGCAACATCACGTCGGGCCGGCTGCGCACGATCGCCAACGACTGGAGGAACGCCCCCAGCGGGTCCGGCGTCATTGCCGGCTCGAACCCGATCGACGGTGTGATGGTCGGCAACACGTGATCGCCGGCGAACAGCAGGCTGTTCGCCGTGTCGTAGAAGACGACGTGCCCGCGGGTGTGACCAGGCGTCTCGACGACCTCCAGCTCGCGGCCGTTGGCGTCGATGAACTGGTCGCTCTTGAGCCACTCGTCGGGCAGCTCCCACTCGGCCGGATCGTGATGGCCCCGGTTCCCGCTGTGCATCTTCTCGGCGATGTCCGGGGCGCCGAGCGCGGTGAGCAGCGCCACCTGCTCCTCGGCGGCCTTGCGTCCGGGTCGGCTGACGAGCTCGAGCGACCACCGCTCCTCGGCACCGAGTGCGACCGTCGTACCGAACTCGCCGCGCAGATGGATCGCCTGGCTGTAGTGGTCGCGGTGCATGTGGGTCACCAGGAAGCGCTGCACGTCGCCGAGCCCGGCTCCGATCTCGCGCAGCCCGGACTCGAGGAGCTCGCGCGCGTTGGCCACCGCCCAGCCCGAGTCGATCAGCACCGGGCCGTCAGGCCCGGTGACGGCGTAGACGTTGACCGCGCGAAGCCCGTCGTTCGGAAGCGGAAGCGGGATCCGGTGCACGCCCGGCACCACCTCATAGACGCCCGGGGTGGTCCAGTCCTCGCTCGTCACAGGTCCTGTTTACACGTCAGATGATCGAGAACGTCGGACTGGTCCCCGTGAACGGCGTCAGCGTCCCGGCGCCGTCGGCGGCGTCGCCGAAGTAGCGGATGCGGTACTCGCCGGCTTCGGCGTCGGCGGGGACATCCCAGGTGATCGTGATCCGCATGCCGCCGTCCGCCTTGCGGCAGTGCAGCTTGGTCGACCAGTCACCGTCGTCGGCGACGCGTTGCCACGAGCCGTCGACCTCGCGCTCGACCTCGAGGTAGGTACCGCCGCGATGCAGGTCATGGTTGGGATTGGCCCCGGCGAAGGCGACCTCCACCACATCGCCGCGCGAGTAGCGTCCGCGCGGCGCCGACAGCACGTCACCGAACGCTCGGCCGAGGACACGCTTGTCCGGCTTGGTCTTCACGTCGCGCTTGTTGCGACGCGACAGGTCCGGCGGCGGATCTCCGCGACGGACGGCGGAACCGTCACGCATCGCCGTAGCGAGCTGCACCGCGATCTGGGTCAGCGCCGGAGCCTCCCAGCGACCGAACAGGGTGCTGCCGCCCTCGTATCGCTGCTCCTCGTACTCCTCGGGCGTCGTGACGTAATGGATGTAGGCGTTGCTATACCCGGCGACCAAGACGTCGTCGAGCTCCGCACCGACGACGCCGGCGACCTCGCGGCGCATTCGCAGCCCGGCCGTGATGGTCACCTCGCCGGGGATCCCGATCAGGTAGAGCCGACCGATCCGTAGCAGCTGTACCGGGACCCGCTCCTGCACGAACGGGGCCAGCCGGTTCATCACCCCACCAGGAAGGACGATGCCTTTGGGCGACTGCGAGTCCCGCAGCCGCGAGGAGAACCGGTAGTACGTCGCGCGGGTGAAGGCATCGACCAGCCGGTTACGGCCCTGCTTGAAGCCAGGGAACCCGGGCCCCTCATCCGTTCCGGCAAGCGCGGCCGCGCCGCCCATGTTCGGCGTCGTCCGATGCTCGCGACCGTCGCCGGTGTACTCCGGGCTGACCGTGACGTCGCCTAGGTCGACGTACGTCGTCCGAGCAGCCACGCCGCCGGTGACTTCGACACCTGCCACTTTCGCAAGCGCGGCCGCGGCGTCGGCCTGCCGCTGCCCGATGATCCGCGTGTTCTCGAACTCGTCCTCGGTCGGGCCGCTGCCCGGACGGCGGTTGAGGTTCGGCGACATGTCACCGGTGTTGGTCTGCGCGAACGCACTGATGAAGTCCGGCGTCGGCCCGGCGAGATAGTCGACGCCGGACACGACCCGCTCCCAGTGGTACGCCGCGTATCCCTTGTTGTCGCCGCTCACCAGGCAGTTGCGGTTGGTCATGCTCGTGCCGTGCGTCGCGAACCAGTTGATGGCACCGACCACCCGGCCGTCTCGCTCAACCCGCAGGAGTGTCGTCTGCGGGTCGATCGCGTGGGGGAAGTGCGCCTTGTCCGACTCGGGGTTGCGAGCGAATGACTGCGGTGAGCGGTTGACGCTCGCGTCCGCCAGCTCGCCGCGTGACAGCGTCAGGGTGGCGGGTGCGATGTCGGCGTGCGCGCGGTCGACCGCCTCGACGATCCCGTCGACGATCGCCTGGAACGTCACCGGGTGAAAGCCGTGGGTCGTCATGTTGTAGAGCCTGTGGTGGGAGTAGCCACCCGGACCGCAGTGGGTGTGCGTGACGGTGAGCATCGTGTTGACATCGGTGTACTGGTCGGCGTACTTGGCGGCGAGCCGGCGCAGCACTTCCCGATGCACGCTGTCGAACATCAGCGGCAGGTCACTCACACAGATCAGAACCCGCTCGCTGGACGCCGCGTCCACGAAGATGAACGCCCTGGTCCGCAGTCGGGTGTGCAGGCCCTTCGAGACCTGGTCCGCTTTGCCGTACCCGAGCAGCCCGCAGCCGGAGAGCTCACCGGTCACGTCGGAGATGCCGCGCCCGACGAGGAAACCACCGTCTGTCATGGAGACGGACCCTAGCGCCGCCTAACCGCTCGCCGGGACGTAGAACGCGAGCGAGTGCGCGGCGTGCGCCCGGGTGCGCGGGATCAACGCGCGGTAGTGCATCTGCCGCGACGGCGATGCCGGTACCGCGAAGGTCGCCGTCATCGATGCGTCGAGCTTCGCCTGCTGGCGACTGCCGTTCGCCCCGCGCACCACCACGACGTCGCCGGGCTGGGCGCCGTTGACCGTCATGGTGACCGTGGCGGAGGTCGCGCCTTGCGCGGTCGAGGCGACCTGGACGTGGATGAGCGGGATGACGACGACCCGGGTCGCCGTGCTGTGCGCGTGTCGCTGGGCGCGCAGCACCAAGCGCACGTTGCGCTGCACCGCGGGAACCGAGAAGGAGACTGCGCCGTTCTCGTCACTACGTGCCGTGCCGAGTCGCTGCCGGCCCGGAACGCCGACGATCCGCTCGACCAGCACCACGCGGCGGTTCGCGACATCCCCGCCGTCTGTGGCAGTGAGCTCGCCCTTGACGGTCAGCGGCGTACCGACCGGCACCCGGGTCCCCGGTGCAACTGTCATCGCGACCGTCACGCCGCCGGCCGGAACATGAGTCGGTGTCGGAACGGAGGTCGGAGAGCTCGCGGCGCTCGCGGTCGCGGTCCCACCCACACCCGGCAAGGTCGGAGTGATCCTCGGGGAGGCGGGCGCGCTGGTGCCGACGGACGCCGTCGGCGTCGGGTTCGTCGACGCCGGCGGGCTCGGGGTACGGCTCGGTACCGGCGCCGAGGGAGTCGAGGAGACGGGAGCCGGCGGGGTCGACGCGACCACGGGCGCCGGCTGGGGCTTCGGCTTCGGGAAGTGCAGCGACGGCAGATCGTTGTAGAGCTTCGCCTGCCAGGAGTCGGGCAGGTTCGACGTGTACGCCGCCGCAACTCCGCCGGAGACGGCAAGCACCAGAACCCCCGCCGTGCTGATCGTCGCGATGCGTGCGGCGGACCGGCGCTGACGCTGCGGCGGAACCGCTCCCTTGAAGGCCGCGACCGCCTGCGCCTCGTCGGCCAGCTCCGCCTCGGTCCCCGGGCTGGACAGCGCCTTGACGACGGGGTCTTCCCGGAACGGTTCGAGGTCGTCATCGCGGTGACGCATCAACCCACCTCGGACTGAACATGTGGATCGCGCGCGAGCGCCCGCAATCCGCGGTGAACGCTGACCCGCACCGCACCCGGCGACTTCTCGACGATCTCGGCGACCACCGATACGTCGAGGCCGGCAACGATCCGCAGCATGACCATGTCGGCCTGGTCGGCCGGCAAGCGCTTGACCAGGTCGATCGCGCGCTCGGTCGACATGTGCTCGAGCGCCTCGGCTTCGGCCGCGGGAGTCGTGGGCTGGCGGCCAACGGCGGTGAAGTCCGGAATGGAGATCTGCGGTCGCGCGCCGGCCGCACGGGCCGCGTCGATCGCGCGGTGTCTGGCGAGGGTGAACAGCCACGCCCGGAACCCGTCGGCGTTGCCGACGAAGCTGTGCAGATCGCGGATGGCGTGCAGCCACGTCTCCGCGGCGACGTCCTCGTAGTTGCGCCCGCTGCGCACCCGCAGGTAGCGGAGCAACCGCGGGTGCAGCTCGCGCCAGAGCTCGGCAAACCCGGTCTCGTCGCCGGCTCTGGCACGGCGAAGGGCGTCGTCCAGCGGCTCGTCGGCCCGACCCGTTGCGGGGTCCGACCGACGAGCTCGCTTCGACGGCTGCTTGCCGATGAGCGCTGTCCCCATCTCATACGAATCACGAGTGCTGAGCTCGTGGCATTCTCCCAAATCTCAGCCGATCGTAACGACGCCACTCTGGCAACCGTGGTAGTTAGGCCCACCGGCGTAACTGAGCTCGAACTCCTCCGGAGCAGTCGGCGGGTCGACGCGGAAGACGACGACGCCGTGGCGGCGGGTCCGGTGGGTGGACACCGGGGTCCAGGTGTCGCTGCCGACGGAGCGTTCCTGCAACGTCACCTTGCGACCCGGGAGGCTGTGACCGGCGCCGCGGAGCTGGCCTTGAATGACCTCGCCCCGGCGCCCTTCACGCGACCGGATCGACAGCGAGCTGTTGCGCAGGATGTGAACCATGACGATCTTGCTACGCGCTGCGACCGTGCTGCGCCGGCTCACGGGACTCGGCGTGGGAGAGGTGGTCGGCGAGGTCGAGGACGCGGCGCGGAACACCAGTCGGTAGTGCGTCTTGGCGATCGGGGTGACGGTGAAGCTGACGCTGCCGTCCGGCCCGGTGACCGCCGACCCCACCCGATGTCCGTGGTGTCGGCGTCCGTTGACCCGTGCCCGGAGGTAGACGGTGTCGCCCGACTGCGGAACGCCGGCCTTCGTGAGGACACCGGACACCGCGTCGGATGCACCGGGGTCGATGGACTTCTCGGCCAGCGCGATCGACAGGCTGTAGCCAGTGGTGGAACCGGTCGGATCGTCCTTCGGCGTCACCGCGGCCGCGGGAGCAATCGCGGCGACGAAGGTGGCTCCAGCCGAAGCGGTGAGCAGCAGAAGACCTGGTCTGTTCATTCGCCCGTCCTTTCGTCGGAGAGTTCACCAGGACAGCGGGAGGGCTCAAGATCGCGTTACAGGGATAGCGTCAGATCGATGAGCGGGTTGTCATTCCGCCCAGCCACGGCGGCGGACGTGGCCGACGTGGTTGCCTTGGTCGAGTCGGCTTACCGCGGCGACGCCAGCCGGGTCGGCTGGACGACAGAGGCGGACTTGCTCGACGGCCGGCGCACCGACGCCGAAGCCGTGCAGGCCATCGTGGATGCCGACGACCGGCTCGTGCTGCTCGCCTCCGGCGGTGCCGAGCTCCGCGGCTGCTGCGAGCTGCGGCGTGGTGCTGACGCGGCCTACTTCGGGATGTTTGCCGTCCGGCCATCGCTGCAGGGCGCCGGCATCGGCAAGCTCGTCATCGAGGAAGCCGAACGGCTGGTTCGCGACCTGTGGGCTGCGGCCCGGATGGAGATGACGGTGCTCGTGCAGCGCCACGAGCTGATCGCCTGGTACGAGCGGCGCGGCTACCGGCGGACCGGCGTCACCGAGCCGTTTCCGTACGGTGACGAGCGGTTCGGCCTGCCACGCCGGCCCGACCTGATGTTCGAGGTGCTCGCGAAAGACCTCTGATCGCCCGTCAGGACGGCACCGCGACGTGCTCCTTCACGACGCGTTCGGTCGAGACCGGGTACATCTCCAGCAGCGACTCGGGTCGCGTCGGTCGCGTGACGAAGTTGCCGCCACAGTTCGGGCAACGCGCCTCCAGCAGCTCGACGCAGCGCGCGCAGAAGGTGCACTCGAACGTGCAGATGCGCGCGTCCGGATCGCCGTTCGGCAGGTCGCGGTCGCAGTTCTCGCAGTTCGGCCGGATGTCGAGAGTTGCCATGCTGCTTCCTGTTCGACGGCGGATCAGGACTCAATCAGAGCAGCGCCCGCGATGTGGCGGCGAGCGAGTTTCCGGTACTCCTCCGGGTTGGTCTCCACCCAGTGCGCGGCGCCGGCCGACAGTGGGCCGGCCGATGACCCGGCAGCGCCGCGAAACAAGGTTCCCGGCTCGACGACGGCGTTGGGCGGGACGAGAGCGCCGGCGGCGACCAGCGCGCGATCGCCGATCCGCGCGCCGTCCTGGATCACCGCGCCGTTGCCAATCAGCGCTTCGGTGCCGATGATCGCGCCGTGTACGACGCACTGGTGCGCGACCGTGGCGCCGGCACCGATCTCGACCAGTCCGGCACCGTGCACGATCGCGCCGTCCTGGATGTTGGCGCCCGCCTTCACGACGATCGGGCCGAAGTCGGCACGCAGCACCGCGCCGTACCAGACCGACGCGCCCTCCTCGATCGTCACGTCACCGACGATGCTCGCGGTCGGCGCGATGAAGGCATCGCGATGGATCTGCGGAGTGAGTCCCTCGAAGGAGAACAGCGGCATCGCGGCAGCGTATCGACGCGGCGCGGACGGCTAGCGCGCTGCGATCTCCGCGTATCGCGCCTGCAACCGGTCACGCACCTGCTCGGGGGTGAAGGCGCGACGCGCACGCTCGCGCCGGGCGATCACGACTCCCGTCGCGGCCACCCCGGCCAGGCCGGCCAGACCGACAACCTTCCACCAGCGCACTGCGTGACCGTAACCTGCCCGGGTGACCACGCCAACGCTGTCACTCGACGCTGCTGTCGAGCTGACGCGCACCGGCGACCTGTGGCTGTTCCGCGGGCACAGCGGCGCGGACCGCGCGATCCGGACGTTGACCAACGCGCCGGTCAACCACGTCGGCATGGCCGTCGTGATCGATGACCTGCCGCCGCTGATGTGGCACGCCGAGCTCGGCAAGTCGCTGGTCGACATGTGGACCGGCAACTACCAACGCGGCGTGCAGCTGCATGACCTGCGCGACTCGGCACTGGTGTGGGCGAACCGCTACGGCCAGCAGGGCTGGCTGCGCCAGCTCGACGGCGAGGTGACCCGCGCCGCCGAGGACGCGATGCTGAAAGCGATCGCCCGGCTCGACGGCACGCCGTTCCCGACCACCCGTGCCCTCGCCGCCGGCTGGTTCGGCGGCCGCCTCCCCCGTAAGGCGACACCGGGAGAGGACAGGCGGGAGACGGCGTACTGCGCAGAGGTGGTCGCCATCACCTACCAGGACATGGGTGTGCTGCCGAAGGAGCGGCACGCCAGCTGGTACGACCCGGGCAAGTTCTGGAGCGGCGACGAGCTCGAGCTTGCGCCCGGCTTCGGGCTCGGCGAGGAGATCCCCATCGACATCCCGGATGAGCAGCCGCGGACCGGACAGCCCAAAGGGACGACGTGAACGCCGACGTCGTAGGGCTGCAGCGGTTGCAGTCGGCGTATGCCGACGTCGTCAGCCGGCGCGCCTGGTCCGAGCTCGACCGGCTGTTCCTCCCCGACATCGTGGTCGAGGTCGACACGGTCACCGCGCCGACGAGGACGTTCACCGGGCCGGCTGCGTTCAGCACGTTCGTGAGCGCCGCGTGCGAGCGGTTCGACCACTTCCAGTTCGTCATCCTGAACTCGGTGGTCGAGGTCGCCGGTGACGGCATCGATGCGACCGGCCGGA
This sequence comes from Mycobacteriales bacterium, assembly GCA_035545175.1. GTDB lineage: Bacteria > Actinomycetota > Actinomycetes > JAFAQI01 > JAFAQI01 > DASZTV01. Next base: position 27,617 of record DASZYY010000149.1, read on the forward strand.
TCTTCATGTGCGAGATCCGCCACCATCGCGACGAGGCGGTCTGGAGTACGGCGTACGGGCTGTACACCGACCGTTACCGCAAGGTCGACGGCAGCTGGTGGTTCGCCGAACGGC